>JAYVUL010000216.1:0-15307 GCA_043787935.1 Chitinophagaceae bacterium | reverse complement strand
TATCTAATTTTAAATACCTGGTTTATACTAAAGGCCGTAAAAGGTTGATAGCAATGGTAAGAATTTATGCATTGTAATTATCAAGTTTTATTATAAAGCTATCCCCTGGTTTTTTATCCGGGCTTCAGGGGATCCCGGTCAAAAAGGTCAGGTGAGGCATAAAATGGTTATGTTGTTTTATCATAGCTGCCCACAACAATTTTCAGGAACAATAGAAACAAAAAAAGCCATCCTTTGTGGGATAGCTTTTTTTTATTAATAAAAATTTATTTAATTAAAAATATACCTGATACCAAATTGCATTTGCCAGCGTGAAATCATATTGGTATTGTCTTTATAGCTGTTCACCAGCGGCACCTGGTTGGCAGCATCCAGGTAAGGCATAGAATAGGCAGGTGTTTTACCATCGGCTCCCAGTCCTTCATATTTAAGGAAGTTGGTCAGGTTTGGTGTTTTGTAGGTTCCCCAATATTTGTTAAAGAAATTTCCTGCGTTGATCAAATCGACAGTAATGCGCAGTGTGTGTCTTTCTTTGCCGGCTTTTATTGAAATGTCCTGGGTTACATTAAGATCTAACCTTTTGAAAAAAGGAAATAATACCGCATTTGCCTGGGCATATTGGCCACGATGAGTTGATAAATAATGGTCCTGGTTAATAAAGTTGTTTAACTGGTTCCATATTTGCGACTTGGCTGGGCTGCTTGCTGCACCGGTTCCAATAGTACCGCTTCTTGTGTCCGTAACTGATGTAGTTCCGGTGCCTAAGCCACCAGAATTAACTCTAACCAGGTTTATTTCACTTGCATCTCTTGGGATATAAATCAGGTCATTCCCGGAATTACCATCCCCGTTCAGGTCACCATTATACACATAAGAAGTAACGCCGGCAGGAGCTGCTTCAAAAATGGCACCTAATGAAGTGGATGCATATTTGCCGGTTTGGAATTTATAAGAAGCATAAGCAATGATGCGGTGTGGCTGGTAATAGGCGGCATTAGCCAGGTTGTCAGCATTAGGATCCTGAGTAACAGCCCTTGCGCTCCAAAGGGATGAAGCAGTGCTGCCAAACTCAGCAGTATTTTTTGCCTGGCTATAAGTGTACGCTGCACTGATAAATAAATTATTGAATGTCTTCTGTATCCTTGCTGTGATGGTATAAGAATAGCCTTTGCTGGTATTACTCATTAATATGGCGTTACCAATATTGGGGTTTTCTAAAGAGGAACCAGCATAATATTTATTGCTGTTGGTAACACTTGTAAGGTAGCGGAGCCTGTTATCTGATCCTGCCAATGCAAATCCATTTGTTTCATTCAGGTTAAGATTCTGATAGTATACCGCATTGATATCTTTAGAGTAAGTGCCTTCTACTGTAATGATATAGTCGCCGGGTAGTTTTTTATCGGCAGCCAGGCTCGCTTTTAAAACCTGTGGGTATTTAAAATTCCGGTCTGTAATTGCTGTACTGTAAGAAGTGTTAGGAGCGCTTCCCGCAGGGATGTAAGCGGTGGGGGCTGCATTAAAGGCTACGTTTGACTTAACAAAAGAACCAAACTGGATACCATTATTACTTGCCTGGTTGCTGATCCATACAAATGGCGGCGGGCCTGCAAATATTCCCGCTCCACCTCTTACCTGTAATGTCCTGTCCCCATTTACGTCCCAGTTAAAACCAACTCTTGGAGAGAACAAAGGAGTGGTTTTTGGAGCTTTCCCGATATTATAACTTCCATTTTTAAAAACCAGTGCATCAAAATTCGGGTTATCAGTAAAGGACTGTTTATAAATGGTTAGGTCAGCACGTAAGCCATAAGTGAGGGTAAAATTCTTACTGGTCCGCCATTTATCCTGTGCAAAAAAGCCCAATTCTGTGGAGCCTGCATGGGCAAAAGGGAATGCTCCGCCTGGTAAAGCGGAATATTGAAAATAATAAGTTTTTGCATTGGCAGCGCCGTTATTTACACTATTGTAAAAATCGGTTAGCGTATTAAACTGGTACACCCCCTGGTATCCGGGGGCAAATGCATTTTCATATTTCCTGTAATAATCCTGCGTTCCCACAGTTATCTCATGCGCTCCTTTATAAAATTTAAAAAAGTCTGCAAATTGAAATACATCGGTATTTAATACATTATTATAGGTATACATTTCATAACCAAAAGTGGTATATATGCTGCCAGAGCCATTTAAAATATCCACCAGTGGAAAGGTAGGACTTGATGAATGTGGCGAACGGAAATCCCTTAATGCGGTGTACCCCACCTGGAGTTTGTTAGACGCTTTGTTTCCGAAACGGGTATTCAATTCTGCGATTATAATATTGAAATTATTATTGATGACGTAGCCACTTCCAAAGAATGGCATGGAGTTGGTTCCGGGCTGGCCACCTGTAATCTGCCCCTGGGTGGATCCGGGTCTGCTGTTACTGGCAAACTGATCTTGTGATGATTTTAAATAATTATATTTAACCGTCAGCACATTGCCAGCGTTAATATTCCAGTCAATTTTTGCAGTTATTTTATCACTTTTGGTGGCAAAAGAATATCCCTGGAAAGCGCCCGGGTTGTATCCAAATTTGGTTTGTAAAAAGTTACTTAAGGCTGTTAACGTATCTGCATTGGCCTGCGAATAATTTCCTCCCGGTGCGTGTGATGCGTCGGATGCAACAATGCTGGTTGCAGGGGCTGTTTGCCTTACCTGTTCGCCACTTAAAAAGAAAAATAATTTTTCTTTAATGATGGGGCCTCCTGCAGAAACACCCCTCGTATTAAAACTGAATTCCGGTTTTGTAATGGTGGCCGTACCCACATTGTACCCTTGAGTACCTGGTCCTTTGAGATAAGTATATACAGACCCCTTAAACTGGTTAGTGCCGCTTTTTGTCACAGTGTTTACTCCAGCCCCGGAAAAACCTCCCTGCGTTACATCATAAGGCGCCACGCTCACCTGTATCTGGTCAATAGCTTCCAGGCTTATAGGTTCGCTGCCGGTTTGACCGCCAAGTGTTCCCTGCAGGCCAAAGGAGTTATTGAAATTAGCACCGTCAACGGTTATATTGTTGTATTGGCTGCTTCGTCCGCCAATATTCAATCCATTAGCTGTTGGTTCCAGTTTTGTAAAGTCTTGCAATGAACGGTTAATGGTAGGTAATCTTTCAATCTGGGTGCGGTTGATTGTTTCCTGGCTACCAGTCCGGTTATTGTTAAACACTTTATTCTGCCTGGCACCTGATACCACAACTTCGGTAAGCAAAGCAGCGTTTTGAGACAATTTAAAATCTGCTCGAAATTCCTGCCCTAATACAAGCGTTATGCTATCCTGGGTTTCCTCTTTATACCCCACTGTGGTAACTATAATGGAATAGGGGCCGCCAACCCTTAAATTAGGTAAATTGTAGCGGCCGTCCTTTCGTGTAGTAGTTTGATATTTTGTCCCTGTTGGTAAGTGGATAGCGGTTACCGTTGCGCCGGTTAAAGGTGCAATTTGGGCATCGGTTATTACACCCTGAATTTCAGAGGTTGTTTCCTGGGCCCTTGTAGCAAAGGCTGCCATTAATAACAGGATGGTCAGGAAACTGATTTTTTTTCTCATAATCATAAGTTTTGAAAATTTTTGCAAAGGTCACACTTCAATATTGTTAACATCAACTGAAGTGATTAATAAATTATTATCAATCTTTCCTTGTTTATGCGCATTGCTTTTTTAAGAATGCTTATAAAACAATATGCAGGTATGAAATAGTAATCAGGAATTAAACTTTACACATTTTAGATAAAAAGGACAAGATTTTTGAAAGATGTGTTGCTTGCAGTTTAATTTATACTTGTTCTGTAGGTTTCTTTTTTTCATTTGAGCCAAATAAGATCCTTTTATTCGCTGATGGTTTTAAAAAGCTTCAGGTAAATAAGCAAGGGAAAACAATGTTTCCTTATCAAGCAAATAATCGAGACAAAAACCCCGTTAACTTTGCAAAAAAATATAAACATGTTAGATAGCATAGAAAGTGCGATTGAGGATATACAACAGGGCAAACTCGTGATTGTGGTGGATGACGAAGAAAGGGAAAATGAAGGAGACTTTATTACAGCAGCAGAAAATGTAACCCCGGAGATAATCAATTTTATGAGTACACATGGCAGGGGCCTGATATGTGCGCCACTAAGTGAAGACAGATGTGATGCGTTGAACCTTCAGCCAATGGTAACCGATAATACGTCTTTACATTCCACCCCTTTCACTGTAAGCATTGATCTGCTGGGCCATGGCTGCACCACGGGTATATCTGCCAGCGACAGGGCTAAAACGGTGCAGGCGCTGGTGGATAAGGGTACAAAACCGGAGGACCTGGGGAGGCCAGGCCATATTTTTCCGCTGCGGGCCAGAAAGGGCGGCGTATTAAGGCGGACGGGACATACTGAAGCAACCGTAGATTTATCAAGACTGGCCGGCTTTTCAGAAGCAGGGGTGCTGGTAGAAATTATGAATGAAGATGGCACCATGGCAAGGCTGGCACAATTGAAGGAAATTGCCAAAAAATTTGATTTAAAACTGGTTTCTATTAAAGACCTTATTGCCTACAGGCTAAGTAAAGAAACACTGATAAGCGAAGAAGAAAAAGTGCAGATGCCTACCAAATACGGCATTTTTGAATTGATTGCTTTTAAACAACTGAATACCGGCGAAATACATTTAGCCATAAAAAAAGGGGAGTGGAAGATTGATGAGCCGGTAATGGTAAGGGTGCACAGCAGTTGTATGACGGGTGATATTTTAGGCTCCCTGCGCTGCGATTGCGGAGACCAATTGCACAAAGCCATGAAGATGATAGAACTGGAAGGTAAAGGGGTAGTGTTGTATATGAACCAGGAAGGGCGTGGCATTGGATTGCTGAATAAATTAAAAGCATATAAACTGCAGGAGCAGGGTATGGATACAGTGGAAGCTAATTTAGAACTGGGCTTTGGTATGGATGAAAGGGATTATGGTGTGGGTGCCCAGATCCTCCGTCATCTGGGTGTTAGCAAAATGAGATTGATGAGCAATAACCCCCGCAAAAGGGCCGGCTTACTGGGGTATGGGCTGGAAGTGGTAGAAACCATTCCTATTGAAATAAAGCCCAACCAGCACAATGAAAAATATTTAACTACCAAAAGAGATAAACTGGGGCACGATATCTTAAATGAACATTGAAGGGTTATGCAAAAACTTATTTAGTTTCTTTTTCCTGCTGTTTTCTTCCGCTTCGCCTGGATTGAAATATTTGGGTTAGTTTATCTACATCTTTGCGGTACGATAAGCTTACACCCGTTCTGTTTCTTTGGCCTACCAGGTCGTAGTTGGTGCGGTTAAAACCCACCAGCCTTAGCCGGCCATCCTTGGTCAGAATAAATTCTGCTGTGATATCTGGTGTTATCAGCACATTGGTGTTCTTGTTTACATTGGCATAAGGATTATTATAATCCAGGTTAACGCCTGCAGTAATGATGAGCCTGCCTTTCAACAGCGTATATATAAAATTGCTTTTTGCTGCAGCCTGCAACTTGGCAACATTGTTTTGCAGGTCAGCATTAGTTACTGATTCAAGGCTTGTGTTAACATCAAGGCTAAAGGTGAGGTTCTTCACATATTTTTGCAACAGGGCATTAAAAAAACCAGAGATAGCATTAGATACTACACCGCCTATAGTTCCTGCCAATACATTGTAACCGCTGTTGGCTGATATAAAACCCTGGTTGGTATTAATAAATGAGTTGAACAACAGTAAAGAAGTTACCTGCTTGTTCAAATCATTTTTGTCTTCTTTAAATTGTTCCAGTCTTTTTAAAATCAGAAAATCCGTGATGGGGCTGCCGGGAGGTAATTGAAATTCAAAATCAATAGTAGGCTTCAGCAATGTTTCGGTTAAGTGTGCCAGCACCCTGAGGTCAGACTTTTGTTTGAAGGTGCTGCCCCCGGTAGAAACCGTTCCGGCAGAAAGGTTGCTGAAATCAACGCCGGTGGCAAGGTATTCGGCCAGGATATCAATCTTTGCTTTAAAAGGGTCTCCATCCCATACCAGGGTACCGCTGTTTACAGTAAAATATTTTTTTAAGAAAGTCTGAAAATTAAAAGTGTATTCACCCCTGGTAATATCATAACGTCCATTAATACTTAAGTTTTCTTTATTGCCTACCCGGATTTTAAGCAGGCCTTCCCCTTCGCCTTTGATAATGTCACCGGTTGATTCATCAAGTATCACATCTATCTTACAGGAGGGATTGGCGGTAAGTGCCATATTTACAACAATATTAGAAGAGGATCTGCTGCGGTAAGTTTCTTCCATTTTGTTACCAAACTGTATGAAATCAATATAATCAATCATGCCATTTTCGATGCTGTTGCCGCTAAGTATATATATGTGGCTGCTGTCTCTGCGGCTTGGTTCACCGCTAATGGTCATTGTAATATTATCCTCATTACCGGTAAGCAAAAAATCTGCTTTGCCGATTACTTTTCCATAAAACTGGCTGTTGTCTTTTTTTGTTGTGTTAAGCACCAGCAGCCTGTTCGTTTCAAAACGGATATCATCAAATTCAATATTCTTAAAAAAATGATGATACATTTTGCCCGTCAGTGTGGCATCATTGCCTAAAGCGTCTTTTAATGCTATTTTACCAAAATCAATTTCATCGGGGTTAAAAATGATACTTTCATTTTTAAACTTGTATTTACATTGGGTAAAATTTACCACCAGCGAAGCTTCATTGATATTGGCCGTGCCTGTTAAAACAAAATGTTTTGAATTTCCGGATAATGCAAGGTCGGTAGTGTTGGCGCTGCCTTTTATGTTGCTGAAAATATCCCCGAGGTAATTGTTGAGAATAGACAGGTCAAATTTTTCAGACTTTAAAGCAATGCGTGTCTGGCTGGCTGTGCTGTCTTTTAAGTAAATGATTCCGTCAATTTCTAATTGGTTATCCTTATTCTCAGCGCTTGCCTTTATCGCTAATTCCCCGGCAGCAATATTATACGTGCCGGTTACATTCAGATGGCCAATAGAATCATTGTCTGTTTTAAACGCTTCGATATCCGTATCATAATGAATATATGGCTTCTTAAAAGGGTCTTCAATTCGTATGATGCCCGTTACCAGGCCCTGCAACTTTGGTTTGGTGAGGCTGGCCAGCATGGTAATGTCATCAATATTTACTTTGTTCAGTTTTACTACAATGTCATGCGTGGTCAGTGTTTCAGACGGTTCTGTAGAAATATTTATCTCCTGGTTACCCTGCACAAATTTTACATCATTGGCGCCTATCTGCGATTTACTGAAGGTAATTTCACCATCTTTTTCCAGCTGCCATTTTTTGTCGTTAATGATAAAGGAAGACGGAAAGAAATGGATCTTTACACCGTCACTCATGGTAACAAGTTGTGCATTTATTGCGGCATCACTGATGGTTTTGCTGGCACTTGTTTTTATACTGATGTTTGAAGTATCATTAAATGAAGTGAACACCAGGTTGGTAGAAGGGAGGCGGAAACTGTCGCTTATAGCGATATCATCCACATCTACCGCGGTAGCCAATGAATCTAAACTGCCTTTGCTCTTTAGGCGGATATTGTTAAATGTTTTTCCATCAAAGCTGAACGCCGGTATCGCCGCATTTATATTCAGTTCGTTGCTTTGTAGTTTCAGGTTGCCGCTGATGGTACTGTTATCAAAACCTTTTAATTTTTTATCCATTACCTGGATATAATCGCTTGCATTTTTTGTTTTTATTTCAAAAGAAAAATCCTGGTCGCTTACCTTGTAACCGGGTTTTTTTATGTAGGAAGGATAGTAGCGGCTAAGGAAAATTTTGAAGGCATCAGGCAGTTCCAATATCTTAAAATTACCGGTAATATCTGCATCCACTTCGTTTGAATGAAGGGACAGGTATTTCTGCCCGTTCAAAATTTCTGATCGAAGCACGAGAGAATCAAAAGATAGCGGCAAGCCATTGTGCAGCAGGCTTGCCTCATTAATTTTTGCAGTGCCTAAAAAGTTATCAATATTGTTTCCTGTAAAATTAAAGTTGAAATGCCCCATTAACTCAAATTCATCTTTTGTTAAATTCAATTTTTTAAAATCGGCTTTTGCTATTTGGGCATCAAAATTAAACGCAGGCGCTTTGCCGTTCAGGTCGATGGTGCCCACTAAATTATCTACTTTTAAATTAGGGTCGTTGATACTGGCAAGGCCTCTGAAAAAATTCTTTTTGAAGTCGCCTTTAATAATAATATGCTGATAGTTGTACCCGCTGTACTCAACGCTGCTGATGTCGCCATTGAAGTTGGCATCTAAATTTTTTGTCGAAAAGCCGCTGCCATTAACGGTACCATTAAAGGTAATGTTGCCCAGGTTTCCATCATCAATAAATTGCCCCAGCCTGAAACCCTGTGTTGATATTTTACCGGAGTAAACAGGAACTTTACCTTCGGGTAATTTAAGGTTGAGGTCGCCTGTTATAGTGCCCAGGTCGGTGCTGATAGTGCCAAAAGCTACGAAGTCTTTTATAAAACCGGTGTAGTTTCCTTTATACCTGATATTACCCAGCCGGCTTAATTTTGGAGGGTCAACTTCTTTTAATGTAGGGATCACCGTTAACAGGTCTGAGTAGGTGGTATTTAATTCATTTGCTTTAAAATCAATAAAGGTATTATCAATATCGGGCAGCCCCCTTAAAGCAATATCGCCATCTAGAATGCTGTTGCCGCTTTTTATCAGCATTTTCTTTACCGTAAAATTATCTACCGTTCCCCTGGCATGGCCAGCTAATTTAAAAATTCTTTTCCATGATTTTACATCTGGTGCAAAAAAGGCAAGGTCATCCGAATTGAGTTCGCTGTTGATAAAATTGGCCTCTAAATTTATCTTGTGTTCAAAGTTGCCCATATCCGGGTTAAAATCTTTGTACCTCATGGAATAATAATTACCCAGCCTGCTTTTGTTGGTTACGAGATCAAGATTATTGAACTCCATTATCTCAGGGGTAAACAGCATGGAAGCCTGCAGTTTTTTTACTTCAAACCCACTGCGTTCTTTTGTAGAAAGTACTAAATCGGTTGTAATGCTGTCGTTTTGAAAATGGGTATTTCGGAAATCAGCGTTGATATTGGTAAAGCGAATGTGGCTGCCGTCAAAGCGGCCTGTATACATTGCCCGGTTGCGGTTTTCAGTTTCGTTGCCGAAGATGCCATTGCTGATGTGGACATTTTTTGCAATGATTACCCAGCCATTATTATTTTGTTTATGGGTAGTGTCTTTCGGTTTGGGGGGTAATGTCCTGTTCAGGCTGTCAAGCACTCCGGTATAATCATATTTTGTAAATACGGGCTCCTCTATATCCAATTTACTGATGCTTATTTTCTTTTTATAAAAATCTATGTCATCAGTTAGCAGGGAAAGGTTTTTCAGCGACACCTGCATATCCTTTCCCTTCCACTTATCCAATTGTTTAAAACTGATATTGTGCAGTTTCAATTCCTTTAAGCTAAACTCAATGCCACCGTTTTTGGCGGTCGTTTTTTTAGGGCTGGAGAAATAGTCGATCAAAAACTGGTAATTCCATACGGAGTCGCTGCGGTGCATATTCACTATTGCATCATCCAATGCTACATAGTTTAAAGTAGCTTTATCTTTTAAAAAAAACCAGTCTGTGATATTAACTTTGGCACTGCCTGCAAACAGTAAGGTGTCTTTGTTCAGGTCTTCCACTAACAATCCATTTAGGTCCATCTTGTCAAAAAAGCTGTAATCAATATGCCGGATGCTGATGGTGGCATGCAGTTTTTCAGAGAGGTTGGCAGCTACTCTTTTCACCAGCCAGTTTTGAACGGGTGGTAAATGCAATGCACCATACAGCACAAAAACCAGCAGTAGCAATGCCAGTAAAAACCGTTTTGTTATTTTCCAGAATTTGCGCAGTGTAAAAGAAGTATTAGTTGTAAAAATAGTGATTCGCCCTGTCAAGGCAAATTAAGTACCAAACTTTGTATTTTAGTTTGATTTTTTTTGACGCAGTAAGTGACAACGAAAACCAATACTCATTTGCTTTTCTTTCTGTGAAGGTTAAATTCTTCCGATTTATTTCTTGCAACAGAAAGGCTTACCCATTCGGTATCCTTCATTATTTTAGCAATGTAAATAATTTGCCCCACATGGTAAGGGTAATGGGCCAGCTGGCGGTTGATGGCATCGATTGCAGAAAGCCCTTCCCCGCGGATAGTAATGGTTTTGAGCAGGTCATCTTTTGTAAGAGAGCTGATTGACCCCAGACAACAGGCCCATCCTTCCTCCCATAGCGTGATCAACGCTGATTTCGATAAATTTTTTATTTCAAATTCACCGTCCCTTTCCCGCCATTCCTTTTCACCATCTGTAGTTAAAAAATCCGTCCACCGGCTAAGCATATTACCAGCCATATGCTGAATGAGTACTGCAATACTGTTACTTTCTTCGTTGGGTTGAAAATGAAAGTCGACATCCGTTAAGGGTACAAATGTTTTGTCACCGAGTTCTTTGTAGTAACTGAGCCGCTTAATGGCGGATTGTAAAAAGATGGTTGCTGTATCCTGCATGGTGAAATGAGTGTGAGAAAAGTTATTCAAAAATTATCAATTATACTTAATAGCCCTCCGCAGCATCATCTCCCCGTTTATCGCCCACTGCAATTTTCCTGTTGCCTTTTACCTGTATTAATTCAGTGCGGCCGATGCCGCCGCGTTTTTTGATGGTATAGCCCATAGCTGCCAACGCAGCAAGCGTTGTAGTGTCAAAATCATCTTCCACAAACAATTCATCCGGAAGCCACTGGTGGTGAAACTTTGGTTTGTTTACGGCATCTTCTGCGCTCATGCCAAAGTCAACCATATTTACAATGCTTTGAAACACACTGGTAGGTATTGTGGTGCCGCCAGGTGTGCCAACTACCAGGTAAGGTTTTTTATTCTTCAGTACAATCGTTGGTGTCATGCTGCTCAACATTCTTTTACCGGGTGCGATCGCATTTTTTTCATTTCCAACCGCTCCGTACATATTGGGCACGCCGGGTTTCACACTAAAATCATCCATTTCATTATTCAGTAAAAATCCTGCACCACCTACTACGGTTCTGCTTCCAAAATGTCCATTCAATGTGGTGGTCACACTCACGGCATTGCCTTCTGCATCTATTACACTCAGGTGGGTTGTTTCTTCACTTTCTGCAATTACACCTGCTGCCGTTGTTTTGCTGTTGCCTGCTTTTGAAGGGTCGTAATCTTTCATTCTTTCTGCTAAATATTTTTTGCTCAACAAAGTTTTCAGCGGCACTTTTACAAAGTCTGCATCGCCTAAAAACTCTGCCCTGTCTGCAAAAGCCCTGCGTTCTGCCTCCACCATCAACTGCACAGTGGCAGGCGTTTGAAATTTCATGGATGCAATTTTTTTATCAGCGATCATACCCAGCATTTGCTGCAGAATGATGCCGCCGCTGCTTGGCAATGGCATCGTAATTATTTCATGCCCATGGTAATCGAATTGCATTGCCGCTCTTTCTTTTGCTTTATAGTTTTTTAAATCTTCTAAAGAAATTATGCCAGCCTTTCCGGCAGGCTGGCCTTTGCTTTTTTGCATTTCTTCCACAATAAGTCTGGCGGTTTCCCCTTCATAAAAACCTTTTGCACCGAAGTCGCGGATGCGTATTAAGGTATTGGCCAAATTTTGCTGAACCAGGATATCACCTTCTTTCCACGGAACAAATTTTACAAAAGCCACGGGGGATGTATTCAGTGCGGTAAATTCTTTTTGAAATTCATTAAAATCATCTGCTTGTGATTTGGTGAGGGCGAAACCTTTTTCTGCAAGATTGATTGCAGGCTGGATGAGTTTTTTAAAAGGCAGCCTGGCATATTTCATGCTGGCAAATATTCCCGCCACCGTGCCCGGCACCCCTGAAGCCAAACGACCGTCCTGCGACAAATTCAGTTGTGGGTTCCCGTCTTTATCGAGGTACATATCACGGCTTGCTTTGGCAGGGGCTGTTTCCCTGTAATCAATGGCAATATTGTTTCCCTGCCCGTTCGGCAGGCGGGCGTTACTCAGGTGACCCACCAAAAAACCGCCACCCCCAATATTGCCGGCTCCCGGGTAAACTACTGCCAGCGCAAGTTGTGTGGCAATGGCAGCATCCACCGCATTGCCGCCCTGTTTTAAAATTTGCACACCTACCTGGCTGGCGAGGGGATGGGCACTTACGACAGCTCCTTTTGTAGCCACCACTTTTTTTTGCAGGTGGTAGTGATAAGGATTAATTTGTGCTGTACTTTGCAAGGCAATCAACAAAAGAATTGCCGTTAATTTTTCCATGCTGTTTTTCATCATCAATATTTTTTTCATCATCGGTTTATTTTTTTTGAGCCAGGAATCAATACAAAAATTTGAATTCATTGCCTTTCCTATTCTGCCATCCGGCCAGGTGGGCTTGTTCATTTTGTCTTTTTTAAGCAATCAAATAATCGCCAAAAACCAGTCAACAACAAAACAATTCAGCAATAGAACCATCACCAAACATACTGTATGAAAAGAAAACGCAGCCTGCTCCTCCTCATTTTATTTGCAACACATATTGTTCGGGCACAATCCCTCAAAAGTCCCGATGAATTTTTGGGCTACGCTTTGGGCAGTAAATATACGCCCCATTATAAAATCGTCAATTACTTTAATTATGTTGCTACTGCCGTTAGCAGCCAGGTGAAAGTGGAACAGTATGGCGAAACCAATGAGGGGAGGCCATTGCTGCTGGCTTTTTTGGCTTCCGCAGAAAATTTTTCAAAACTGGAAGAGATCAGGAAAAATAATCTTCGCCTGGCAGGCATCCTCACCGACAAAGCTGCTGATATCAATGCACCGTCTTTAGTTTGGCTCAGCTATAATGTACATGGTAACGAAACCAGCAGCAGTGAAGTGGCGATGAAAGTATTGTTTGAATTATTAAATCCTGCTAATGCAGCATCTAAAGAATATTTAAAAAATGTGGTCGTTATCATCGATCCCTGCATCAATCCCGATGGCCGCGACAGGTATGTGCACTGGCAGGCGCAAATGCTTGGAAAAAATGTAAACCCGAATCCTGCTGCAAGGGAGCACAATGAACCCTGGCCCGGCGGCAGGACCAATCATTACAACTTTGACCTCAACCGTGACTGGGTATGGCAAACACAGGTTGAAACAGCGGCGAAAATAAAAATGTATACCCAATGGATGCCACAGGTGCACAGTGATTACCATGAACAGGGGTACAATAATCCCTATTATTTTGCGCCGGCAGCAGAGCCTTACCACGAAGTGATCACCCCCTTTCAAAGAAGTTTCCAGGTGGAGATTGGAAGGAACAATGCAAAGTATTTTGATGCCAACGGCTGGCTCTATTTTACCAAAGAAGTATTTGATTTGTTTTATCCTTCTTACGGAGATACTTACCCTATTTACAACGGCAGTATCGGGATGACGTTTGAACAAGGCGGCCTCGGAAGGGCAAGTACTGCAGTAATCACCGGCAATGGTGATACCTTAACGCTGGAAGACAGGATCGCACATCACTTCACCACCAGCATGAGTACCCTGGAAGTAGTATCAAAGAATACGGGAAGGCTGATAGCTGCATTTAAAAAGTTTTTTGATGATGCCAAAACAAACGGAGTGGGGGAATACAAAACATTTGTGGTGACGGATGTAAACAGCAACCGCATCAACGGGTTAAAAAAATTGCTGGACGCAAACGGTATCCTGTACAGTTACATTAATGGCACTGTACTAAAAGGCTTTAATTATTTCACCCAAAAAGAAGAAAATTTTACCACCAGCAACAGTTTGGTAGTGAGTACTTTCCAGTCAAAAGGGGTGCTGGCTAAGGTGTTGTTTGAACCAAAATCCAAACTGGCGGATTCTGCCACCTACGATATTACCGCCTGGGCACTGCCTTATGTGTATGGCCTTCAATCCTATGCAGTAAAAGAAAAAATCACCGGCGACAATAAAACGACTGTTTCCCAACAACCGGCAGTAATACCCGAAGATGCTTATGGTTACCTTATTAAATACAATTCTTTTGAAGAGGCAAAATTGCTGGCTGCTATTTTGAATGCCAACATTAAAACACGTTTTGCCGAAAGGGATTTCAGTATTGGCAATAATAAATTTTCCCGTGGTACTTTAATCGTGCTGAGAAAGGGAAATGGTGATAAAATGAGTGTGCTCCAAAAAATCATTACACAATACAATGCTGTTGTAACACCCATTGCATCAGGCTTTATGGATGCAGGTTTTGACTTTGGAAGCGAAAAAATACATTTTATTAAAAAGCCGAAAGTAGCGATGATTACCGGCAAAGGAGCTTACCCGGAAAGTGCAGGTGAGGTATGGCATTTATTTGATCAGCAATTGAATTATCCTGTTACTTTAATTAATGCAGAAGACCTGGGTAATTCCAGCCTGAAAAATATCGATGTGCTGATCATAACCTCCGGCCGGTATAAATTTTTAAGTGATAAGGATGCCGGCATCGATTTGAAAAACTGGGTAAGGCAAGGTGGAAAACTTATTGCCATTGACAATGCGGTGGCGCAAATGGCAACCGGAGAGTGGGGGATAAAAATGAAAAAGACAGATGAAGAAAAGGATAAAGACAAGGACAAAAAAGAAGATCCCAAACCAAGTTATGATGACCTGAAAAAATTTGCGGAAAGCGAACATGATGGCATCAGGAGTTATATAGCAGGGGCAATTTATAAAATAGACCTCGATGTAACCCATCCTTTGGCATTTGGCCTAGGGGATAATTATTATGCCCTTAAACAGGATGATAATGTGTACGAATTTTTAAAGGAAGGCTGGAATGTTGGGGTGATAAAAAAAGATAATTATGTAACCGGCTTTGTAGGCAGCAAGATCAAAGACAGAATAAAAGATGCAGTACTGATTGGCGAACAGGGCTTTGGCAACGGTGATATTATTTATCTGGCAGACAATCCCATTTTCCGGAATTTCTGGGAAAGCGGGAAATTATTATTGAGCAATGCCGTTTTTTTTGCGGGGCAGCAGTAAAGCGCCTGCAGGCAAAGTAGAGGTAGTACAGCAAGAAGTATCTATGAAGTAATATATTTGTTGTAAATAATTTTAACTCACATTAAACGCCCCTTTTGGGGATGGAGGACCTGCAATGAAACAATTCATCATTTTATCAGCAGCTATTTTTATTGCAATGGCTGCTATTGCCCAGCAAAAAGTTACCGGCAAGGATTTGGC
>JAYVUL010000215.1:0-4449 GCA_043787935.1 Chitinophagaceae bacterium | reverse complement strand
AAGGGTATTCAATCTTCCTTCTGCAACAATCAATGGTAATGCAATTGTATGTTTGGTTCCCTCTACAAGGTTGCAATACAGCAGCACTATAGTTAGTGTGGATGCAATAGCCAGATATAAATGGAGTATTGATACAGACAGTGTTGCCAATACCGCTGATCTGAATTATGATTACCGGTCACCGGGCAACCATATTATTACTTTTTTTATCCAGACAGTGAATGGCTGTACTTTCTCTGTTACCAAAGCTATTCTGGTTGATTCGATCAAATCAAATTTTGCCATCAGCCAGAATAGGTTTTGTGATAATGGGATGGCCGGGTTTACAAACCTTTCTGCCAATGCTTACCCCGCAGTATTCAACTGGAATTTTGGTGATGCAGGAACTTATACTGGAGGGGATAACGTTCATGTATACGCCAGCCCAGGTGATTACACGGTAAAATTATATGGCATTACGCAAAATGGTTGTAAAGACAGTACCATCTTTACAGATTCTATTCATGTATACAACCTGCCGCATGCAGTCATTACTGGCGACAGTATACATTGCACACCAGGTACTTATCAATACCTCAGTAATATTAATTCCGTGGATAACATTTTGCGGTATCAATGGTTTGTTGATAACATTCAACGAAGCAGCACCCCTGATTTTATTGACAATTTTACTGCAGGGAATCATCTTGTTGGGTTAAAAATAACTACGGTAAACGGCTGCACAGATTCTGTTGCCCGTAATATCATTGTTGATTCTTTAAAAGCATTGTTCAGTATCAGCCAGCATAAATTCTGCGGTGATACCGGCAGGGTGCAGTTTACCAGTAATACTAATCATTTATTCAATATTGTACAATACGAATGGTTCTTTGGAGATAACTCCACCTCCGTTTTGCAAAACCCAGCTCATACTTATCAGCGGGCTGGCATCTATGATGTGAAATTGGTGGTAACAACCGAACATGGCTGTACCGATACCTTGCTTATACCACGGGCCATAGAAATTTACCGCAACCCCGTTGCTTCATTTATTGGCGACAGTATTCATTGTACACCGGGCAATTACCGGTACATCAGTACCTCCACCGCCAACGATCCAATTGCGCAATACCAATGGAAGGTAAATAACATCAATGCATCCATTACAGGCACACTGGATCATAATTTTATTCCTGCCGGTTTGTATGATGTGCTGTTGAAAGTTACCACTGATAAAGGTTGTTCAGATGACAGTATAAGAAGAATTATCATTGATTCTGTTGGGCCTAAATTTAGTATTATGAATCCAAGAATATGTGGTGATACCGGCACCGTAAGGTTTACCAATTTATCTGCTTCCCGTTTTAATAACATGACTTATGAATGGAGTTTTGGTGATGCACAAAACTCCACGGCTATTAACCCAACTCATTTTTATACCCCGGCGAATCAATATGTGGTTGCGCTGAAAGCCACTACTGCCAGCGGCTGCAGCAGTACATTCCAGGTAACGGATACTGTGATCATTTATAAAACAACCACTGCTGCCATTGTTGGGGAAGATAAAAAGTGTATGCAAAACAGATTGGTGTACCGGGCAAATATTGTTACAGAAGATGCTGTAACTGCTTACACATGGGAACTGAATAATATACTCATCAGCAATGCTGATACCATGCTGTACAACTTTACTGTTGCCGGTAATTATACTATACAGTTAAATGTGCGTTCAAGATATGGCTGTGATATTACCACAGGCAAAACTGTTGTCATTCATCCGCTGCCCGTTCCTGCTGCAGCGCCTGATACCACGATTTGCCGTGGTGGCTTTGTTGTGCTCCGCAGTTTTGATGGGACTACTTTTGAATGGGCAGCTTCACCATCCCTGCAAAATATTAATAGTGCCACGCCATTGGCCACACCAGTTACTACAACAGCTTATTATGTAACCGTTACCAATCAGTTTGGCTGTGTGCAAAAAGATACGGTGACGGTGCAGGCAGATGTACCGGTAGCGCTTACCGTTAGTGCAAATGACAGTTTGTGTATTGGCGACAAGAAGCAACTGAAAGCCACCAGCACTGTGAACAGTTATTTATGGAGCCCGCCGGGAGGTTTGAGCAACTCAACTGCTGCCAATCCCTTTGCCTCACCAACCGTTACCACACCATACCGGGTGATTGCGTACAGTAATAATGTTTGTAAAAATGATACCGGTTATGTTACCATCTTTGTTGGCAACAAGCCCACTGTAGACGCAGGTGCAGACTGGAATGTGGCCAATGGTACACCAATACAATTGTATGCACGTGTTACCGGTAATGATATCAGTTCATATTTGTGGGAGCCTTCTACAGGATTGGATTGTATTAGCTGTGCCAGTCCAAAATTAACGGCGGATGATGA
Organism: Chitinophagaceae bacterium; assembly: GCA_043787935.1. Taxonomy (GTDB): domain Bacteria; phylum Bacteroidota; class Bacteroidia; order Chitinophagales; family Chitinophagaceae; genus Ferruginibacter. The sequence goes on along the minus strand of JAYVUL010000215.1, from coordinate 2,064 downwards.
TATCATTTACAAGGTTACCATAGAAACTATCTATGGTTGCAGGGCTACAGATGAAGTAAGGATTGTGGTGTTCTGCGGCAAGGGGCAGTTGTATATTCCCAATGCCTTTACACCGAATGGCGACAACCTGAATGACCGCTTTTTCATTAAAGGGTACGGCATCTCCAGAATAAAGCACCTGATGATCTTCAACCGCTATGGGCAAAAGGTTTTTGAAAAAGAAAATGTACCCATCAATGATCCTTCCCAGGGCTGGGACGGGCAAACAAAAGACCAGCCGTCTTCGGGCACTGCTGCTTATGTGTATGTACTGGACGTGGTTTGTAAAGACGGGCAGGAGTTTAATTATAAAGGAACCGTTATGCTGGTCAGGTAATTTCCTTTTTTAAAATTATCATGCTGCTTACGCTGCAATTCGCCTTAGTTTATTAACCGGGGACTGCATCAAAATAATATATTATTGGGTATTGCCGGAAGCAGCAATTAACAACTGCTCTGCAAAAACCAAATCTGCCGGCCTCGTGATCTTGATATTATTTTCTTCCCCTTCCGTTAAATGCACTTTTAATCCGAAAGCTTCCACCACCGTAGCTTCATCGGTGAATTTTTCTTTAAAGTCAATTTTGAAAGCCGGGAGTAAAATTTTACTGTGAAAGGTTTGTGGCGTTTGTACCAGTTTGATCATGCTGCGTTCGATGGCTTCGTTTTCTTCGCCACGCAGGAGGCGCACGCTGTCTTTGCAATCTGTTGCCGGTATGGCCGAACCGTGCTCCAGCGCCGCTTCATAGCAGCGGTGTATCAATTGGGTGGTCAGCAGGCAACGAACGCCGTCATGAACAAAGATGATGCTTTCCTCAGTGATCAGCTGCAGGCCGATTTGTACAGAGTGAAATCTTGTTCTGCCACCTGCAGTGATCTTGATGCGGTTATAATCAAAAAAGGCATCAATGATTTCCTGGCCTGCTGCAATGTATTCTTCAGGCAGAACCAGTATTATGGAAAGGTCTTTGTAAGCAGTTAAGAAACTGTTGATGGTATAATACAATACAGGCTTGCCATTGAGCAACATAAACTGTTTTGGCAAGCTGGAGTTCATTCTTGTACCGTTTCCACCGGCTACAATTACTGCGATTTTTTTCATGGCCCTGTCGGCCCCCAAATCCCCCAATGAGGACTTCAGAGCCTTAAAATTTAAATTGTCTGTATTTATTAAGAGTAATCCCAATTTTTTTAAAAGAGGATCGACCTTAATGATGCACAAAGATATGCGGATGAAAGGATTGCGACGCAACGATGATGCCACAAAGAACAAAAGCTGGTATCATCCTGTAAAACACTAACAAACTGATAACTCATCACTACAACAATCAATCTCCATATATACGAACTACACTCAACCCATCACTGCTCCTGGCGCCGCGGTACATACCGGCACTGTTGAATTGCATTGATACATTGCCTTCAGCATCCACACCGATCATGCCGCCTTCACCATCCAGTTTTATTAATTTGATATTCACCACTTCATTCATGGCTTCCTGCAAACTCATGCCTTTGTATTCCATCAGGCAACTGACATCATGGGCTGCCACTGCCCTGATAAATGGTTCGCCATGGCCGGTGCAACTGATGGCGCAGGTTTTATTATTGGCGTATGTGCCTGCACCAATCAAAGGGGTGTCGCCAATTCGGCCATACTTTTTATTCGTCATGCCGCCGGTGCTGGTGGCTGCTGCAATATTTCCGTTACAATCTGCTGCTACGGCTCCAACTGTTCCAAATTTTTTATCCTTCAGCAATTTTTCCACCTGGTCTTGTGTATGGTCCAGGGCATAATTATCACTGTCCCTCATCTGCTTCCACTGATCATACCGGAATTGAGAAAAGAAAAATTCATCGGGTTCTAATTTGATGCCCTGCCTGATGGCAAAATCGTTGGCTCCTTCACCGCTTAAAAAAACATGATTGCTGTTTCGCATCACTTCCATCGCCAGTGCTACCGGGTTGCGTACATTGCGAACGCCTGCTACGGCACCTGCTTCCCGGTCTTTTCCATCCATGATG
>JAYVUL010000214.1:0-6696 GCA_043787935.1 Chitinophagaceae bacterium | reverse complement strand
GTGTATTCTATGGCCATAGGCTTGTCCTTATCAATAATATTCATAAGCGTATTGAAGCTGTTGAATAAAAAGTGTGGGTTAAGTTGATTTTTCAGCATTGCCAATTGTGTAAGCAGCTTTTGGTTCTCTTTTTCCTGGTTATAATTAATAACTCGTATTCTTAGTCTTACAAAATAATAAATGAACAGGGCAATAGCCAGAGCAACTGCTATTATGAACCAACTTGTTTTCCAGAAGGGTTTCAAAATAGTAAAACTGCAGGTTAATACGGGCGAAAACCTGAAGTCATCATTGATGGAGGTTTTTACCCTGAAAGTATATTTGCCGGGAGGCAACTGTGGGAAAGTGATGATGTGGTCTTTGGTGCTTATCCATCCCTTTCCATATCCTTCCAACTGATATTGATAGTTTACAGCATCCGGGTTGATATACCACAAACCGGCATAATCAAAAGTAATATGGTTTTGGTCGTAGTTAAATGCCTGTTTTGGAACAGTACCAATTGATTCAAAAAAAACTTCCACATCATTCATGACCAATTGGGGCAATTGTGCATAATCGGTATCAGCAGGAAAGTACTGAATTATTTTTTCTGTGCTGCCGATTAATATTGAATTTTCTGGTGTTCTGCACCAGGCATTTAACTGTGGCCTTATATTTTCAAAGCCGCTTTCTGTGCCATAAAAAGTAAAGAACTGTTTTTTTATATCGAATACTTCCAAACCATCATGATGCGATAACAGCAGGTTGCCTTTGTTATCTGCCACCACATTCAATATTTCATTGTCATCCATTCCATTCCTTATGGTATAACGTTTAAAGCGGAAACCATCAAAACGGAATAATCCTGAGTTCAACCCGGTAAACCATATATTCCCATAAATATCCTCAGTGGAGGTAAAGGCAACGTTTTTTTCAAGTCCTTCAATAGAATTGTAATGCTCAAAACCGGTATTGTCAAGTTTGCTGATACCACTGCCATCTGTAGAAAACCATTTTATATTTTTATTATCAATTAAAATATTATTCACATGATTATTGCTCAAACCATTTTGCCGGGTATAGTTTTCAAATTGCGGTGTATCCTTGCTAATATCCATTTTTGTTACACCGCCCAATGTTGCCAGCCAAATCTCGTTTTCATTACCCGAAATGGATAAAATGGAATTATCCACCAGGCCATTTACTTTTTTGTATTGTTGCAGTGATTTTTCCGTTGTATTATAGTGATATAATCCATTATTATAAGTACCCAGCCAGATATCATTATTATGATCTGCATAGAGGCAGGCAATGGAGGAGTAATCTATATTTTTTATGGAGGTTACCCGTTCAATTGGAGTGTTATTATTCTCTTTGGTGAAAATGCCTTTTTGATTGGCAAACCAGATCCTGCCTGTATTTTCTGAGGTTATTGCTTTGATGCTATCCTGCCATCCAACTGGTATTTCTATTGTTTGAAAACGGTTACTGTTGGCAATACTCAACACATTGTCTGCTGCTACCCATACCTGTTCATTTTTATCCAGCAGCAACTGCTGGATTGAATTGAATTTTTTGCTTTTTGCCGGCACCATTTTATTTAAGGAATGCAAGCCGAAATGTATTTCGATAATGCCATTTTCTTCTGTCCCTGCAAACACCTCCCTCTTCAGGGGGAGTATATCATTTACCTGTCCGTAAGGCCAGTTGCTGGCTTCATCAGGTATAACTATTTTACCGGTTAATTTATCTGCATAACAAATGCCTTTGTGCTGCAGGGCAATCCATATATTACCTTCTTTATCTTTTTTTAAGCTCCGTACAACATTTTCGGGGAGCCCATTTCTATCAGTAATGGTACGGATACTTTTTTTCCCCTTAGTAAAGCTGCATATAGAAATACCGGAATTGGTTGCTGCCCAGATGGTATTGTCTTCCTGTAGCAATAAATCATACACGGTATTATCAGACAAGCCGCCAGCGGTATTGATGTTGTACAAAATATTATTTTCATAACAGTAAATTCCCTGCCCATAGGTACTGAGCCACAACCTGTTTTGTTTATCAAAAACAATATCTGTTATTTTTGTTTTTGGTAATCCTTCCTTTGGGGTAAACTTTTTTACAGTAAGGTGTTCACGGTATTCAATAAGTCCATTGGTATGTCCCATCCACAAAACACCATCATTACTTTGCCCAATGCTGCTTACCTGGTTACTATCTTTTTCAAGGTATTTAAAACTGATGCCATCATACCTGCATATCCCTATATTCGTTCCCAGCCACATCAGTCCATTCTGATCCTGGAAGAGGTTTAAAAGTTTAGCCCCTTTTTTTTCTTTATCAAATACAACTGTCTTAAAAAATGGCGCCTGTGCGTGCATACGGAAGCATATAGAAAGGCAGATACATAATAGCAGGAAAAATATAGGATGGCTTTTTAACATTGAATATGGCTTCTTGTTGCCTGCCCGGTAGCAAAAAATGCAACAACTTCATTTCTTTCAGCATGAAAAGATAAGGTAATTCTGAAAAATATTTCGAAAGCCATCAAATACATATTTTTAATTAACCTCCTTTTTATAGGCGTTGTGTTGCCATCATCGGGTTATTGTGTTTACCGGCGTTACCGGGTTAATAACAGGAAAGTAATTATCTAATACGGATTGGATGAATATGCATTCTATGGCCGTTTTAAAATATAAATAGGACAAAATTCCGGTATTTTAACCGGGAAAGCCAATAAGGTTTGTTGCAGGCCTTTATAAGGAAGGATGTAGCATACTTTCAATACAGGTGATTGGAAAAGGTTTGCCCTTGTAATAATTTAAGAGTATAGCGGCTTATTTTCTTTGCCGCCAAAATCCTTTACCTGCCGGTATGCAGTAGTTTCCCGTGGCTGGCATGCTCGCCGGCACTATGTTTTATTAATGCTGTAATACCAGCATCACCAATTTATTAGTGGATAAATGGGGGATAGAATGGAACCTGTTAAAGAAAAATATTTAATTTCTTTGTTAAACTATTGTTGTTTATAACCTTCTTAATCATCATGAGCAAAACACCTGTTACCTCTGCAACGTATGAAGTGATCAGCCGCCATGCCTTTGCCGCTGTCTGGTACAATACTTCAACCCATCAAAACTCTATACATGCTGCTGTTGCTGCCGTTCCTGGCCAGGTAATCAGTAAGTTTGCAGCAAACCGAACGCAATCATACGCAACGTATTTAACAATACAAACAGGAATGAATACCCACATTACACTGCAACCTGATTTTTTGCAATACACCAATCATAGTTGCGACCCTAATGTTTTTTTTGACACCACTGCTATGGAAATTATTGCGCTGAAGCCGATACAGCCCGGAGACGAGCTTACCTTTTTTTACCCGGCTACTGAATGGGAGATGAGCCAGCCTTTTGTATGCAATTGTAAAAGCAGCAATTGTTTGCAACTGATCAATGGTGCAGCACATTTAGACAGGTCAACTTTAGAAAAATACCGCCTGACTGATTTTATATGGCAACAACTGCAACAAAGGATTTCTGGTTGAATTAAAAATCAACCGGGCAGGAAAATACTATTTCATTATGGACCGGTTTAATAAATTTTAAAAGCTCATTTTAAATTTATCCGGATTACCCGTTACTACATAGATAATGGCGGCCACCAGCAAGACCACGATGATCACGATGATAATTCCAAATTCTTTTTCAAGCGTTTCTTCATCAAGGTCCTCTTCACTCTTTTTCTTTCTTTTTACAATAATGGCTTTTGCATGATGGGGAAGCAATTCTGCAATCAGCAACATGATCATCAGGGCACTGGCAGCAATGCTGAGCCAGGGTACATTTTTGTACATAGGCCCAACAGGCGCAAGCAAAATACCCAAAGCGGCTGTAAAAAGGAAGATAATAACAAAAAAATATAGAATACCGCCAAATGGGCCAGGTGCCCTCCGTTTTAAAAAATAGGTAAGTATAAAAGCGAAAATGATACTGCAGAAAAAAGAAAACAAAAAATAAATAATCATAATCCTGTCTTTAGGTATGTTAAGTTACTTTTTTTCTGAAACATCTTATAATAAGGGGCTACCCTTACTATTCATGAACCATTTTATTATCCTTGTTAATATAAAACATCTTCTCACCTTTCATTACCCTGGCTTCGCCATTTTCAAAACTATCGGTAAAATCGTAAACAGGCTTTATGGCCCAATTTGCTTTGGTGTCAATATAACCCCAAAAGCCTTTCGCATTAGCGGCTGGTGCAAGCCCTTCTGAAAAACTGCGGGCATTTGAAAACTCACAGTTGATCACTATTTCGCCACTGGTATTTATAAATCCGTAAAGGTGGTTTTTTGAAACGGCCGCCAACCCGCTGCTGAAATTTAATGCATCATCAAAATCAGCTCCAGTAATGGCCTTGCCGGTGCTGTCCAGGTACTGCCACTTATTGTCCACTTTTACCGCAGTATATCCTTCATGATAAGTTAAACCGTCCACATATTGTGGTTTTATAATTTCTACTCCTTCCTTATTTACATACCCCACCTTACCATCCTTTTTAACTTTGGAAAGGCCGCATACACAGTTGTCTACAAAGTCATAATTTTTTTCCCATTTTTGTGAAAAGCTATTTAGCGCAGGAAATAATAATATCATTACCAGTAACTTTTTCATAATATTTCTTTTAGTTGAAAGATTGGTTTTTTGATTACAAAGTATAAAGTGTTACCAGGATAAAGTATGACATTTGAAAGGGGAGGATATGATTTTGGTTTGTTTTATGTGCTTGAGGCACGGAATATTGTTTTCGTAGCAGTCTCTTTTTTTTATCCAGCCGTCATTTTTATTTTTTATTTTCAATGAATGTTTAAACCGGCAATCCTTTTATTATATGCATTGGCTATTTGTGCGGGTACATCCGGGCAGCTAAAAATGAAAATAAAAAAAGGCCGCCGCAACAAATCGGAAAGCCAGTTTATGCTGGATGAAAATTATTTCCAGGCTGAGTGGGAAGTGGGGCATGAAACAATTACCGGGCAACTTAATACTACCGTTTATCCCAACCTGCTGCTGCGGTATGGTATCAGCAAACAAGTAGAAGTTAATGTGGAAATGAATTTGCTTACGGCGTATGATGAATCAGCCGGGATTAAAAACAGCAGTGGCATTGAACCTGTTTCCATCGGTGCCAGTTGTCTGCTGCTAACCGAAAATAAAAATATTCCTGCAGTCATCTTTTCCGGGCAGCTGGCATTACCATTTTTGGCAGGTAAAAATTTTACAGCAAATTATCTTGCCCCCTCACTCCAGTTGATGGTTGAAAAAGCCATAAATAAAAAAATAATGTTGTTACTAAGCAATGGCGTTTTTTGGGATGGATTTTCAACCACAGGTTCTTATATGTACAACGGGGCGGTATCTTGTAATGCCGCAAAAAAATGGACATTTACTTCCGAATGGTTTGGTTTTATAAACGGCAGTGCCCCTCAGCATAATACTGACGTGAGTATTAGCTTTATGGTGAATAGAAATTGGCAATTGGGTGTTACATCCGGGATAGGCCTTTCGCCTCAGGCACATAAAAGTTATGTTGGGGTAAATGCTGTTTGGGGCTGCAGCATGAAAAAAAACAGGCAGCAGGCGTTATTGCCATATAAAAATAATTAAGGGACATGAAAAAAATTAATTGGGGTATTGTCGGTTGCGGAGATGTTACCGAATTAAAAAGCGGCCCTGCCTTTAATAAAGTACCGGACTCGGCATTGGTAGCTGTTATGCGGAGGGATGGAGAAAAAGCGGAAGATTATGCCCGCCGCCATAAGGTACCCCGATGGTATGATAATGCCAACTTGCTCATCAACGACCCCGAAGTAAACGCTGTATACATTGCTACGCCGCCTTCAACTCATGAAGGATATGCCCTTGCTGCCATCAATGCAGGCAAACCGGTGTATGTAGAAAAACCAATGGCTTTGAATTTTACCCAGGCCATCAATATAGCCAACGCTGCTGCTGTAAAAAATGTAAAATTAGTAGTAGCTCATTACCGGAGGGAGCAGCCGTTATTTAAGAAAATAAAACAATTATTAAATGATAATGCCATTGGCAAGGTTAGGTTTGCCCGGCTGAGATTTTATCAGCCTCTTATGAGTGAAGTGGAACTGGGGGATGAAAGAAAAGCATGGCGGGTAAACCCTGCAATTTCAGGTGGCGGCTTGTTTCACGACCTTGCTCCACACCAGCTTGACCTCATGTACTATTTTTTTGGCAAGGTTGAAAGAGTAACAGGTATATCCACTAACCAGGCCGGGAAATATGCAGCCGATGATATGGTGGCCGGTAATATCTTATTTAACAATGGCATTGCTTTTAGTGGATGCTGGTGTTTTACTTCCGGTGAAGCAACAACAACAGACCATTGCGAAATAATCGGCTCGTCTGGTAAATTAAGTTTTAGTTTTTTTGGTGGCCATGAGGTTACACTGTCCACGAAAGATAAAAAATCAACCTATTCCTTTGATCCGTTGCAGCATGTGCAGCAACCAATGATTGAGAAGACAGTACAATATTTTTTGGATAGGGCATCCAATCCCTGCAGTGGCGAAGAAGGAGCAGAAGTGATGCGTTTGATGGAAGGATTTGTAATAAGATAAATACACTTTTACTTAACCGGCTGGTTGCTGTAATTAGCCTGTTTAATTAT
>JAYVUL010000213.1:0-7814 GCA_043787935.1 Chitinophagaceae bacterium | reverse complement strand
AGGTTTTTAAGGGTTAATGATTTCCCTGCTTTTATTGCTATCAAAAAATACGGATTTAAAAAATGGGCAGAAAAAAGTACCAACGCTTTTTGTGCACTGGTAAATACAACATCGCTGGTAATGAACACCGGAGTTCTGAAATGATATAGGGTTCCCGTTAAGTTTATTTCAAGTGTTGCTTCCTTGTTTTTTATTAGCGCAGCCATGATATCTTCCGCAGTTTGACAGTTAGTTCTCTGTACCCGGTTTTTTTGCGATACATTTTTATTAATAAGCCATTTTGCACCGCAGCCTTTATATGCGTTTGTTCGAATTTGTAAAAATGTTCCTGCATCAGCGTACCCCGGTTTCGGCGAAAGTATTTTAGAAAGCCTTAACTGGCATGCCTTCTGTATAGAATCGCTTACTGCACATTTTGAATGGATCCCTGCAAATGGAATTGAAGCGGGGCCTGTTTTTCGGACAGTTAGGGGAGTTTTATAAAATCCCTCTGCGGTATTTTGTTTGAGCTGTTTGCTTACTATGTTTCCCGCAAAGGCGATACCACTTATATCATCATAGTTTATGTAAATGGAACTGTCATGATTATTGTAAAAAATATTATTCAAAAATTGAACACCTGCCGGAGGTGCACTTCTTTCTGAATCACTTCCTTCACAAAGGCTGATCGGGGCACAGTCAAAAAAACTATTGTTAGCCACTATAGCATCCGTAACGGCAACATAACGATAGGCAGGCGAATTAGGTACCCCATTCATGATGGATAAGGGAGAACGGAAACCAGCCCCACGGCATTTGTAAAAGAGGTTGTTTATCACCCATTGCCCTTTATTAATCACCCGCACTCCACCGGTTCCTTCTTTATTATTACCAAGAAAAACATTGTTTGCAACAGTATTGAAATTTCCATGACGCAGCACTACTGCTCCCTGGCATTCTTTAAAGAGGTTGTTACTAACTGTATTGCGGCAGGATTTAACAGAAATGATTTCTGTTTCGCCATCGCAATGTTCAAAAAAGTTGTCAGTGATTACCGTAGAAGAATTGAATTCACAATATTCCGATACGCCCACCCGGATTATTTCACCCCCATTGGAGGCAAGGGGCAGCCTTACACCAAAATAATTATGGTCGATGGAATGATTGTTTTCCCTGCTTCTTTCATCATTCAGCATTACTGCAACCAGTACGCCTATGTTTTTTTTATTTAAAAAGCTGCAATGGTCCAGCCTGTTATTTTTACCGTATAATGCTATCCAGTAATTCTCCTCCAGCCTCCCGGGATTATTAAAATCATTGATGACCGTATGGGTAACCCTGCAATTGCCGGCTACTGTATTTTTATCCGTGCAGAATGCAATCACAGGGTCTTTACCGGCATATCCATTTATAAAATACAATCCGTCTACTGTTATAAAGTTGCCACCCAGCTTAAGTGTGGAATGGCCTGTTATCAATACTTTGCCGGCGGTTTGTGCTTTAAAGAGAATTGGATTTGTTTTGGTGCCTTTGCAATCCAGTGAAAGAGCCACATTATTCCATTCCCCATTCCGCAATATAATGATATCACCTGGCCGGGCTTCCTTATTGGCTGTGCTAAGTTCTTCCGTATTTTTAACCACAATCGTCTTTGCCATTGAGCTGATACAAAAGATCAGGCAACATGTCAACGATATCAGGCGGGGCAGCATAAATTATTTTAGGCGTCTTGTTGCAGGGATAATTCTTTGTGAGGATTCTCTTACGCAGAGTTTAGGCCGCAGGATTTTTTCCACGTTACTCATGTCTTCATTGTGGTGCATGGATTCAATAAAAAGTTTTGCAGCTACTTTTCCGATTTCAAAGCTGGGCATATCAACACTTGTTATGCCCGGGCTAACAAGGCTAACAACAGGTTCATTGTTAAAGCCAACCAGGCCAATATCCTGTGGCATTTTAAGGCCCTTTTGTTTGATAGCCAGCATGGCACCAATAGCCATCCTGTCGCTGATGGTAAATATTGCATCCGGCCTTTTTTTCATTGCCAGTAATTCCTGGGTGGCAAAAAATGCATAATCCTGGTTAAAATCACAATGTATGATCAGGCTGTCATCTCTTTTTATTTTATGTTTTTTTAATGCATTTAAATAGCCATCCATCCTGCTGTTGCTGATTCCCAGGTTTTGGGGGCCTGCTAAAATGGCGATACGTTTATACCCCTGTTCCAGTAAATGTTCTGTGGCTATAAAACCACCTTCTTCATTATCCAGCCGCACACTGGGTGCCACCAGGTCGGGTGTAATACGGTCAAATACCACGATAGGTATATTTCTTTCCTGTATCTTTTTAAAATGGTCAAATGATTTTGTTTCACTGGAAACGGAAATGATAAATCCATCTACCAGGCTATCCAGTAACCGCCTGGTATTTAAAATTTCCCTGCCAAAAGATTCATTGCTTTGACAAACCATTACTGTATAACCTGCCTCCAGGGCGGCTTCATCAATACCCTTCACCATGGTGGCCATAACATAGTCAAGGTTGGGAACAATCACTCCAATGGTATGCGTTTGATTTTGCCTTAAACTTACCGCGAGCCTGTTTGGCTGATAGTTGAGTTCTTCTGATAGGGCCAGCACTGCACTTTTTGTGTCACTGTTTACATCCGAAGCATTCCGTAATGCTCTCGACACAGTAGAAATGGAAATATTCAGTTTCTTGGCAATGTCTCGTATGGTGGCAGGCTTATTCATGGTTGAGGCAGAACAATTTTGGTAAAGCTACAGTTTAATTAAATACGAGAATACCGGCAGCGTTACCGGAAACGGTATCGGTAATGAATAAATGTAAAATTATAAATAAAAGGCACGATTTCAGGATTATTTCTAACAAATGCCGCTAATAATTAGTATTAATTAAGTGCACTGAAAAATTGGGCTACCCGTTTTCATCCTATCATTACCATCTGAAATTTGTGAAGGGGAAATTATGTGTTGCTGTCATCCGAACAAGATTTTTCCCTGGTTACAATTTAAATAAAACGAATGCTTCGATTGCTTACCATAGGGTGTTTTTTGTTGATAGCTGTGCAGTCAAAACCGCAACAGCATCCCAGCTGTTTTTTTACCAATGCAGAAGCTGCTGGTCTTAAGAAAAGTATTGGCCTGTATCCTGTTCTTACACAATCTTATGCCGAAATAAAAAACGAGGTGGATGAATTCCTGGGCAAGGATGTTGATGTTCCCTTTCCAAAAGATGCGGCCGGCGGGTATACCCATGATAAACATAAAAGTAATTACCTGCTGATGTTCAACAGTGGTATTCTTTTTAATCTCACCGGTAATCAACAGTATTCCACCCTGGTAAAAAATATGCTGCTGAAATATGCAGTGTTGAATCCCAAATTAAAAAAACATCCGCAGGCTACGAGCATTTATCCGGGCCATATTTTCTGGCAGGCATTAAATGATGCCAACTGGATGGTGTATGCGGGCTTAGCTTATGATCTTGTTTATAATTCCCTTTCGGTTGCAGAAAGAAGGACCATTGAAGCGGGTGCGTTTAAACCGGAGGTTGATTTTTTTACAAAGGATTTAAGCAGTTGGTTCGACCTGCTGCATAACCACGCGGTGTGGGCCTGTGCCGGTGTAGGTATTATTGGTATTGCTGCTCAAAACAATGACTATATTGAGATGGCATTGAAGGGTACCAAAAAGGATGGCAAAAGTGGTTTTATTGCACAGATGGATAATCTCTTTTCTCCGGATGGGTATTACACAGAAGGGCCATATTATGTTCGCTATGCGATCCTGCCCTATATGCTTTTTGCCAATGCATTGAATAATGTAAACCCGTCTTTAAAAATATTTGAACATCGTAACAGCATTTTACAGAAAGCCTTACTGACCTGTTTACAGCAGACCAACAGCAATGGCGCATTTTTTCCGTTGAATGATGCGTTAAAAGATAAAGATTACACTACTGCCGAATTGGTAACTGCTGTAGATATTGCGTGGAAAGTGTATGGGAAAGACAATGGGTTACTTGCCATTGCAAAAAAACAAAACCGGGTTTTGCTGAACAGTGGAGGCGCCGGCATTGCTGCTGAAATTGCAAAAAATAAAACGATTTCACCTTATTATCCTTACAAAACAATTGAAAGCCGGGATGGAGTGAAAGGGGATGAAGGCGGAGTAAGTATTTTTAGAAACGGAAGCGGAAAAGACCTGACCAGTTTGATTTATAAGTATACTTCACAGGGGCTTTCTCATGGCCATTTTGATAAATTAAACATCAACCTTTTTGACAAGGGGAATGAAATTATACAAGACTACGGGTCGGCCCGTTTTATTGGGATTGAGCAAAAGTATGGCGGCAGGTATTTACCTGAAAATAATGCTTATGCTGCACAAACCATTGCACACAATACTATTGTGGTGGATGAAACAAGCCATTTTAACGGCGATGCCAAATTGGGTGAGCAGTTTCATTCTCAAAAATTATTTTCGGATGTAAGCAACCCGGCTGTATTGGTGGTGGCTGCAAAAGAAGACAATGCATATAAAAATATTCATTTGCAGAGAAACCTGTACCTTCTGCAATTACCTGAAGGGAAAAAAATAGTGGTAGATATTTTTACTGCCGCTTCTGCAGATCCGCATCAATATGACCTTCCATTTCAATATAAGGGGCAGTTCATTACTGCATCGTTTCCGTATAAGGCCAATACAAAACAACAGGAAACACTCGGAACAAAAAATGGCTACCAGTTCATCTGGAAAGAAGCGGAAGCCACTGCAGCAGATACTACCGTGCAGTTCACCTTTTTGAATGACAAGACCTACTATTCTATTTCGTCTTTAATCCAGGATTCTGCCCGGTTATTTTTTACTCTTTCCGGTGCCAATGACCCCAATTTTAATCTTCGCCATGAGCCTTCCTATGTTATCAGGAAAAATGGTAAAGACCAGGTGTTTATCAACTTGATTGAGATACACGGAAAATATGACCCCGTGAATGAATTTTCTTCCGGTTCTTATGCGCAGGTGCAACAAATAAAATTATTGCGCAATGATGCAGACTATACTGTTGCTGAGATTACCATTGCAGGCAAACCACTGCTGGTTGCGCAATGCAATAAAAATTTTGAACCTGCAGCAACACACGCTTTTATTGCAGGGAATAATAATTTGGAATGGACAGGGCCTTTTACAATATTGTATCAGGGGAAAAACATAAATCAATAACTAAATCAATAACACAAAAATCAGCGTTATGAACTCAATTGAAACACTAAATGTATTTATTGAAAATGAAAGTATAGCTTGGGAGCAGGTTGGTGATGGCCTGCGCAGGAAGATAATGGCCTATGATGATAGTTTGATGGTGGTAAAAGTTGATTTCGAAAAAGGAGCCATTGGCACGCTGCATCATCATTACCACTCACAAATCAGCCATGTAGAAAAAGGAGTGTTTGAGGTGGAGATCAACGGTGATAAAAAAATACTTAAAGCCGGCGATGCTTTTATTGTACCGCCAAATGCTATTCATGGTGCCGTATGCCTGGAGGCAGGCGTGTTGATTGACGTATTTAGCCCAATGAGGGAAGATTTTATCAGGTAAAGTTTTCCATACCTGGTAAAACGTTTAGTAAAGAACAGGCATATATCGGGATAGTATTTGTTTTTGATCTGTGCCGGCCTAATTTCTTTACAGCAATCTTTTTTATTTTTTACCGGTGTTAATCGCCACAGGTAAAAGTAGAACAGGAGTAAGAACAAAATCAAAGTGATCAAGCATAAATAATTGTAAATGAAAAACTTTTCTTTTTTATCTTTTATTGCAGCATTAATAATAACTGCCAATATCCCGGTTATTGTGCATTCACAGGCGGTTACACTGAATGCGGACGGGCCAGGCAATACCTATGAATTGATTAATGGTGCCTTTGACCCGGGCAACAGTGCAGTTGAAAATCCGGAATGTGTACATGGTAGTTTTGGAAGGCATGTTGCTGAAGTATTTGATGCAGAATTAAACAGGAATGTTTTTGAATTTTATTCTCATGCAGCCATTGATAATGACCGCTGCCTTTTTTTTGACAGGCAGCGAATTGAAATTACGACTACACCTTCTTCACCCAGTAATTTAAAAACAACTACTGGTGAAACAGTAACCTATAAATGGCGGTTCAAATTGCCGGTTGGTTTTCAGCCAACTTCAAGTTTTACCCATATTCACCAGGTGAAGGCGGTTGGAGGAGATGAAGGCTCCCCGATTTTTACATTAACTCCCAGGAAAGGCACACCAAATAAATTAGAGCTTATTCATGTGTTGGATTCCAATTCAGGTACAAACAAGCTAGCCATTGTACCGCTTTCCATCTTTGAAGGAATTTGGGTGGAAGCCACTGAGGTGATCAAGGCAGGAACTGCCGGAACCTATTCCATCATCATAAAAAAAGTAAGTGACGGTACCACCTTGTTTACCTATAGCAATGCCAATATTTTAACGGAAAGGCCCAGTAATAGTTTTATCAGGCCAAAGTGGGGTATATACCGCAGCATTGCTTCTCCGGCAGACCTAAGAGACGAGGCCATGCGTTTCTCTGATTTTACTATTGCAGAAGGGCCGGTTCCTGCTTCGGCAAATATTTATTATTGGGTAGGCGGTACTGCAGCCAATTTTACTACAACCAGTAAATGGAATACACAATTGAATGGTAGCGGCACCTCACGATCAGTAGCAGGTGCATTACCAGACGATATCCTGATAATTGATGGCTCTAATATAGGAGGCGCTACGCCTGCTACCGGCACCGTCACGATGACAATGTCTTCCAGTGCTATTGGCCAGTTAAAGTTGCAAAATAATGCCGCTGTGGTATTGCAAAGAGCAACACCTGTTCCACCGGCAACGCCCGGTTCAGCAACTCTTACAATTAATGGTGATGGAACTTCGGCTCCTGATTTTGAAGTGCTTGCAGGTTCAAGCTTAACGTTGAATAGCCCGGCTACAGATGGTAACGTTAGTATTGCTTTGCTGGCAAATGTTACCGGCCAGGTGGGAGGCACCATAACACTCAGCAATACCGGACTCCATAAGATTACCTCACAGGTAACTGATGGATTGGTATTTACTTCGGGTGCTACTTTTAATTCAGGAGGAACGCCTGATATTGCTTCCTCAAATTATCCTTTCGGGAGCAGTTCACAAGGCGTTCAAAACGGTGTAGCCTTCCAGGCTGGAGCCAATTTGGTGGTAACAGGAAACAGGAGCCCGTTTGGGGGCACCTCTACTTTTCAATCCTGCGATATGCTGCCGGGAAGTAATTATTATGTAAGAGCAAGTAATACCGCCGGCAACCCGGGGTCATATACCAATTCAAAAATATTCGGGAATCTTTTTATTGAAAACGGTGCCACCCTTACTTCCGATGGCGCATTTTATAAAATAGATACCTTAACCATTGCTGCGGGATCAACTTTGATCACGCACACAAGTGGAAATACTCCAGTATTGGGCAACCTGGTAGTTAATGGTACTTTAACCGAACCCTCGGCAGGTTCAAATACATTGGTTATGGGAGGCCAGGTTCCTCAAACAATCTCGGGTAGCGGCGTAATTACTATTTCTTCCTTTTCTATCGGAAATTACAGTGACGTCACGCTGTCAAAAAGTATAACAGCATCGAATACCTGCAATATTTTAGGCAAATTGAATTTTGGAACGGCAGGGCAGCTTACCGGTGCCAGTAAATTCACTGCAAGGTCAAATGGTTCTGCAACCTCAGTAACAGGAAATACAACGGCAGGTTCCTATCAAATAACAGGGGT
>JAYVUL010000212.1:0-2581 GCA_043787935.1 Chitinophagaceae bacterium | reverse complement strand
GTGCAGCGGACTTATGTAACAGAAAAGCGTACACTCATACACCTGGATGCCGACATACCACTTTTCAACAATGTGCCGTATGCCCTTAATGAATTCACTTTGCAGAAAAAAGATTCTTCTTCCATGATAAAAATTCACACTTACCTTAATGGTGAATTTTTAAATACTTACTGGGCAGATGGCTTGATAGTAGCCACTCCCACTGGCTCAACGGGCTACTCACTTAGTTGTAATGGCCCAATTGTTTTTCCAGATAGCGGCAGTTTTGTTATTACACCCATTGCGCCACACAACTTAAATATCCGACCCATTGTAATTCCCGACAATAATATCATTTCTTTCGAAGTGGAAGGCAGAACCGATTCTTTTATCTGCACACTCGACAGCCGCCGGATGGTGGTATCCAAAGAAGCTCAACTGGCAATAAAAAAAGAAACGTTTGCCATTAACCTCATCCGTATGAATGAAAATAATTTTCTGCAAACCTTACGCAACAAATTGTCGTGGGGATTGGATAAGCGGAATTAATTTTTTGCAATAGCATATATTGAGGCTATTAAAAATATTTATGCTATTCAGTTTTTGGTTTAAATTTTTCATGGAACTGTTATAATTAAAAAAATTATTTAATCCTAAAGTTCAAGTCTTTCTTTTTCCCTTTTCCGTAATTGCTTTTCCTGATATTGAAAGTTAAAAAAAATAGAAGCCAATACATTTGCCAACAAATTTTTTATGATGAGAATATTATTTTGTTCGGCAGTATGGTTATTAAGCAGTGTGGCTTTGCAGGCACAAACAAGAACGAATGCACAAAATTTAATCTTTACCAACGAAGATTCTTTGGCGCAGGGTATAAGTAAACAAAAGACAGTGATCTCCGGTTATGGCTCTGCCGCTTATCAAAGAGATTTTAATCAAAAGCAGGCTACCATTACTTTAGAGAGGGCTGTGTTTTTTGTAGGCCACCAGTTTAATAGTAAGATTTCTGTATTTACCGAGTTGGAAGTAGAGAATGCAAAAGTGAAAGGTGGTGCCGAAGGGGGGGAAATTGCAATGGAGCAGGCCTTCTTAAAATTCAACCTCAATCCACATCAATACATTATTGCCGGTTTATTTGTTCCCCGTATTGGGATCTTAAATGAAAATCATTTGCCAGTAAATTTCAATGGAGTAGAAAGGCCACTGGTAGAGCAATTAATAATACCGGCCACCTGGCGGGAATTGGGCGTAGGGTTTTACGGTAGGTCAACAAAAATGCCATTAAACTACAGCATCGCTATAATGAATGGATTAAACAGTGAAGCATTTGAACATGGTACCGGCATCAGGGAAGGCAGGGCTGAAGGCAGAAATGCAACGGCTAACAATCTTGCTATCACAGCATCGCTTCAATACAACTGGAAGGATTTTAAATTCCAGTTATCAGGTTATACCGGGGGCACTGTTGGCCTCAGCAAACGAGGTGCAGACAGCCTTGGGCTCAGCAGTGGTACTTTAGGCACAGCTGTTTATTTGGCCGAAGCCAATGTGCAATACAGCCACAATGCAGTTTCTGCAAAAGCAATTTTTGCAAATATTAATTACCCGGATGCAGGTAAAGTAAATAAAGCGTATGCAAAAAATTTGGCAGAAAATATGTACGGTGCGTATGCAGAAATTGGCTACGACTGGTTGTATAAAAAACAAAATCAATCCAGCTTTGTAACCTTTGCCCGGTACGAATACATTGACTTGAATTCAAGCATCCCGGCACCACCAAAAGGAATTTATGACGGCACATTAAAACAGCAACACCTGCTGCTGGGATTTAGTTATTTGCCCATCCCAAATGTGGTAATAAAAGCAGATGTAAGGCTGATGCACACGGGTGTACAAAACCCGGACCTGGTTATTAATCCAGCACCCAATACCCTTCCTTATAATCAGAATAATACATTGTTAAACATCGGTATTGGTTACTCATTTTAAAATGGACAGAAAAGATTTTTTAAAACTTGGTTGTAATGCCTGCCTCTGTGGAGCAGCAGTATTCATGTTGCCCGGCCTTACCGGTTGCAGCCCGGCCTATTCCGTTTTTAAAACCGAACCAATAGAAAATAAAATTGAAATGCCGCTCAGTTTATTTGAGAAAGGCAGCCTGCAATTTGTTCGTCCCAAAGGATGGTTGTACGACATTGCAGTACAAAAAAAATCAGATGGCACTTATGAAGCGCTGCTGATGCAATGTACCCACATGGACAACCAGTTAATGCCGGCACAGAATGGTTTTTCCTGCAGTCTGCATGGCAGCAAATTCAACACCGAAGGAAAAGTAATAAAAGGCCCTGCAGAAATGCCGCTAAAAAAATACAGTACTTCAATAAACAATACCAACCTCGTAATAATAATTTAAAAGCATTACCAAATAAATTTTATGAACCAGGCATTAGTGCTGCTACGAAACTTCAGTTGAGTCGCACTCTTGTACATCATTAATTCTATTCAGGATACTACTGCAAGTCCTCAGATAAAATAGTAAAGGATTTCTAATGGATGATAATAGCATGGAAAAACGATGTGCTGAAAAATACAAAAAATTAAA
>JAYVUL010000211.1:0-2245 GCA_043787935.1 Chitinophagaceae bacterium | reverse complement strand
ACCGCAAGTGAAGAAATGTACAAAGCAACCCAGGAAGCTGGTGCAGGAGCACAACAAGGCCCGGCAGGCGGCCCTGAGCAACCACAGGGAGCTGGTGCTGATACCGATCATGTGGAAGATGCGCAGTTTGAAGAAGTGAAATAAGGTGGTTAAGTTATCACTGATAAGGTAATAAGATGCCCCTGCAGCAATGCGGGGGCTTTTGTTTTTGAGGAGTCTTGAAGGAAGAAAATAAGCTTATGTTTGAAAACAACTTTCATTTTATATGCTCCTCAGAAAAATAATTTACCTGCTCCTTTTTATCTTTTGTACCTGGCTGGCCATTACTACCCGTACACATGCGGTTTGGTTTCATCCTGTTATCAGGGAGTATGGTGGTGATACTATCTGGGCAGGTATGTTCTTATTCTTCCTCCGTGTTTTTTTTGTGAAAATAAAATTATGGAAACTGGCATTGATCAGTTTTGGATTGGGCGTGGCAGATGAAGTGCTGCAACTATATCATGCGCCATGGATAGAAGCGATCAGGCATACCAGGATCGGCGGGTTGATGTTGGGTTTTGGGTTTTTGTGGAGTGATATTGTTTGTTATGCGGTGGGAACTTTGTTGGCTTTTATTATGGTTGTATTGATAGAAATGCTTGTAAGCGCTAACTCCTGATTTGTAAAATACTTTATTATACTTTGTTGTCCGACTAAATGCCTGAAAGCCTGGCCAGAACTTATTGACCTCACCCCGCCCCTTGTCCGACCATTCATCCGGGGCGGGCCTCTCCAAAGGAGAGGGGCTGGAACCCTTTGCCACAGAAAGCTTCAGGTGATGGGAAGAATTTTAGTCGGACAATATGTTTATTATACTTTGCTAGTAATAAAATAGTGAGCTGCTAAAAGACAGCTTTTTGAACTTTAGTAGAAATTACGTTAATCAATGTGTTCAACCTTATTACCTTATTTCGATTGGTTGTAATACTTTGATTAATTATAAATAAGGATTAACACATTCTGGCATGGTCTATTTTCTATTAAGGTTTGCTCACAATCATTCATAGAAGTATTACCTTCTCCATTTCACAAATCCAACAAATAAAAAAAGCTGCGTCACAATGAAAGATCATCACGACACAGCTTTTACAATTATCTAAAAAAGGAGTGGAACTGCTATGCCAGCTCCACATCTTTTGCCATCATTTCTTTTACTAAACCTGCCAAATCATATTTGGGTACCCAACCTAATTTTGTTCTTGCTTTGGTGGCATCACCAATCAATAAGTCAACTTCTGTAGGCCTGAAATATTCCGGATCTACTGCTACAACGGCTTTGCCAATCGGTAACTGGTATGCAGGGTTACTCCAGGATTTTACTGTACCTACTTCATTTATGCCTTCCCCGGCAAATTCAAGTTCAATATCCACTTCGGCAAATGATAATCTTACAAAATCCCTTACGGTAGTAGTGATTCCTGTAGCAATTACAAAATCTTCGGGCTGGTCCTGTTGTAATATCCGCCACATGGCGTCTACATAATCTTTTGCATGGCCCCAGTCTCTTTTTGCATCCAGGTTACCAAGGTATAATTTTTCCTGCTTGCCTTTTACAATTGCAGCTACTGCCCGGGTAATCTTACGGGTAACAAATGTTTCTCCCCTCAAAGGGCTTTCATGATTGAACAGGATGCCATTGCAGGCAAATATTCCATAGGCTTCCCTGTAGTTTACTGTAATCCAATAAGCATATAATTTGGCAACAGCATAGGGGCTGCGTGGGTAAAAAGGGGTGGTTTCACTTTGAGGCACTTCTTGCACCAGGCCGTAAAGCTCGGATGTGCTGGCCTGGTAAATACGGGTCTTTTTTTCCAACTTTAAAATTCTCAAGGCTTCTAATAGTCGAAGGGTGCCGGTGCCATCTGCATTGGCTGTATATTCCGGTTCGTCAAAACTTACTTTTACATGGCTCATGGCAGCCAGGTTGTAAATTTCATCTGGCTGCGTTTCCTGGATGATCCTGATCAGGTTGGTACTGTCTGTCATATCGCCATAATGTAACTGAAAGCGTACATTCTTTTCATGCGGATCCTGGTAAAGGTGGTCTATCCTTTGGGTATTTATTAATGATGACCTTCTTTTAATGCCATGTACCTTGTAACCCTTCTCTAATAAAAGATCTGCAAGGTACGCACCATCCTGCCCCGTAACCCCAGTTATCAGCGCTGTTTTGCCAGTAAAATTATTGCCTGTATTCATATTC
>JAYVUL010000210.1:0-7112 GCA_043787935.1 Chitinophagaceae bacterium | reverse complement strand
GGTTGATAATGTACCCAATAATGATGCGGTTGCAAAAGCAGCAATCACAATAAATGCTCCAGCAGCGATCAGTGTTCCGCCTGCCAACCAAACGGTTTGCCTGGGTTCAACAGTAAGCTTTACAGTTACAGCTACTGGTACAGTTCCCATCAGTTATCAATGGTATAAAGGAGCTACACCGCTGGCCAACGGCCCTACCGGTAATGGTTCTACCTATGCAGGTGCAACCACCAACATACTAACGATAACGGGTACCGCATTGGCCGATGCGGCTGCAAACTATAATGTTCAGGTCAGTAATTCCTGTGCCAATATTACTTCAGCTAATGTTTCGCTTACCGTATATGCGCAACCGGTAGTGAATGCACCAACGGTTACACAACCCTCCTGCGCAGTGCCATCGGGGGCCATTGTAGTAAATGCAACTGGTGCGGCTACTTTGGAATACAGTATCAATAATGGAACTACCTGGTTCAGTTCTGCAACATTCAGCAGCCTGGTGCCTGGTAACTATACTGTCCTGGTCTGCATACAGGCTGTTCCTACCTGCTCCACACCATTTGCCGGCAATCCGGTTGTGATCAATACAGTTCCGGTAGCGCCAACAGTGAATGCTCCAACTGTAACTCAACCCACCTGTGCAGTGCCAACTGGTACCATTGTTGTGAATGCTTCAGGATCAGGTACGCTTGAATATAGTGTGGATGGCGGAGTAAACTGGTTTACAACAAATACTTTCAGTGGCTTGGCTGCTGGCAACTACAATATCAAGGTTAGGTTACAAAACAATACAACTTGTGTTTCGACTTATTCCGGAAACCCCGTAACATTGATCGCAGCAACCGGGTGTTGCGTACCTCCAACAATAACTTGTCCTCCAAACACAGTTACAGCCTACAATACTCCGGCTTCATGCAACGCTATCGTTACTTATACTACCAGTGTTACCGGCACTGTACCGTCTTTATCTTATCTATTCAGTGGCGCAACAAGCGGTTCAGGCAGTGGAAACGGAAGCGGTTCTGTATTTGGCATTGGAACTACCACTGTAATCGTAACGGCAACGAATAACTGCGGAACGCAAGCCTGTAGTTTTTCAATAATTGTTTTAGACACCATCAAACCAATGATCAATTGTCCGGCACCAGTGACCGTTCAATGCGCTGGGAATTTACCCAACCCGGATGTAGAAACAGTTACTGCAAGTGACAATTGCTTTGTAATTGTAACCTGGGTAGGTGATGTGGTTAGCGATTCTACCTGTATCAACAAATACAAGATCACGCGTAATTACAAAGCAACTGATCCATCAGGCAACATGGCCACTTGTACGCAGATCATCATTGTAAATGATAATACGCCACCACAGTTGACGGGAACATTGCCGGCAGGAGTTTCCGGCAACCTGTGCAAATCAGCAGCCACTGCAGCGCCATCCAATGCAACTATCGCTTCTAAATATGCCGACAATTGCAGTGTAGTAACGGTAACGCTTATCAGTTCAAGTGTTACAGGAACAGATTGCAGCTGGACAGCAACTTACATTTATTCAATAGTTGATGCCTGCAACAATGCAGCACCCAATGCCGTGGTTGTATTCACCGGTGGTGATACTGAACCACCGGCATTAACCGGCACACCATATGCAGGCACATCAGGCACTAATGCATGTAAAGTGAATGCAACAACCGCAGCGCCGTTTAATACAACAAATGCGATACAGGGTTACACAGATAATTGTAGTGGTGCAGTATCGGCAACATTAACCGGTACAAATGTATCGGGAAATGATTGCAGCTGGACGGTGACCTATACATTCAGTGTGAAAGATGTTTGCAGCAATACACTTGCAGGGCAAACCTATTCTAACAGTGGCGGCGACCATACTCCGCCAATTGCTAAGTGTAAACCGAAAACAATAACACTGGCAGGTGGAACAGCAACCATTACTGCTGCTGATGTAAATGATGGCAGTTCTGATAACTGCGGCCCGGTAACGCTGAGTGTTTCAAAAACCAGCTTTAACTGTTCAAATATCGGTGCTAATCAGGTAACCCTTACCGCTACAGATGCCTGTAATAATAACAGTACGTGTATAGCAACAGTTACGGTTGTAGGAGAAATACCAACATGCAGCATTGCATCCATACCATCCAATAATGTATTTACCGGCGGAGTATCCACTAATATCTATCTTGGTTATGGTCCTCAAAGTACCACTTTGCAGGTATCTGCACCGGCCAGCGGAGCTCCATATACCTATAAGTGGATCGGTTATACCATTGGCTTAAGCAATACTACAAGCGGAAACCCGTTGTACACACCAACGGCAACAGGTTCGTTTACTTTTACGGTAGAAGTAACCAATAAATACGGATGCAAAACAACCTGTTCAATTACAATCTGTGTATTGGATATCCGTGAGTTTGCTACAAATGGTTCTCCTACCGGTAAAGTATTCCTCTGCCATTTGCCACCCGGTAATCCTGGAAATATGCAAACGCTTTCAATTAGTGTAAATGCTGTTCCTGCACATTTAGGGAACCATCAGGGTGATCATTTGGGTAAATGTACCGATGTGATCTGCGGAGGAACTTCAGCACCCTTTGTTCAGGCTGAAGAGGTAAAAGATCCACCGGTTGTAATAACAAGATCAGCAAGTGTTACCGACAGGTTTGCTGTGAAGGTTTATCCCAATCCAACTGAAGGTGATTTTAATATCCGGGTAATCTCCAATAGCAATGAACCCATTTTGGTGAAGATCATGGATGCAACAGGAGTAGTGGTACATTCATCTGCAAATGTTACAAAGGCTGGATTAATGATACCTGCGAACAAATACCGGGGCGGCCTCTATTTTGTAGAGGTAACCCAGGGAAAGAACAGGCAGGTGATTAAACTGACCAGGTTGGATTAGACCTTTAAAACGGTATTCGCAGATAAGCTATCTCAAAAGCAATTACGCTTTGGTGATAGCTTTTTTATTAGAAACAAAAATGTTTTTGATCTTAAATACTTTTTCTTATCAAGACCTGAAAGAATAAAGATCATGATTGCGGTCAATATTACTATACTATGAATAAAACCCGCCTGTAAAAAATAATTTGCTATTATAACTATTAACTATTAATTTTAAACCTGATTGAATTATCCTGTATTTTAAAACCTGACTGTTTAAAAATCCTCCAATTCTTTGATTAAACAAATTGCTTTTTTTTAATTTAAACACTGTTGTTTTACCTGTAAAGGCTTATTAGAGAAACTAAAATCATACAATTATGGGACAACCTTACGTTGGAGAGATCAGGATTTTTGCCGGCAATTTTTCACCTGCAGGCTGGATGTTTTGTGAGGGACAACTCCTGCCGATCTCTGAGAATGAAACCCTGTTTAATCTGATAGGTACCACTTATGGTGGCGATGGTCAAAGCACTTTTGCTCTTCCCGACCTTCGCGGCCGCTTACCCATACACCAGGGTACAAATGGAGGGGTTACTTATAGTTTGGCACAAACTGATGGCGTGGAAACCGTAACACTTAATCTTAACCAGATCCCTGTTCACACGCATATTCCCAATGCAAGTACAACAAGCGCAAGCGACAACCCCGCAGGAAACTTTTGGGGCAAATCAAATAACGCTAAGCCTTATGTGAATACAGCAGGAGGTGTGCCTGCTGCCATGAATGCAGCAACAGCCCTGCCAACCGGGGGCAGTCAGCCACACAATAATTTTCAGCCCTATCTCTGTCTGGATTACATCATTTCATTGTTTGGAGTATTCCCTTCACCCAACTAATCTATTCTTAAAAGACTTAAAATACTTTATAATGTCAACTGAACCATTTTTATCGCAGATACAAATATTCTCTTTTAATTTTGCTCCGAGGGGCTGGGCAATGTGCAATGGACAACTATTGCCGATTAATCTGAACCAGGCCATCTTCGCTCTGTTGGGCACTACCTATGGTGGCAATGGCCAAACCAATTTTGCGCTTCCCAACCTGCAGGGCAGGGCGCCCATTAGTTTCGGTAACAGTTTTTTTCTGGGGCAGAATGGCGGCGAATATAGTCATACACTTATTATGGGTGAGATGCCCCAGCATAGTCATACCCTGCAGGCCAGCGGCAATGCGCCTGATGTAAAACCACCCACAGGCAATTATTTTGCTTCCAATACCGGCTTTCTGCCTTATTCGCCAACAACAGATGAACAGATGGCGGCAACTGCAGTCACCAACCAGGGCGGCAGTCAACCGCATATTAATGTGCAGCCTTGCCTGGCTTTGAATTATTGCATTGCCCTGCAGGGAATCTTCCCTTCTCAGAATTAGTGAAAGTTTAAAATGAAATGGTTTAAAAACAATTAATAAAACAGATTATGTCAAATCCTTTTGTTGCAGAAATAAGAATTTTCCCCTTCAATTTTGCCCCCCGTGGTTGGGCTTTTTGCCAGGGGCAGCTATTGCCGATATCTCAGAATACGGCATTGTTTTCTTTGCTGGGTACAACCTATGGAGGTAATGGCCAAAGCAATTTTGCCCTTCCTGATATGCAGGGTAATGCAGCTATGCATCCGGGTCAGGGGCCTGGCCTGTCACTGCATGATCTGGGCGAAACAGGCGGCGAACAAAACCATACCCTGCTTGCGTCTGAAATGCCGGGGCATACCCATTCGGTCTTGTCGAAAGGCTTAGGCGGACAGGCAGATCCACTGAACCGCTTGTTCGGCACTTCCGGTACTCAGTTGCCTCCGCCCAATTATTATTCCAGTACACTGGGCTCGGCACAGAACATGAACCCAATTGCCCTGAGTCAGGCCGGATCAAGTTTGCCTCATAATAATATGATGCCTTTTCTAACATTAAATTATTGTATTGCGATGCAGGGTGTATATCCACCACGTACTTAGATCGTAAAAAAACCTTTGCTCCTGACTTGTAAAAAATAAACATTGATCTTATATATATATACAGTTAAATGAATTCACTATGAAACAATTCGACAATTCCCCGTCGCTAACATCAAATATATTTCTCAAAACCTTCAAAGCCCTGCTTCTTTTTTGTAGCATGGCTTTTGGCAATGCAGTATTTGCGACAAATTATGCACCAACCACATTTACAGACCCCAACTATACTGCTATCAATAATGCTACCGGCGTTATTACTGCCGGTGCAGGCGTTGGTCTTATATCCTTAAGATCCGCATTGCAAGCAGCTGATAATAATGGTGTTGGTCCGCATACCATTACACTATTAGCGGGTACCTATAATGTTACCGGAGGCGCTGCTATAGGATCCTGGATCGCATTCGGGAGTACCAACAACCAGAATATAACCATTAACGGAGTTGCAACATCGCCGAATACTACTATTATCAATATGGCTGGTGTGGGCATTTTCCAGGACCGGATATTTGGTATTAATGTGAACACTCTTGGTGCAACGGTAGGCGTAATTACCTCCATTAATAATGTAAGGTTCACCAACGGGCACCTTAACTCTGATCCATACGGCGGTGGAGCAATTGAATTTGCTTCTACCGGTAATACAAGTGCATTGACCCTAACCAACTGTGAATTCAATGCCAACACGATCGATGCAGCCGCCGGTACAACTGGTGGTGCAGTAAACTATTCCGGTACCGGAACTTTAACGGCAACCAATTGTACGTTTACCAATAACTCCAATGATAATTCAGATGGCGGTGCGCTCTATTACTTCTTCCAGAATCCAGCAGGCAACATCGGTAATATGACGGTTACCAATTGCACCTTTACAGGTAATACCGCAACGGCTACAGGGCCGGGTAGCGGCGGAGCCATAGGGATCTCAGCACAGGGCAGGATTGCTCCTTTCAACCAGGTCTTTACAGCAAATATTACCAAAAATACCTTTACCAATAATACAGCGCCCGGTGCATTTGGAGGCGCAATCATCGCCAATAATGGCTCATCTGCCTATACCATTAATATCAATTATAACCGCTTTAATAATAACAGTGCGGGTGGCAGCTCTACCAGTGCCAGCAGTGCATTGGGTATGAATGCCAACGGAGCAAGTGGAGGCAATGTGGTTGCCACAAATAATTGGTGGGGTTGTAATACCGATCCCGCAACAGCCGGCGCCTGTAACCGGGCTGCCATAGTAGGCGGCGCCAGCGTGGGTATATTAACCACTAATCCATGGCTGCAGTTAAAAACAACAGCATCGCCCAACCCAATTTGTAATACACCCGCAGGTTTAGGAAATACAACTACAGTTACCACCAGTTTCCTTTCCAACTCTGCAGGTACCGCAATACCGGTGGCTAACCTTACAGTGTTAACCGGACCTCCTGGACCTCCAGCACTAACGGTAACCTGGGGCCCAACTACATTGGGCACACTTAGTGCACAACAGGCTACAATACAGGCATCAGGAACTGCAACAGCTACATTTACTTCAAACGGAACAGGTGGCAGTGCCACAGTGAATACAGAGGTAGACAATGTTCCAACCAATGACCTGGTTGCCAGGGCAACCATTACTGTCAATACTTTACCAACAGTAACCAACCCAGCTAATTTTACATCCTGCGTTGGCGGCACAGCAACTTTTACATCAACAATAACCGGAACACCGGCACCAGCAATAATATGGCGCATAGGTGGCGTGGCGCTTGTAAATGGCATTCAGGGTTCTGGTTCTACCGTTTCAGGCCAGGGAACGAATACATTAACCATCACCAATGTGCAGCCAGGGGATGCTTCTGCCAACTATAATGTGCAGGCTAGCAATCCTTGCGGAACAGCTACGTCTGCTAATGCAACCCTTTCGGTGAATAGTGTGACCGGTGGAACAGTTGGATCTGATCAAACAATATGTTCAGGCGGCGACCCGGCAGCATTTACAGAATCAGTAGCATCAACAGGCAGCGGAGCATTAACTTATCAATGGCAGAGCAGTACAACAAGCTGTGCTGCGGGCTTCAGCAATATAGTAGGAGCAACAGCAACAACCTATGATCCTCCGGCAGGTTTAGCAGTAACAACTTTTTACCGCAGGGTAACCACAAGCACGCTTAATGCAGTGCCATGTACTGCTAACAGTAATTGTATAACGGTAACGGT
>JAYVUL010000209.1:0-3754 GCA_043787935.1 Chitinophagaceae bacterium | reverse complement strand
GGATGAAGTAGTGATCGGAATGATCAGCTCTTCATTAGATGCTAACCCGGAGGCAAAAGGGTTTTTGTTTGATGGTTTTCCCAGGACAGCAGCGCAGGCTGAAGCTTTAGACAAATTACTTGACTTAAAAAAGACTTCTATTGCGGTAATGCTTGCACTGGAAGTGAGTGAAGAAGAACTGGTAAAACGTTTGTTAAAACGCGGCGAAACCAGCGACCGCAGTGATGACACCAATGAAAATGTGATCCGTGAAAGGATTGCAGTTTACCACAACAAAACCTCGGCGGTAGCGGATTATTACAAAACTTTTGACAAGGTGGTGATGCTGAAAGGAGAAGGCACGGTGGAAGAAATATTCAGCCGCATTTGTGCCGAAATTGACAGCCGGTTATAATATCCAATTTCAACTTCCTGTATATAAAACAAGCAACAGGGCTTGTTTTTTTATTTTAGCTTGTACCCGTAAATTTTATTTCATGGATATCAATAAATTGGCTTTTGTAGAAAGTGTTTTTATTTCCCTGGTAAAAAATTTGCCTGCGGATGCTGTTGGCCAATGGGGTAAAATGAATCCACAGCAGATGGTGGAGCATGTATCCGGCTTTTTTAAAGTTTCCACCGGCCAGTTGCATTTCCCTTTGGTGACACCTTTGGAACACTTGCCTAAATTTAAAGCGTTTTTGCTGAGTGATAAGGAATTCAGAGAAAATACCAAGGTTCCCATACTACCTGACGAACCACTGCCATTACAATATTCAACAATGAAGGAAGCTGTTACTGACCTGGAAAAACAGATCAATTTCTTTGTACACCAATTTTCTTCTGGTGAGATTGTTTCTTCCCAACATCCTGTATTTGGTGATTTAAATTTTGAGGAATGGGTGTTGCTGCATTACAAACATGTAACGCACCATGCCAGACAATTTGGTCTGATTTGATTTACCAGGGTTATGAAATTCCCCGATACATTTCAATGGACTCATCAAGAAGGTTTAAAATATCATCTGTCAAAATTATTGTGTCATATTTTTGAACTCTTACCCTGTTTATTAAAAACAGTCTCCGGGTGTTGTGATAAATATTGTTCCTCATCATTTTGAGTCTCCGGTAATTTGCTGAGGCACTCCTATATTTTCATTACCGCATGCTCCATACACGGTTCAATGATTTCGTTAATAGCGGCTGATTTCATTTCTGGAGCAGGCATCACTCTACATTTTTGTTCTTCAAACTAACAAAATCTAATCCACTTTTGCTTTGTAGATTTGCTGTTACAATTAACGATTGGCACCATGAACAAACTCGGCAACTACATCAACGGACATTGGATTACAGGCGATGGGGACGGTCAACTATTATACAATGCAGTAACGGGTGAAACCATTGGCACTGCTACCACCCTGGGGCTTGATTTTAAAAATATCCTGGAGTATGGAAGAAATATTGGCAACCCTGCTTTGCGTAAAATGACCTTTCACCAACGGGGCAATATGCTGAAAGCGCTGGCCCTGCATTTACGTAATCACTTAGATAAATTTTATCAAATCTCTTATCAAACCGGTGCTACCAAAGCGGATAGCTGGGTGGATATTGAAGGGGGTATCGGCAACCTTTTTGCGAATGCATCACTCCGCAGAAAATTTCCGGATGACGTATTTTGTATAGATGGTGAAAGCCACAACCTGAGTAAGCACAATAGTTTCATGGGGCTGCACATACTTACACCCAAAGAAGGGGTGGCGGTACATATCAATGCGTTCAATTTTCCTGTTTGGGGAATGCTGGAAAAAATAGCCGTTAATTTATTAGCCGGTATGCCTTGTATTGTGAAGCCCGCAACGGTTACCAGTTATTTAACCGAAGCTGTGGTGAAAGAAATTGTGGCATCCAATATTTTACCGGAAGGTGCATTGCAATTAATTTGTGGCAGTGCGGGCGATTTGCTGAATCATGTAAACGCCCAGGATGTGGTAACTTTTACCGGTAGTGCCACCACAGGGCTGATGTTGAAAAGTAATCCCAATATACTGAGGGAAAATACCCCTTTCACCATGGAAGCGGATAGTTTGAATTGTATTGTACTTGGAAATGATGTAACTCCCGGCATGCCGGAATGGGACATTTTTATTAAAGAGATCAGAAAAGAAATGACACTTAAAGCCGGTCAGCGCTGCACCGGTATCAGGAGAATTTTTGTTCCGGAAAATAAATTACCCGATGTACACATCGCATTGGGCAAAGCGCTCAGCCAGACAATTATTGGCAACCCATTAAACCCAACAGTAAGAATGGGCAGCCTTGCAGGCAATATACAACGCAGGGAAGTTAAAGAGCAGGTTCAAAAACTGCTGGCATCCTCACAATTAATTTATGGCAGTTTAGACAGTGTACAGGTAATAGATGCGGATACAGAAAAAGGTGCCTTTATTTCTCCCCTTTTATTATTAAATGAAAACCCTCACGCATCATTTGAGCCACACAATATTGAAGCTTTTGGGCCGGTAAGCACTTTGATGCCCTACAGCAATACAGATGATGCTATTGCTTTAAGTAAGTTGGGGAAGGGAAGTTTGGTAACAACCATAGTAACGGCTGATTACAACACGGCAAGACAATATATAATAGGTGCCGCTTCCCACCACGGAAGAATTTTGGTATTGAATAATGAATGCGCCAAGGAAAGCACAGGACATGGAAGCCCATTACCTTTGCTGGTGCATGGCGGTCCCGGCAGGGCAGGGGGTGGAGAAGAAATGGGAGGAATCCGGGGAGTGAAACACTACCTGCAAAGAACCGCATTGCAGGGCTCACCCACCACCATTACCGAAATCACCAAAGTATATCAACCCAATGCTAAAGGTAAAGACCCCGGCAAGCATCCTTTTACAAAATATTTTGAAGAGTTGCAAATCGGTGACCAGATCATTACTGAGAAAAGAACCATTACCTCAGCAGATATAGACCGCTTTGCCGATTTAAGTGGCGACCATTTTTATGCACACATAAAAACCACCAACTTCACAGGAACTATGTTTGAACGGCAGGTGGCACATGGTTATTTTATCATGAGTATTGCCGCGGGATTGTTTGTTGACAGCTACGAAATAAATCCGGTGCTGCTCAATTATGGCATTGATGAATTGCGTTTCACCAAGCCGGTTTATCCCGGTGCGGAAATCTATATCCGTTTTACCTGCAAAGAAAAATTACCCAATGATAAAAGAGTGATAGAGAAACCGGAGGATTTTAAAAGAGGGGATGATATTGATAAAGGCATTGTAAAATGGCTGGTAGAGTTTTTTGATGAATCGGATGAGGTGGCTGGAGTGGCTACTATATTGACCATGGTAAAAAAGCAACAACAATAAGTAACAATTATTTTTATTTTATGATAACAGAAGACAGCGGCGGCTACGTAAAAACAGAAACACACCAGGGCATCACTACAATTGAATTCTTTCACCCTCAAAGCAATTCATTGCCTGGAAAAATTCTGGAGGATCTGGCACATGAAATACATTTTGCCGGAACACACAAGGAAACAAAAGTGATCATTTTAAAAAGCGCGGGAGACAAAACCTTTTGTGCAGGCGCTTTATTTGATGAACTGATTACCATAACAAACGATGCTGGAGGATTAAAATTTTTCAGCGGCTTTGCGCATGTCATTAATGCCATGCGTAAATGCCCGAAGTTCATCATTGGCCGTATTCAGGGGAAATGTGTTGGTGGTGGCGTAGGCCTTGCTGCAGCA
>JAYVUL010000208.1:0-3247 GCA_043787935.1 Chitinophagaceae bacterium | reverse complement strand
AAAAGTATTTGCTGCATTTATTGTACATGCAAAGCAAACTTTAAAAAAAACCGGTTTACCCTATTTTATTTATGATGAACAGCAGCAAGCAGGTAATAGTTTTGGTGAAAAACTAAGCGGTGGCATACAGTCAGTTTTTTTAAAAGGTTTTACCAACGTAATTGTAACAGGTAATGATTGCCTGCAATTAGATGCGGCGGCAATTATTAGTGCTGATAAGCATCTTAAATCAAATGACCTTGTATTTGGCCCTTCGCACAATGGTGGTGTATATTTAATAGGAATAACAAAAGCAGCATTTATTGCCACTGATTTTAAAAAAATAAACTGGCAAACTTCATCAGTTTTTGAAGAGCTGAAAAATATTGCTGCCCGTTTTTCATATAAGTGTCTTACTGTTTTATCAGAAATAAATATTAAAAAAGATTTAACAGCCGTAAAAAAATATCTCAGCCGTTTTTATCGCCTAACAGAATTTATTACCAGTATACTTGCTTCCTTATCTAACAAAGAAAATAAATTTATTTATTCATCAATTGTCTGCTACAGTTTCTTCTGCAACAGCATTCGTCCTCCGCCACCCGGTATTTAAGATACCTTTCTCTTCATTTTTCATCGCTACGTTTTCCGGTAAAATAATATTTACCAAAAATATTTTTTTATGAAAATATTTCACAGTCTTTTTTTACTTATTTTTTGCCTGCCATGTTTCGGGCAAATTACAAGTTCGGGCATAAGGGGTATTATTAATAATGCAGGCAATGTAGCAGAAAGCATTTCTATCAATGCAACGCATGAGCCCACCGGCACTGTATATTTTACCACTTCGCAAAAAAATGGAAATTTTACCCTGCCTAATTTGCAAACCGGCGGCCCTTATACTGTTGTTATAACCTCTGTTGGTTTTTCTGCACAAACATTTAACGATATTTATTTAACGCTTGGAAACTTTTATAACTTAAATGCAGATTTAAAATTAAATAGTGTTGAATTAAAAGAAGTAACGGTTACAGCAGCAACGGCAAGGCAAAAAAAAACCGGTAGTGTTGGTACTAATATTTCAAAAGAGCAGTTAGAAAGGATGCCAACCCTTACAAGAAGTTTACAGGATTTTATACGGTTAAGCCCTCAAAGCAACGGCAACAGCCTGGCTGGTGCCAATTACCGTTTTAATAATTTAAGTGTGGATGGTGCTGCTTTAAATGACGCCTTTGGATTTACAGAACCGGCAAGTGGTGCAGGTGGTTCGCAGGCAACAGGCTCACCGGGCAGTTTGGCTAAAACACAGCCCATAAGTTTAGAAGCTGTGCAGGAGGTGCAGGTAGAAGTATCGCCATACAATGTAACGCTTGGTAATTTTACCGGGGGCAGCGTAAATGCTGTTACCAGAAGCGGAGCCAATAAAATAAACGGTTCAATATTTTTTTCGGGCCGCAATCAATTTATTACCGGCAAAAGTGCAGATGAAAAAAGAATAAAGATTGAAAAATTTTATGATTATCAAACCGGCTTTAGAGTTGGAGGGCCAATTATTAAAAACAAATTATTTTATTTTGCTGCCGTTGAAATTGGCAGGCGAAGTGAGCCTGTGGCTTTTGAACCGGGAAGTGAAGGATCGGCTATTCCTTTATCAATTGCCCAGGCACTGTATGATACCGTTTTAAAAAGATACGGATATAATTTAGGTACTTACACAGGTAAATTATTACAGGTACACAGCAACAAAGCATTTGCCCGTATTGACTGGAATATTAACCGGGTTCATAAACTCAGTATCCGGCATAATTATGTACAGGCATTCAGCGATAACCTGGAACGTAATGCAAACGTTTTAAATTTTGGAAGCCAGGGTTACCGCCATAACAGCACTACCAACAGTACGGTGATGGAATTAAAATCAAATTTTTCCAATCGTTTTTCAAACAGTTTAATTCTGGGATACACCAAAACAATTGACCACAGGGATATTGCCGGAAATTTTTTTCCTCACATAGAAATTACTTACAACACCGCCAGCACTTTATACCTTGGCGCTTACAGGGAAGCGGCAGTGTATGGTTTGCGCTTAAAAACTTTTGAGTTTACCGATAATCTTACTTTATATAAAAACAACCACACCTTTACAGCAGGCACCCACAATGAGTTTTATAATATTGATTATCGTTTTTTAACTGCCTTCAATGGCCGTTGGGCTTACCGCAGCGTTGATGATTTTTATGCCGGCAAACCCAGCCGAATAAGAGGGGTTTACAATTTGCAAAATAATGATTACGATTACAACCGCAATAATTCATCAGCAAAATTCAGGGTAGTTTTATTAAGCGTATATGTGCAGGATGAAATTGCTGTTGCCAAAAACGTACGTGTTACATTTGGCCTGCGTATTGACCACAGCCTTTACCCCGACAGGGAACCAATAAATGCAGCAATAAAAGCCACGCCGGGTTTTGCAGGTTATAATAACACAACCAGCAAAGCCCCGCAGGCAGCTCCCCGTTTTGGTTTTAACTGGAATGCAAAAGGCAACCAACGCCTTGTTATAAGAGGCGGCTCGGGTATTTTTAATGGCCGTATGCCTTTTGCATGGCTGGCATACCCCTATTACAATAATGGCAATAAATATGGCAATGTAGATATTAGGCCAACCGGTGTGGTGCCTTTGCCAAATGATGTGGCACAAGTGGCAGCATTATACCAACCGGGTATAAGAGAAATAAATTTATTAGATAACAATTTTAAATTGCCCCAGGTGTGGCGCAGCAGTTGGGGGATAGAATTTAAAACTAAAAATAACTGGAGTTTTACCATAGAAGCAGTTTATACAAAAACAATGAGGGATGTTCTTTTTAAAACAATTAATTTAAAAGACAGCACTAAAACCCTTGTTGGCACAGGCGATAACAGAACCGTTTATCTGGGCAGTGGCAATAACCAAAAAAACAATGCCGCATTTACCAATGTATTTTTATTAACCAACACTTCAAAAGGATACCGGTATCAATTATCTGCCACGGTAACAAAAAAAATTAAAGGATTCAGTGTAACAACATCCTATACTTATGGCATGTCAAAAGATATATCAAATGGGGTAAGGGTTTCGCCGCAGGCAAACTGGGAGTTTAATCAAACTATACTACCCAATGCTCCGGCACTGGCATATTCTAATTTTGATTTACGCCACCGCAGTTTTACTTATTTGCAATACACTTATCAGGCAAAACGGAGTTCAACTTCAATAGCTGTTGTT
>JAYVUL010000207.1:0-2785 GCA_043787935.1 Chitinophagaceae bacterium | reverse complement strand
CGATAACTATATCAGTCCCCTGCCACTTGCGTGGATCTTTTGTAATTGTATTTGCAATACCATTGTGCGCATTAGGGCCATATAATGCAGAGTTAGGGCCTAATACTATTTCCAGTCTTTCAATATCTTCTTTAATGACGGTGTTCATTATACCTGCAGGTAAACCACTGCTTCCTGCCATCATGCTGTTACGGCCATCTGTCATCAATAATATTTTTGCATTGAATGCATTATTAAAACCCCTTGCATTAAAACCAACACCGGTAACTCCGGTACGCACAAATTCCACTCCCTGAATTTTTGAGGCCAGTTCACCGGTATTGAAAGAAGAAGATTGAGCAAAATCTTTTGCACTGATCACACTAATAGAAGCCGGGGCCCTGGTTATTTTCTCGGGGCGTTTGGAAGCGGTTACCACTACTTCATTTCCGGGCCTGTTGGATACTGACAATGTTGCATCGGCATTTGCAGTTGCGCCACTGCTCACAAAAACTGAAAGAGTGAGCTCCTCATATCCAACATAGGATATAATAATGGTGTTTTTACCCAACTTTACAGTAACCGTATAGGAGCCATTATTATCAGTAAAACCAGGAGTGCTGCTTCCCTTTACTGTTACCGTTGCACCAATTAATGGTTCACCGGTTTGCTTATCCCTCACCTTGCCTGTTATTGTACCGGAGTTTTGTGCCAGTAAAACAACCTGAAAGGTGAGCATCAGCAAAAGCAATTGTAGTTTTTTCATTTTCGTTTTAGTTTGGCGTTAATATTAAAATTATTGTATAAAATTTTTGATGATACGATTTGTTTCACTGGTTTTTTCAAACTGAACAAGATGGCCTGCATTCTCCACCATTATAACTTTACAATTGGGTATCAATGCAGCGGACTGTTTTGCCAGTTCTTCTGTTTTAGCAGAGGGGTGCAGGTATTTATTTGGTATCAGCCCGTCATTTACACCAAATACAATTAAGGCAGGCATGGTTAAATATTGCAATGAATCTTTTACAGGATGAGCCAGTATTCCTTTTACACCACTGGAAACTGTTTCGCAATACCATTTAAAATCAGCACAGTTTTTTATATGCAGGCGGTCCTGTATCAGCTGTTCTGCATCGGCAGGCTGTTGAAAAAAATTTATTTTAAAATTATTACGGATAACGGTTTCATCCTGTTTTTCAAATACAGCAGCCGGAGTAGAAGCGGTTAAAAGCTGCGCTTCTTTTTCTGTAAAAGTTTCCAGGCCTGCAGGCGCAACTAATATTAATTTCTTTACTTTTTTGTTTTGCAAGGCAGTAATGATAGCTACCTGTGCTCCCATCGAGTGACCGGCAAGGATCACCTTCTTTATCTTTTTCTTTTTTAAAAATTCACTTACTGCATCAGCATAAAACTGCAGCCGGTCTTTAACTTCTGTATCAATATTTTTATCTGACCATCCATAACCCGGTAAATCTAAAGCGATACATTTATGCAGAGCCGACAATTCATTTACTGATTTTAACCAGTGCGACAAATTTCCACCAAGCCCGTGAATAAATAAAATGGTTTGGCCCCTGCCTTTTTCCACATAAGCCAGTTTACCAAATGAAAGCTGTATTGTTTTTACTGGCAGGTTGTAAACAGGCAAACAATTTTGCTGTGCAACTGCAATGTTTGCAAAAAGCTGTACCGTTGATATCAGCAATAATTTTTTCATACTATTGCCAATTTTTTTTGTGCTGCCAACATCGTTCTTTTTGTTACCGCATAAACAATCCCACCTGCCAATAATGAACAAAGAATTGCTATGGCCGAAGCAACACCGGGATTTCTGATGGGGTTTTGCATGTAAGGTGTTAACCTTCCATAGTAAATACTGAAATGGGCAATAATGGCTACAACAGATGCAACAATTGGAACTGCTTTATGTACATTTTTTAAAAACATGCCAAATAAAAGCGGAATAAATGCTGCAGAAAAAGAGGCATACACTCCGTTTTGTGCCAATATACCCACACTGAGATCGGGATGCATTAATTGTTGGTACGAAATAAAAATGGTTATGATTGCCATTACTGCAATCACCAAACGGTTAATCATTAATTCATTTTTTAAATCAGCTTCCCCGGTTAAAGGTTTGATGATATCAGATGTAATAGTAGTGCTTATAGACTGAATCAGGCTTTCTAATGTGGCAATGCCGGATGCAATTAATCCCACTACCAAAAACAAACTTATTGCCGGCTTAAAACTGCTGACAACATAAGCAGACATTACTCCGTCTAAAGGCAGATGACTGCCGTTGTATTGCAGACCAGGGAAAACCAATCTGCCGTAAAGTCCGGCA
The DNA here is from genome assembly GCA_043787935.1 of Chitinophagaceae bacterium. Taxonomy (GTDB): domain Bacteria; phylum Bacteroidota; class Bacteroidia; order Chitinophagales; family Chitinophagaceae; genus Ferruginibacter. Next base: position 456 of record JAYVUL010000207.1, on the reverse strand, counting down.
AACACCACACTAAAAAATAAGAGCAGCAGGACTACTGCAACCGTAAGAAACCGGTTCATGTCTTTATCATTTTTCAGCAACATAGAACGGGTAATAATATGCGGTTGACAAACAATGGCAATACCTACAATAAACTGGCAGATGACCACTTCAAAAAAATCTCTGTATAATGGGCTTGAGGCATTAAAGGGTTTGGTCAGCTGAGGATCAATTGCATTTAGTTTAGTAAAAAGACCACTGCCATCTTCTGTAAAAAAATGATATCCCGATACAAGAATAATAACAGCCACCACCACTTTCAGCAGGGCTTGTATCATATTTGTATATACCATACTGTTAGCGCCGCCAAACATCATATAACCAAAAGTAAACACCACAATGCCGATAAGCACATACCATACATCTGCGTTTAATGCCTTGCTTAAAACCTGAGTAAGGCCAACGCATATTAATACA
>JAYVUL010000206.1:0-2093 GCA_043787935.1 Chitinophagaceae bacterium | reverse complement strand
ATTGGGCAATGCCACTTCGCTGATATTTTTTTGCTGAACTGTTTTAGCTTTCCATCCGGCCAAACTTTTTTCCAGTTTTGTTTTTAATTCATCTGCACTAATATCTCCAACCACAGCAAGCGTAGCATTGTTTGGCACAAACCATGCCTGGTGAAATTTCACTAAATCATCCCTTACTATTTTGCCAACCGATTCTTCTGTACCGCTGCCGGTAAAAGGATTGCTGTATGCATGACCCTTGCCATACAATAACTTTGGAAGTATCCGCAGCCCCATGTAAACCGGCTGTGCCTGCTCCTGTTTGATAGAAAGCAATTGCTCTTTCTTTACCCGGTCAAAATCTTTTTGTGGAAAAGATGGATTGAGCAAAACATCTGTAAACAATGATAAAGACGCATCAAAATTAGTAGTCAGTGCGTTCAGGGATAAGTAAGTTTTATCAAGGTCAGATCGGCTGCTTACACCTGCTCCAAGGTCTGCCTGCAGATCGCTTATTTGTAAAGAGGTTTTTGTTTTTGTTCCTTCCGTCAGCATCTGGCCGGTAAGCGATGCAAGGCCTGGTAAACCAAACTGGTCTGCAGCATAACCTGCATCCATCATCAACGACATGTTTACAACCGGAACCGCTTTTCTTTGTACAAATGAAACCTTCAAACCATTGCTCAATGTAAATTCTTTTACCTCCGGAAATTTTACCACAGCAGCTGCACCCATGGCGGGCTGCACACTTCTGTCTAAGGCTGATGAGTCAGCAGAAAAATTTCCGTAAGGAAGAATATCCAGCCGGTATTCTCCATTTGCCAGCCATGCAGTTGCTGCATCTTTAATATTAGCAGCTGTTGCATCCGCTATTCTTTTATACACAGTTTTAAAATAATCCGGGCTGCCGCCAAACACTTCGTTCTGAATCAGTATATCACTCTTTCCACCAAAGCCTCCAATGCGTTCGGCACCTTTTATAAAACCGGTGAAGGCTCTTGTCTTGGCTCTTTCCAGTTCAGCCGGTGTAACGCCAGTGGCCAATATTTTTTTTAGTTCATCATTCATCACATCGTTTATTTTACTCAACGTCACTCCCGGTTTGGCATCAGCAAACAGGTTGAATTGTCCGCCAATTTCATTTTCCTGTGTGTAGGCAAAAACGTTACTGGCCAGCTGATCATCGTACACCAGTCTTTTATACAGCCTGGATGTTTTGCCGTTGGTTAATATGTCCATTAAAATATTGAGGTAGGTCATTTCTGGGGTACCCCAGCCCGGTGTGTTCCATGTTTTTTGGATACGCCCCTGTGGTACCCTGTCCTGCGCCAGCTGGTAATGATTGCCAATCATCTTTGCTGTCCATGCAGCATGCTTGGCTATTGGCGGACTGGCAGGAATATTACCAAAATATTTTTTTACTTTTTCCAGTGCATCCTCTGCCTTAATATCTCCTGCAATACAAATCACTGCATTGTTGGGGCCATAATAAGTTTTAAACCATTCCTTCACATCATCCAGCGAAGCTGCATTTAAATCTTCCATGGCGCCTATCACCGTCCAGGAATACGGATGGCCTGCAGGATAAGTGCTCTTTACCGTTAGTTCTTCTGCCACTGCATAAGGCTGATTCTCTCCCTGCCGTTTTTCATTCTGCACCACACCCCGCTGTTCGTTCAGCCTGGGAGAGTCAATGGCTTTTTGTAAAAAACCCATCCGGTCACTTTCTATCCACAATACTTTATCAAGTGCCGCAACAGGAAAATTTTCAAAATAATTGGTACGGTCATTATTGGTAGTACCATTTAAATCAGTGGCACCTATCTGGTCCATCAATTTAAAATAGTCATCATTAAAATGTTCGCTGCCGTTGAACATCAGGTGTTCAAACAAATGTGCAAAGCCCGTTTTACCCGGCTTTTCATTTTTACTGCCCACATGGTACCACACATTGAAAGCAATGATGGGAGCTTTGTGATCTTCATGCACAATTAAAGTAAGCCCGTTACTAAGCACAAATTTTTTAAAAGCGATATCCACCAACGGATATTTTTTGGGTGCCGGCTGAGCAAGCAGCACCAATGCCAATAAACATGCGTTTACCAGCAATACAG
>JAYVUL010000205.1:0-7935 GCA_043787935.1 Chitinophagaceae bacterium | reverse complement strand
GCCAAAGCTGAAATATTGGGTAACAAACAAAATAAAAAACGGGAAGAGAAACAACACTTTCAGCCAGCTGAAAAAGGGCAGCCAGTTTTTTTTATTTTTAAAAATATTTAGCCTTGAAAAAAACTCCTTCATTAACATAGAAGCAGTTGGTTTACTAAAATTACCCGAAGCGTCCCGCCAGCCATAAGAGGGTTGTTGCAACACAACATCTAAAAAAGAAGTCATTGGATCTTAAATGAAAATAATAATGAAGAAAATGCCTCATCAGGCCTTGAAAATAGGTAAAAAAAGCGACTAAGCAGTAAATAGTTTTTTTACCAACCCTTTTGCCGGGTAATAGAATTACGGATGCCCGGAAATATTAGTTGGATAATTGAAACGAAATGATTGCTTAAATACAAAGTCAATTAACATGTGTTGAATCCCAAAACCGGAATCAAATTATAGGTATTGTTTAAGTTCCCCGGCCCGGCATAAGAAACTCCTGGTTATTGCAGGCTGCACTTCTTCCAGTATGATTTTTGTACTTGATAGCATTCGTAACTGTACTGCTGCAGTGAGGCTATTTGGTTGGAAATTATCTTTATCAGAAACAAGGGTATGAACAAGAAACATTTTCATTTGAATTGTTTTGTCACCTATTACTTATTGAACTCGCCAAAATGCCATAATATCCCGGAAGGGTCGTGTAAAAAACATTCCCTTCCCCAATCATTGTCTCTTATTGGTACCAGTTTAACGTTTGTATACTTATGATGAAGCCCAAGATTTTGTAGTTCATTATAATATTGCTCCACATTGTCAACCTCAAGAAAAAGCATTGAATTATTAACCCAATCCTCAACACAGGCGTTCTGCAAATAGAAGCCCAGTGTCTCAGTAATTTTGAAGTAAGACATGTTTTTTGAAATGATAGCCTCTTGAAATCCTAGGTCCTTGTAAAAGTTTCCAGACACTTCATAATTTTTAGCTCCAATAAATGCTCTTATAGATTTTGCCTGGTGCTTCATATTTGTGAATTTTTGTTGTAGCGTTGCGTTAGATAATTGAACCGCCTTTATTATATATCTATATTGAAAATCTTTGTCAAAATTTCCGCACTTCTAATTTTTATAACTCTATCTAAATAATTCTTCCCTTCCTTTTGAATTTCAACCAGTCCAAACCATTCTAAAAATCTTTCAAAACTCCTTGCACTAAAGCAACTTGTAAATTGCGCTTTATCAGTACTTAGCCCATCTGTTTCAAATTCTTTTAAAAAAGCTGGCAGTGCTTTTAAATATTTTTCTGCATAAAAACTTTCAGGTTGGTAATTCATTCCAAACTTTCCTAACAGATAAATGGTAAAAGTCCAACCTGCTTGCCCAATGGGCTTATCCGGGTATAAGTCGTTAAATCCCCAATTAAATTTATCAGCAAAAGTTGATAAAAATAGTTTACAATATTCCTGCCTGTTTTCCGGCTTTAAAAAGGTTGCTCCCTTTTTGGTAAGTGTCATTTTACCATTTGTTTTTTTGGTAATTCCTGCAATTTCTAAAACGATTTTAGTACACATTATTGCTAAGCAGTCTTGCTCTTTCCAAAGTTTTGTAATTCCCGATTCAATTAATTCGTCAAAAATATATTTCTTATCATACAGTTCAACCATTACTTTTTTGGGTAATGCTCCCAGTGGTGTGAGTTTAATAAATTTTTCTCTTTCAATTATCCTGATAAAATCTTCTGCGACTCTAAATAAGGATACTTTGTCTAAAGTTTCGTTTGCTATACTTTTTTGAAAATGAACTGGTGAATTTTCATTGTAAGTGTCATAAAGTATATAATGAAAATTTGTGGGTGATAAGTTTTCAAAGTCAGCAATTGGAGCGTTGTTTCGCAACAATACTTCTGTTTCAATCTGTTTGTATATGTCCATTGGCAGTGGGTTTTGTAATTTTAGCAGGCAACAAATGAATTTACGCTAATATGCGATGAAAAACAAATGAAAAAGTTTTTAAATGGTCCATTTAAAAAGGTAATTAAGAAACACTACAGTTGCAACGCAGCAACAAACAACACCGCGACCCTGTTGTTTGTTGCTGAATAAAGATATGTTGATGAAGGGATGCCGGATGGAAGCGGTAGCCCCGACGCAGGAGGGCTACAAGCGAACAGCCGGTGCTGCAGTTGAGCAGGGCTGCAGCCGCTGACAGCCAGTTATTTGCTATGTTCAACTCATATCATTCCTGTCTTTACTGTAGTTTCTCCACTTCTCAATTACCTGCAGCATATCCCCGGGCAGGTCGGTTTCAAAGTGAATGGGCTGGCGGGTGGTGGGGTGTACAAAGCCCAGTTCTTTGGCATGGAGAGCCTGTCTATTGCAGAGTGAAAAACAATTGTCTACAAACTGTTTGTACCTGGTAAACACCGTGCCTTTTACAATTTTATCGCCGCCATAAAAATCATCGTTGAACAGGGGATGGCCGATGTATTGCATATGTACCCGTATCTGGTGGGTGCGGCCGGTCTCCAGCCTGCATTCTACCAGGGTTACATAATTAAAACGTTCCAGCACTTTGTAATGGGTGATGGCATCCTTTCCATGTTCCCCATCGGGGTAGGTGGTAAATAATTTCCTGAAACGCTGGTGCCTGCCTACATGCCCTGTAATGGTTCCTCCTTCATTATCAAAATCGCCCCATACCAAAGCCATGTAACGGCGGTGCACGGTATGGTTAAAAAATTGTTTGGCAAGATCGGTCATTGCCTTTGGTGTTTTGGCCAGCACGAGTAAGCCGGAAGTATTTTTATCTATGCGGTGCACCATTCCAAAGCGGGGCAGGTCGGTTTCCTCCAGGTGTGGGTTTTGTTGTTTTAAGTACCAGGCTATGGCATTGATCAAAGTGCCATTGGGGTTGCCGCTGCCGGGATGCACCACCATGCCGGCAGGTTTGTTTACAATAATGATGTCATCATCTTCAAATACAATATTGAGGGGGATATTTTCAGGAACGATCTCATTGCTGTCGGGGTGGCGGTTGGTAAAAACGGCAATTTTATCACCGGGTTTTACTTTATAATTTGCCTTTACGGATTTTTCATTTACCAGCACCATGTCATTTTCAATACCCAGTTGTATCTTATTGCGGGTAGCGCCTTCAATTCTCGCCATCAAAAATTTATCTATCCGCAACGGCTCCTGCCCCTTGCTGATTTCTATTACCAGTTTTTCGTACAGCTCTTCGCTTTCGTTACTGTCTTCTTCGTTGATTATTTCTTCGGCCATTGTTTTTATTTACTGTTTTTCGTTTTGAACCGCTTTAACCTTTAAACGGCTTAAAGGGTTTCAACGAATCTAACGTTTGCTATATTTGCAAAGTAAATCAATTGCAGTGGATAAGAAGTTAGTTATATACAAAGATTTGGGCAGGGTGGATTATAAATCGGCATGGGATTACCAGGAAATTTTGTTGCAGGAAAATGTGAAGGTAAAATCATTGCTGATGGGCCGGCAAAGGGCCCTGGCGGCAACGGCTTTGGAAGCGCAGCAGGCGTATGTTGCCAATGAAACTTCTACTGCAGCTATTGATACCACCAGTTATTTTTTATTGTGTGAGCATCCCCCGGTTTACACCCTGGGCAAGAGTGGTAAGATGGAAAATATCCTGATCAGTGAGGAGGGAATGCAGCAAAAAGGAATTGAGTTTTATAAAACCAACAGGGGAGGGGATATCACTTTTCATGGGCCGGAGCAAATTGTAGGTTATCCCATACTTGACCTGGAAAAATTGTATACCGATATTGGCCGCTACCTGAGAGAACTGGAGGAGGTAATTATTTTAACGCTGGCAGAATACGGCATTGCCGGCAATAGAAGTACCGGTGAAACCGGTGTATGGATAGAACCGGATCACCCCGGCAGGGAGAGAAAAATCTGTGCAATGGGGGTGCGCTGCAGCCGCTGGATCACCATGCATGGTTTTGCCCTGAATGTAAATACCGACCTTACTTATTTTGATCATATCATTCCCTGCGGTATTGTAAATAAACAAGTGACTTCTATTGAAAAAGAATTGCAGGCAAAGGCAGACATGCAGGAAGTAAAGGAAAAACTACAACGCAATTTTGAAAATGTTTTTGGCGTAAAACTGGTGTTGCAGGGCAATGGGTGAATGAAGACCGGCGCATGATACCTTGTAAAATGATACTGCGCCGGGTGGTTCCGGCATCCATCCCCAAAATCTACAGGCATTTGTGAAACTGTGCAAAGAATAAATAAATAATTTGAAACGGAACCCGCCGGGAGACAAAAAAAGTTTTATAACAGGTCTGCCATTTCCTTTTCTTCTGCTACCCCATCTTTTCTCCATACCTGTTTACCATCTTTAAATAAAATGAACACCGGTAAGGCGGTTATATTGTACACTTTCAAAATATCCTGGTCTTTTCCGCCATCTACTTTCACCAAATTAAACTTACCGGGATGGTTTGCCTGCAAACTGTTTAACACCGGTTCCATTTTTCTGCAGGGCGGGCACCATACTGCACCGAAATCTACCAACACTGTTTTGGAAGAATTGATCGCCTGGTTAAATTCCTCCAGGCTCATTTGTTTGGCATCAGTTTTCCCTTCAAGGGCTTTACTTTCGGCTTTCCAGGCATTGATACCCCCTTTGAGTTCATATACTTTTTCGTATCCCGATGCCCTCATTTTTTCTGCTGCTGCAGCACTTCTGCCACCCGCCAGGCAATACACGTACACCGGTTTGTTTTTATCTACATAGGCCATGCGGCGGTTAAATTCTTCTTTATTATTCCAGTCGGCCAGCAGCGCATTTTTAATATGGCCGCTTTCATATTCACCGGGTGTCCTTACATCTAAAATCTGAACAGGGCCTTTGCTGCTGATACCGGCTTCAAATTCAGCAGCAGTTAAGCTGGTGGCATTTTGTGCGGTACAGGAAAAAAAGCTAGCCGAAAAAATTAAAGCTGCGATTGTATTAATGTGGGTTTTCATTGTGTGTAATTTTTTACAAAGTTCAGTTTAAAATCCCAATAAAAAAGCCATCCCGCAATTGGAGGGATGGCTTTTTTATTGATCAGTATGATTTATGCTTCCGGAGAAAGGTATTGGGCATAAGCATACCCTTCTTCGCCGGCATCTGTTTTTATCTTCCACCAGCTGTCATCCGTTTTCTCTACCAGGGTTACAATTTCATTGTGGGCTGCTTTGCCAACAATAGCACCATCGGTACTGGGGGTGCTCCTGATATTAAGGTTGGTAGTGTCTGTAGTTACTTTCAGCCTTGCTCCTGCATCGGCTTTAATATCAATATTCATCATCAAATCACCACTTGCCATCCCGGGATCAATTTTGTCGTATAACGCCCAAAGCGAATCATAGTCTGCGGTGCTTTTTGCAGTGCCGCTTATGTGTAACACGCCATCTTTTTCTGCTGATGCGAGGTCGGCAACGCCAAGGGAAGTGGCAGTATTTATTAACTCCGCATATTTATCTGATAATGCCATATTATTTATTTTTTGTTGTGTTTAATTTATTTTTTGTCTGTTAACTTACTGGCCGGGTCAAATTTTACTTTTGCAGCGGCCAGCATTTGCATGATTTTCATCCTGTCTGCTTTGCTTACTTCGCCGGTAAGTATGGCTTTATCGCCTGAAAATTCTACAGTAACACCTTTAATGTCTTTTAGGCCATCTTTTACTTTTTGCTGAGTAGCAGCATCTAATACGGTTGCCATAGAAGCTGGTGCGGCAGCAGGAGGAGGAGGAGGTGGCATAACGGTGCAATTATTTATTACAGATTTTACACCTTTGATGCCGGTTATTTCCTTTTCACACATTGCCTTGCAGGCATCGTCTTTACATTGTCCGCTAATGGTGGCTACGCCATCTTTTACCTCTGTCACCATGGTACCCATCATGTCTGGTGTGGCTTTTATTTTTTCTTCAATGGCAGTCTTGATATCTGCGTCTTTGGGTGTACAGCTTACAAAACTTACGGTAGCTGCAATAACCACCGCCATTAATACTTTTGAAAGTTTCATGTTGCTAAATTTTTTAAGTGAAATTAATATTTAAAGAAAATGAAAAATTACTGATTTTACTAATTTTCCGGTTATATTTTTTGGAACGGCCTGTCCTGGCAGTATTTACTTTGACAGCAGGGAATTTATAGTCATGGCAGGGTGCCGGAGAAGATGAGTTGTATCAATACTGCTTTGCCGTTAACCTGCCTGCTGAGGCGGCATTCATACTACGGGATGGAATACCTGGCAAAGCATCAAAAGTAACAGGGATAAATGCACTACGACCAGCAGCAATTTTACAAAGGCACACCTTGCAGAGAAGCCACATTCCCTTCTGCGGATGCGGTCAAAATACAGGCAATGAACTCTGGTGTCGTCATGGTCATGATGGCCAGGGGTACCAGATTCTGTAAGGGAGGACAACATCAGCCATACAGAGGAGGCATCATGTTGCCTGTTGCCGGTTAGCTGGGGCAATGCAGACTGGGCAGGTATGGTTACCGCATACTGTTTGGTGGTGTTATTTATCCTGGATGCGCCAAGAAAAATAGTGAAAGAGAAAATTAGCTGGAGGATGAAATTGCAGTTCATAATGTGTGTTTTTTAATACACAAATTTTGCTTCAAAACCAGCCCGTAAACAAGGTGGCAAATACGGAAAAATAAAATTAGGGACAATTACCTGTGGGGTAGAGATAAGGGTGGGTAGAAGTACTTTTAGGGCTGGTACGTATATGTACGCAAAGAAATTACAAAAAGGCATTATGTAATTTGAAAAAGCTGTATTATATTGGAGTTCATTTCAGCTACCTCTCCTGCCACCTTTTTTAACCTTTAAAAAAATGTTTATGAAACAAAAGACATTTGCTATGGTAGGTTTTGTAGGTATTGCAATAGGAATAATTGTTGTGTTGGTATTTCAATTTACTGTAAGTGCAAAAATTAAATATGCAATAATGAAAGTTGATGTTCCAACTTTGCGAAGTTTAAGGAGCGTTGCCACTAATTTTAAATTTCAGCAACAGCCGGGAGTGGTTTCATCGGTTTCAAAAATAATCCTTGTGCCAGGCGTATTGCCACCCGGAACATACAGCAGATTAATTATACCCACCACAAATGAAACCTTGCTTAGCCAGAATATAAGATGCAATTATGAAATAAGTTCCCGGCATATTGATAGTTTGATTACTGTGCTTCCAGGAGTGTCGTATTACCTCGCTACTGCTACAACATGTGTCAAAAATCCAATTTACATTTCTTATTTACTAACCGCTTTTGATGCGGGAAACAATTTGATTGATCCGGAGGTGGTACTTAGCCGAAGGGTGGATTTTTTAGTAATGAATCCCTGCCCACCTGCAGATGCTGCAGGTTATCCATATCGCTGGTAAATTATGCATAATTTAATAAATCAAATTCTTGACTGGAGTGAGGTATGGGCTTTGGCAATTCCATTGGCAGTAATGCTATGGAGTAAAAAAAATCCTGCTGCCGCAAAACCAATGGCAGTGTATGTGTGTGTAGCACTCGTAATAAATTTCCTGCAGGATTATATTTGGAAAAACCACCTGGTATTTTCCTTCTCTTCCAGGAAAGGAGATAATGCCGTTTTTTACAATATTCATTCCATCATCCGTTTCCTGTTATTCAGTTGGTTTTTTATTCAGATCACACAACCTTTCCTGCAGCAATTTAAAAAAATGATATTCCTGGCAATTATTATGATCATCCTGGTAAGTTATATTTTTTTTGAGTCTTTCCTGAAATTCAGCGGCCCTATGCTGGCAATTGAAGCAGGAGGAATATTGTTTTATTGCCTGTTGTTTTATATTAACCTGTTGATGCTGGATGATGAAACAGCATATAAAAAAGATGCAGCCTTCTGGTTAATTACCGGTATCAGTATCTAT
>JAYVUL010000204.1:0-14629 GCA_043787935.1 Chitinophagaceae bacterium | reverse complement strand
TCCTGCTGCTTTAAAGAATATAGTGTCTGGATTGGAAAGGGGCTTTCTTTTTTCAACAGCCAGGCTATTATTATGGCTGGAGATGCTGAAAGTTAAACCAATATTAGCCAGTTTTTGGGCATCTTCTCCATCTACAGCCTCTGCATAGGTATCATCAAATTGTGCTAATACCCCATCAGCAAGTATCCTGTCAGCTCCTCTCATTACATATAAATTTGCCCTCAGTTGTTGTGTAAATGGCTGCATAGGCCTTGCTACGAGTATGCTACTGCTGCTCTTGGCACTTTCCAGTATTTGAACATCGCCGTTTATTCCGGTGGCATGCACCAGGAAACCCTGCCCTGATTGTATGGTGTTATTGATCGAGCCACCACTTCCGTAGCTGCCGCCACCTGGCGTAACAGTATAATTCCCTGCATTAAGTGTAAAAGTTTGAAAAGCCCCGTATCCCAAAGCACCGGTAAGTTTTGGATCCCAAACATAAAATACATTATCAATACTGCCCGATTTATTCAAAAACCTGAAATCAATTGCAGATGGGAATGCATTAGCCAATGCACTAAATTTACCACCAGTAACATTGAAGGCAGGCTGGTCGCCCTGGTTAAGGGTACCTTTTGTGCGCAATACTGTAGAGGATACGTTTGAATTAGTGCTGGTACATCCCCTGTCGCCCCTGATAAAAATCATATAGCCTGCACTGGATGCAATGGGCAATGACGTATTAGAAACCCATGACCAGTCATTTGTTGACGGATTATAAACCTTCAGGCTGTTACCAGGTGTTTGGTAATCAAACCCCAGCGAAAGCGCATTGGGATCATTGCTTGTTATCCAGGTGCCATACCCGGTAGAACCAACACTTCCGCCTGGTTGACCTTCCTGCCAGGCTTCATTGATAGTTTGAGGTCCGGTAGTTGTTACCGACAGGAGTTGCCATTTGCGCCCTGCAGAAATGTATCTTTCAACAATAACATCTCCTGTAATATATCCGCCTGCGTTGGCTCCCGTAGATACATTGGCTGTTTTAGCTGCAGTGGATACCAGGGTCAGGTTCCCTCCGGAAGATAACGTACCGGAAAATGGGTATACCGTTCCGGAAATCTGCAATGCATTATCAATAGAAAGTGTTTTCGTGCTTGAATTAACGATTAAATTTCTCAATGTATTCGATGTGCCGGGTGTTGTTTGATCAAAAGATAACACCACATCACTCCCAGTTCCATCAAATACAATATTACTATTGGTACTTCCGGTTATTCCCTGCAGTACTGTATTGCTAACAGTGCCACTAATGACGAGTGAATTGTTTCCTATAGATAATTTACCTCCCGCAATTGTAAGATTGGTGAATGCGGTAATGCTGCCGGCTAAAGATTTAGTACCAGAGCCACTAATAGTTAGCTTACCATAATTCTGTGAAGAATTTAAAACGGCTACGTATTGATTGGAACCTGCATAGTTAATGGTACTGGTAAGGCCAATGGAATGCGTGTTATAATTTGCAGGAAAAGTATTGGTGCTTCCAATTATTAAAGTGGCCCCATTGGATACTGTTAAAGTACCGCCGGCGCTCGTCCGGCTGCCGGAAAAAATAGAGAGGTCTAATGCACCCGCAGTAACGGTGAGGTTACCGCTGATTTTTACATTACTGCCAAGGGTAACTGTTTGGCTGGTGCTGTTAACTGTAAAATTATTCAATGCATTGGTAGTTCCATTGGTTGACTGGTCGAAATATAATACCGGGCTGGCTGTTCCATTTACAATGATATTGCTGGTAGTGCTGCCTTTTAAGCCATCTGTTACCGTATTAACCACATTGCCTTTAAGCGTAAGTGTTCTTCCGGCCAATGACAGTTTACCATCTGTAAAAGTAACAGTTCCATTTACTACCAGGTCGCTTCCAAGTGTGGTGATCTTTGAATTGTGATTAATGGTTAAATTATTTAAAGCATTGGTAGTACCGGGTGTGGTAATGTCGAAATACACCGTACGGCTAAGCGCACCAGCCAATACTAAGCTGCCTGCAGCCGAGCCGGTAAAATTCCTGGAGCTGGAAAGCGAGCCGGAAATAGTTCCTTCTAAGGTGAGGGTATAACTGCTAATGGCAAGCCTGTTTGGGGTACCCCCAAATGTGAGTGTACCTGCAACAGTAATATTACCTGTAAGGGTTTTTACACTGTTAATGATACTTAGGTTGCCGTATTTCTGGCCGGAGTTTAACGGAGCCACATTTTGTGAAGAAGTTCCACGGTAATCAATTGTACTGGTGGCACCAATTGCATGAGTTGAAAAATTAGCGGGTAAACTACGGCTTCCTGAAATGCGCAACGTAGCGCCGTTAGCTACGGTTAAGCTTCCTCCGGCACTAAGCCTGTCAGCAACATATTTGCCAAGGTTCAGGATGGAGGAGTTAATGGTTAAATCCCCGGCGAAATTGATATCTCCCACCAGTGTCTTGGTGCCACTGCCTGAAATAATCAAATTTCCATAGGCCTGCCCTGAATTTAAAATAGAAACGGTTTGATTAGTTCCATAATATTCTACAGTACCCGCTGCAGCAAAAACCTGCGTATTAAAATTAAATGGCATTGAACCTGTTCCGCCTATTTTCAAAGTGCCGTTATTTGCAATGGTAAGCGTACCGCCAGCTAAATTCCTGTTTGCCGCATTAATTCCCAAATCCAGGGTACCACCGTTGTTTACGGTGAGGTCACCATCAATTAATATTGTTGAGTTTACCAGGGTGGTGGTGCCGTTATCAATCTGCAGGTTATTAAACTGGAATAAATTATCTGGTAGAGGATTGGTTGCACCGGTAAAGACAATCGTACCATCGTTAGTATCAAAAACACCACTAATGTTTGGGTCTCCTTCAGTAATGAAACCACAAGACAATACAGCATTAACTGAAGCCATACTGATGGTACCCGTTGCCCCAGCCACATCGCCTAAAATAATTGCATCAGTCACTGTTAAGGATGATGTGCCAGTCAGTATTAAAGTGCCGTTGTTCAGATTATCCCCTGTACCAACCCATACAGAGTTGCATGCTTCTCCCGTGGACGTAACATCTACGGTGATGCCCAATGCGATAATAACATCATCAACAGCAGTTGGTACACCTATATCCCATGTTGCAGGATCATTCCAGGGGCCGGACTGAACAGCAGTAATTTGAGCAAATGTTTTGGAAGAAAAAGTAAAAAACAGCAGGCTTAGCAGCAAAATGCCGGTTCTCACCACCAAATAAAAAAGTGCTGACCCGGAGGGCTTTTTTGTTTTGAGGAAGGATTGCTGTTTCATAGTTTTATTGGATAAGGTATTTATTACTGAATTTTTAAAACAATAATGGTTGCTTTAGTAATCCAGGCAAAAAGCGATTAAATTATTTAGTTACCATAACTATTTTTTTGTCTAATCAATAAGGAGAACGATTTTTCGGTGGTGATATTGTGACAAATTCCGGATGACAAATCTTATTAACATTTCACATCAAATGCTACCCCATAACATATACCTGGCCACAATTATTTAGATATGATCCTTAATAAAAAACTCCACCTCGCCCGCCTTGCTGAAAATGAAACCATTACATCCAATTTTGAAAATTAACAGGCCTCATTATCCATTTGAAAACAGTTAAAAAAAGCAGTTTCAAATGTAGTTTTTTAAAAATAAGGATGTGTGTAAATAATTACCCGCGGCAATCATTCAATTTACTGATGCCCTCTTTGTGAGGGAATATCCCGGGCAGTTATTTGGTGGCTGTAAGGGCAAAGATTCCAATAAACCCTCCGTTTGAGATAAGCGTGGCTGCCAGCAATCTTTCCCAAAAGAAACATCCTCATGATAAATCGGCAAAGATTATTGCTGTGCACCGCATTCTTTTCACCTGGTGTGCCCTTTCATGCAGCCATAAAAGTTGTACCCATATCAATCCCCATTGTTTTAAAAATTCCTGACAGAACTAACTTAAATTACACGATAAATTAAGCTATTGATCGAATCATCCACCATACAATTATTGCGGTTTCATTTTTCGTTTTTTTTGATGCCGGTATTTTGGTTTGCATTAAGCCAAACCAATAAGATTAATATCACAGATACCCTATTAATTTTCATCCTGCTCCATGTACTGGTTTACCCTTCAAGCAATGGATACAACAGCTACATGGACAGGGATACCGGGAGCATTGGGGGAGTAAAATCCCCAAAACAACCTACAAAGCAGCTTTTGCATGTAACCATTGGGTTAGATATGCTGGCAGTTTTATTAAGTGGTTTAATCAGCTGGTATTTTACAGCAGGCATATTGGCCTACATATTGGCATCCCGTGCTTACAGTTACCGTGGCATACGCCTGAAAAAATATCCTGTTGGCGGTTATGTAACGGTGGTTATTTTCCAGGGTGCGGTTACCTTTTTTTTAGTGATGCATGGATGCAGCATGGATAAAACACTTGATATTCCTGTTCCCGGCATGATTGCAGCCTCATTACTGATCGGGGGTTTTTATCCGCTGACACAAATTTACCAGCACCATCAGGATAAGGAAGATGGGGTAACAACCATGAGCATGTTGTTAGGATATACCGGAACCTTTCTTTTCACAGCCCTTATCTACTTTTTTGCGATGTCCACATTGGCTTATCATTTGATATCTACTTTTCAGATAAATGGATTTATAGTGGTACAGTTATTTTTACTTCCGGTACTCCTGTATTTTTCCTGGTGGTTTAAACAGGTTTATAACAACCAATCGGCTGCTAATTTCGTTAATACCATGCGGATGACAGTATTGGCCTCAGTTTGTACCAATGCAGCTTTTATTGTATTATTTTTAATAGAAAAATTTTGGGCAAAATAGTTTCGATAGCAACAGGTGTTCCTGAACATAAACATCTGCAGGAAAATATTTTTTCATTTGCAGATACCATTTACAGCAAGGATGAACACGACAGCCGCAAGCTGAAGTTTCTTTACCGCCACAGTGATATCAATACCCGGTTCAGCGTGATACCTGATTACAGCCTGCCTGCAGAACAAAGGGAGTTTTACAGCAAAGCCAAAAACCTGGAACCCTTTCCGGGGTTGGAAAAACGGATGGACTGGTATGCCAAACATGCGGCACCCCTTTCTGTAAAAACGATCTATGATTGTATTGAAGGAAAAATTGAACCTGATGAAATTACCCATCTCATTACTGTAAGTTGCACGGGCATGAGCGCTCCCGGCCTGGATCTCGATATCATGGAAGCGATGAACCTGCCTTCTACTATTTTCCGTACCTCTGTAAACTTTATGGGTTGCTATGCAGCCATTCATGGACTAAAACTGGCAGATGCCCTATGCAGCAGCGATCCTTCAGCGAATGTGGTGGTGGTATGTATTGAATTGTGTACACTGCATTTTCAAAAAGAAAGTTCTGTTGATAATATTACCTCTACCCTGTTGTTTGCGGATGGCTGTGCTGCGGCACTGGTTAAACACAACAACAGTAATTTAAAAGGATTGAGAATAAAAAGTTTCTTTTCAGATATTGCCTTTAATGGAAAAAAGGATATGAGCTGGCAACTGTCATCCAAAGGTTTTTTAATGACATTATCGGGCTATGTGCCTGCGTTGGTGAGAGAGGATTTTAATACCCTGGTGCTAAAAGCAGTTGATAATGCAGGTATCAAAAAAGAAGATATTAATTACTGGTGCATTCATCCGGGTGGAAAAAAAATACTGGAAGCCATCGGGCAAAGTGTTGAATTAACAAAGCCTGATTTAAAATATTCCTATGAGGTGCTGAATGATTATGGCAATATGAGTTCGCCAACCATTTTATTTGTGCTGAAAAAGATATTGCAGGAACTGCAACTGGAATTTGATAACGACAACACGACTATATTCGGTGCTGCTTTCGGTCCGGGGATAACAATGGAAACATTTATAGCGGTATATGATTAACCTGCAGACAAGATCGGATAAAAAAGAATTGCTTGATGATGAACAGGTGCCTTTTGCTGATATACAGCATAACATGGAAGAACTGAATACCATCAATACGTATTTGGGCGGACACGCTATTTCTATCAGTGGTTTACAAAAGATTCTTTACCAGCAAGATTCCGTTACCGCATTAACCATTTGTGAAATAGGCTGCGGCGGAGGAGATAATTTACTGGCATTGGCAAAATGGTGCCGCAATAAAAACATACCGGTAAATTTTATTGGCATAGATATCAAACCTGCCTGTATAGCATTTGCTAAAAGCCAGTGCAGCGATTTAGGGGCAACATGGATGGCAAATGATTATTTACAAACAGACTTCTCTCAAAAAAAACCTGACATCATTTTTTCCTCTTTGTTTTGTCACCATTTTAAAGAAGCTGAACTGGTAACCATGCTGCAATGGATGAAACAAAATGCAACAAAGGGCTTTTTCATCAATGACCTCCAGCGCCATTTAGTTGCATACTATTCTATAAAATTAATTACATCTTTGTTCTCTGATTCGTACCTGGTAAAAAATGATGCCCCTCTTTCTGTAGCGAGGGGGTTTACAAAAAAAGAATGGCAACAGTTACTGCAACAGGCAGGCATTGAAAAATATTCCCTGCAATGGAAATGGGCATTCAGGTATCTGATAACTTTCCGCAATGAATGAAACACAGCAATATGATGTAACCATTATTGGTGGTGGCCTTGCCGGGCTTGGTGTAGCTATACAACTCGGGAGGCAGGGTTACCGTGTTGCACTTTTGGAAAAAGAACAGTATCCCTTTCACAAAGTGTGCGGAGAATATATCAGCATGGAGAGCTGGAATTTTATTGAATCACTCGGCCTCCCCTTATCCAAAATGGATTTGCCCAGGATAAAGAAATTGATTGTCAGTTCGCCCAACGGAACGATGTTAACGGCTTCCCTGCCGCTGGGAGGCTTTGGTATCAGCAGGTTTACGCTGGATGAAGCCCTTAAACAAATTGCTGTGAACAGCAATGTATCTGTATTTGAAAAATGCAAAGTGGAAGAGGTTGTTTTCATCAATGAGACATTTCGGCTGCAAAGCACCAGGGGAAATTTTACCAGTAGCGTTTGCTGCGGCAGCTTTGGCAAGCGGAGCAACCTGGATATTAAATGGAAAAGGGATTTTATTTTCCATAAAAACAACAAACTCAGCAATTACGTGGGGGTTAAGTACCATATCAAAACAAATTTTGCAGCTGATACTATTGCCCTCCACAATTTTAAAAATGGGTATTGCGGTAGGGCAAAAATTGACAAGGATGAATATTGCCTCTGCTACCTTAGCTCTGCTGCTAACCTGGCCAATAATAATAATTCCATACAACAGATGGAACAAAATGTATTGTATAAAAACCGGCACCTTAAAAATATCTTTGAAAATAGTGAACTGATATTTAATTCCCCTATTACCATTTCGCAAATCTCTTTCAGCAAAAAGACCCAGGTGCATGACCACCTTTTATTACTGGGTGATGCCGCCGGCATGATAACACCATTATGCGGCAACGGAATGAGTATGGCCTTGCATGGCAGTAAGATAGCAGCATCCGTAATAAATGATTTTTTGCAACATACTATTACCCGGCCCCAATTAGAAAAAAAATATACTGCTGCCTGGAAAAAGGCTTTTGCCGCCAGGTTGAGAACCGGCAGGATATTGCAAAGTTTTTTTGGCGGGCAATGGCGCACCAACTTCCTTGTCCGAAGCATGAAGCTAATGCCCGGCATTACCAGGTGGGTGATATCCCAGACACATGGAAAGCCATTTTAAGTTTTTTTCACACAAAGAAGACTAAGAATACGAAGAAGACAAAGAAAGTTGCATCCCTTTGTTCTCCTTGTGTGAAATATCTGAACAAATAAAACTTTGTATACTTTGTATTCGTTGTTTTCTTTGCATGAAAAACCTGTTTTCTTTGCGTGAAATAGTAATTACATTTGTTGCAAACTAAACCAACGATATGCATGTACCGATAATGGCCGAGATGGCCGCCAGTGGAGAATCACCAGAGGTGTTGTTTTGGGTGGGCTGTGCCGGCAGCTTTGACCAGCGTGCACAAAAAATCACCAAAGCCTTTGTTGCCATTTTAGAAAAGGTTAAAATCAAATATGCCATTTTGGGAAAAGAAGAGATGTGCACCGGTGACCCTGCAAGGCGTGCAGGCAATGAATTTATGTTCCAGATGATGGCGTATCAAAACATTGGTATCCTGAATGGGTATGGGATAAAAAAAATAGTGACCGCCTGCCCCCATTGTTTCAACACATTAAAAAATGAATACCCTGAGCTGGGTGGTGTATATGAAGTGATCCATCATGCCACTTTTTTACAACAGTTGATTGATGAAGGCAAAATAAAAATGACCGGAAGCGGAGGATTTAAAGGAAAGAAAATAACCTACCACGACAGTTGCTACCTTGGGAGGGCAAATAATATTTACGAAGCACCAAGGAAAGTGCTGGAAGCACTGGATGTGGCGCTGGTGGAAATGAAGCGCTGCAAAAGCAATGGCCTCTGCTGCGGGGCCGGAGGTGCCCAGATGTTTAAAGAAGAAGAAAAAGGCGAAATCCGTATTAACCTGGAAAGAACCAGAGAAGCGCTGGAAACCGGCGCCAATATTATCGCTGCAGCCTGTCCCTTTTGCAATACCATGATGTCTGACGGTGTAAAAAACAGCAACAAAGAAGAAGAAGTACAGGTGCTGGACATTGCAGAATTGATTGCGGCTTCCATGGCATAAATGAAACAATACATTGTATCCGTTTCACTATAACTTTGCAACATGAATTTACAATTTCAGCAACACTTACCCGTCGATTTCAATGACAGCTCCAAAGTATGGATCTATCAAAGCAGCCGTTTATTTATGATCAGCGAAGCCCTGCAGATAGAAGACATGCTGCAAACATTTGTAGCTGACTGGAAAAGCCATGGCACGCCGGTAAAAGGTTATGGCAATTTATTCTTCGGACAGTTCATTGTATTGATGGCAGATGAAACCGCCACAGGTGTCAGCGGTTGCAGCACCGACAGTTCTGTACGCCTTGTAAAAGAAATGGAACAAAAATTTGGCGTACAACTCTTCGAAAGGCAAACCCTTGCTTTTGTAGTAAAAGATAAAATAGAACTGCTGTCCCTCTCCCAACTCAACTATGCAGTGCAGAATAATTTTATTGGTGCAGCTACTTTATACTTTAATAATACGGTGCTGACTAAAAAAGAATTGGAAGAGCATTGGATTATTCCGGCGCAGCAAAGCTGGCTGGGCAAAAGGATCGAATTGAATGCTGTATGATGGGAATTTCCAGCTACCACTCTGTGCGCGCCTGAGCATAGCCGGGAAAACATTGCGGCCACAGTGCCGGGAGCATCCCTGCATTAAACACCAAATCTTCTATCTCCATAAAAAAAATAGTACAAGAAAGAATTAATGATCAAAGTGTAAGTATTGATCCGAATATCAATTTGACAATCGTGCGTTAATTTAATTTTGCTGGAATTAACTAAAAAATGATGTGGAAGTTGAAATTATATACCGTAATTACATCGCCTGCCTCGCTTTCAATTCCAAATATTTATTGATGGCATTCACGGTTAAATGTTCGGGTGGGGTGAGGATGGATAAAATACCATGATTCAATAATTCTTTTACGATGAGCCTTTTTTCGCAGGCAAATTTTTCGGCAATGGTTTTCACATATACTTCTTCAAGATTGGCGGCATCGGTGGCAGCCATTTTGGTGAGTTCGGTGTTTTCAAAAAATACCACCAGCAACAAGTGATATTTGGCCATGCTGCGGAGATAAGGAAGTTGTCTCTTGAGGCCGGATAAAGATTCAAAATTGGTAAAGAGGATCAGCAGGCTGCGTTGTTTTACCCTGCTGCGTACCTGCAGGTACAGCATTTCAAAATCACTTTCCAGGTAAGCTGTTTCCTGGTTGTACAGCAGTTGCAGGATATTGGCTTTTTGTATCGGCTTCCGGTCGGCGGCCAACAGGTTGCCCATTTTGTTGGCAAAAGTGATCAGCCCCACTTTATCCTGTTTCTGAAGGCACACATTGCTGAGTACAAGCGTACTGTTGATAGCATAATCCAGCAGGCTCAGGTTGCCAAAAGGCATCTTCATCAGGCGCCCCTTGTCGATGATACAATATACCTGCTGGCTTTTTTCGTCGCTGTAATTATTCACCATCAACCCGGCTTTACGGGCCGTGGCTTTCCAGTTGATGGTACGTATATCATCGCCCCTCACATATTCCTTTATTTGCTCAAACTCCATGCTATGGCCCATCTTACGCAGGCGCTTGCTGCCATGTTCTGTTTGGATGGTTGTCCTGGACAGCAGTTCATATTTACGCAGTTGCATAAAAGACGGGTACACCTGCACCATTGCCTCTGCAGGTACGGTATGCCGCCGCATGATCAAACCCAGTCTTGATTTTACATACAGGATACTATTGCCGAAATAATATTCACCTCTTTCAACAGGCCTTACGGAGTAAGATATATTTTTCTGCTGTCCTGCTTTGAAACGGCTGTTGATTTGCCAGTCCCTTTTTTGAAACTGCACCGGCAATTCATCAATTATTTCCATATCCACATCAAAAGGCATGGCATTTGTAACCTGCAACGTTATTTTATTTTCATCGCCATTACTAAACCGTTCTGCCATCAATCTTTTGGCCTGCGGATGTCTTCCCATAATAAATAAAAACAAATAATCTATCCCAACAAGTGCCAATATCAGGTACCAGCATATTTTTGGCAGAATGAATATAGGGGGATAATAAAAGGAAGTGATGAATAAAATAATGCAGATGCTAACCACCCAATAAAAGCGGGCAGTGATAAAAAGATCGCCGATATATTTTTTGTAGAATTTCATTCCCCATCCCCGCTGACCAGCGTGGAGTATTTTAACGTATTAAAAATTGTTATCCATTTATTTATTAAAACCCTGGCTATAAATAAGTAAAAGCTTTCTACATTTACAAACTGCTGCCTTACCCCTTCAGCCGACGGTGGTTTTATCTCGGCACTTCAATCGCTTTCAAAATATTTTCAATCAGTTCATCCGGCGTAACCCCTTCCATTTCTTTTTCAGGGGTAAGGATGATGCGGTGCCTTAATACCGGTAGCGCCATTTCTTTAATATCATCCGGCGTAACAAAGTCCCGGCCCCTGATTGCTGCAGTAGCTTTTGCAGCCCTTAAAATTGCCAGGGATGCCCGGGGTGATGCACCAAGGTACAATGCCGGATTATTGCGGGTTTCATTTACTATCCTGGCAATAAATTCTATCAGCCGCTGTTCTACAATCACCAACTGGATGAGTTTCCTGAATTCCTGGATATCATGCGGCGACAATACTTTATTTACTTCCTGCAGCAATTGTGCCTGTGTTCTTCCCTGCTGGTTATTTAAAATACTGATCTCTTCCTGCAGGGTTGGATATTGCACATCTATCTTAAAAATAAAACGGTCAAGTTGTGCCTCAGGCAGACGGTAAGTGCCCTCCTGTTCAATAGGGTTTTGCGTAGCGAGGATGATAAAAGGATATTGCATTTCGTGGGTGATGCCATCCACTGTCACCTGCCGTTCTTCCATCACTTCAAATAAGGCTGCCTGTGTTTTGGCAGGTGCCCGGTTTATTTCATCTATCAGAATGATATTGCTGAAAACAGGGCCTTTCTTAAAGGTGAACTCACCTTCCTTACTGTTAAAAACAGTGGTTCCTACCACGTCACTTGGCATGAGGTCGGGAGTAAACTGTATCCTGGAAAAATCAACATCAATGATCTTCGCCATCAGCTTGGCAGTGAGTGTTTTGGCCACACCGGGTACTCCTTCAATTAAAATGTGTCCGTCACAAAGCAGTCCTGTAAACAACAGGTCCAGCATTTGGTGCTGCCCGGTAATTACTTTACTGATTTCGGTGCGGATATTTTCGATGCTGTGGTGCAGTCCGTTCAATTGAAGCCTTTGTTCAAAAAGATTTTCTTCCATTATTTTTTATGTTTATAAAATTTTTCTATCTGCCTGTTCAATAATAATAATTGCCGGTCGTCTATTTCAGCAGACTGCTGAACAGTACAAATTAAATCGATTAATCTTTCAGTATCCTGCAGGGGTACATTGGCCTTTCGGCTTAAGGTACCGATGAATTCACCGGTAAAATTATTAGTGTTCAAAAAATACTGGTTGCGGATATGCTCTAAAAAATAAGTGATCATTTTATCAGCCATATCCCGGTTATCCTTATTTTGCAAATACAGCCGGCCCACTGTTTCAGTAAATGCAACAGTGGTGTTTGCATTAGGTACTTCTGGTTTAATGATCCGCTGCCTGCGCTTGCTGCCAAAAAAGAGGTATGATAAAAGTAACCCTACCGCAAGCCAGTAGGCCCATGCCATAGCAGGGTACTGTAATAATACAGCTATTCCTGTTTTATCAGCCTTAGCAGATGGCGGGCTGTTTCTTTTGTTATAATAATCATCCCAAAAAATACGCTCCGGCACTGCTGGTGACAAGGAAAAAGATTGTTGCAGGTAACGAAAATTATTTTTTTGAAGCAAAAAATAATTACTGAAAACCCTTGGCTCACCATGAAGATAAAAACGGCCCTTGCCATAAAACAGCACCAAAAAATTTGTACTGCCATCTTCATTTGTACCCAGCACTTTTGTCATTGTATTTCCGGTACCTGTTGTAAAAAAATTGTTGAGCGGCAGGTAGTAATATCGAAAAAGCGAACTGTCGTTGTAAACGGCAGGCTGCAGTTTTACAGCTGTATATTTCAATTGAGAAAAAAAATCCGTAAAGCTGCTCCCTATTTTATTTTGAACCAATCCGACCGTATTCAAAAAAGCAGTATCCATATTTTCGCTGCTGATAAACATACTATTGCCACTTTTTACATAGTTGAGCATCATCTCCAGGTCATCCCTGGTGAGAAAAAAATTTTTGCTGATGCTGATATAAAGTGAAGCGGTATCAAAATTATCCTTAAGCCCTGTTGACAGTTTTACTTTTTTTATCCTTAATTCGTTATTGTAAAATAACTGTGACAACTCCCTGTGGGCCACATAGGTTCCAAATGGGTTTTCATCATTCTTAGAAAAAGTCTCTTTGAGTGATGGCAATTCTTTATCCTTCCGGCCACAGGAAAGCAATACCAAGGCCAACAGCAAAAAATAAAAATGGTATGTAGTACTGTTTTTCAATCCTGTTTGAAACTATTGTCAAATTGTTTAAACCTGCTTTCTATATGTTGATAAACCGCTTCGTCAATGGCCAATTCACCGTACCAAATAAATTCGTAATGCCGCGTAAGCACCGCAAATTGATTTTTATATCCCTTGCCGGACAACTCCCGTAAATAAGCAGCATTGGTTTTATCTGCTGCAAAATCTATTGCACCTGCCGATGCTAATTTTTGCAATGTCTGCAGATATAGGTACCTCACGGCAAGCCGGTAATTTTTATTGCTTACCGCCTGCCCTACCAGGCGATTATAATCTGCTGCACCCTTTTCATCATTTACCGCTTCATTCAGCACGGTTACTTTCGTTGCAGTACTTTGCCGCTGAAAGAAACCCTGTGCAAAAAACAATTTGTACACAATGAATACTATAAAAAATACCGCCGCAGTCCAGAAAAATATTTTTGTTCCCCTGGCAGCAAAAAACAGGTCTAAAAAAGAAGTCCCCCTTTCATCGCTTTCCTGCTGCCCGTCCCGGTAGGTTTTCAGTAAACTATCCAATGATTTGGCGTAAGCAAATGGCCTGGCATTTTGTAATGCCTTTATTGAATCTGCCGACAACACCAACCGGTTATTCACCAGGCTGGTATCAGTAAAAAAGGACCGGGTTAATCCCGTTTCACTTTCTTCCCCTGATTCGGAAGCCTGCAGTTGATCAGCTTCGGGGTACAAAATAGCTGAATCCTGGTACACATATTTTTTTTGTATCCCCTGGCACTGCGGAGGTGCACCGCAAAACAGCAACAGGCAAAATGTAATAATAAATTGCAGGCACTTCATTTATGGGGTACTGTTATTGTGGGTGAAATGGCTTCTATTGATTTTCCTGTTCAGCAATATTGGATAAATAACGAAATACCATACAATAAAAACCAGCGAAAGTATTAGTATGGTTGCACTTACCCCAACAGGGATACCTTCACTTTTTTCCCTGCCATAGGTATTGCTCATCAGGTGTGTAACATAACTTTCAAAAAAAGCTGCGGTGATAAAAACAGGTACCAGCACGATCATAATTTTAAGGGCATCTTTTATACCCCGTTTAAAAGAAAGCATCCTGCTGTAGGTACCGGGGAATAATATACTCTCTGCAATAATAAAACCAGCAGTGGAGGAAATGATCAGGGCCAGTATTTCGAGTGTACCATGTATCCAGATCACCATCACAGACTGGTAACCGAGTCCTTTTGCAAAAAACATATACTGGAAGCAACCAAGCATCAATCCATTTCTCCACATAAAAAACAATGTAATCACCCCAAGCAGCATGCCTCCTATTGCCATAAGGAATGCAATTGAAGTATTGTGAATGGCAATGGTAACAAACATCGTAAATGGATTATCATCTT
>JAYVUL010000203.1:0-4321 GCA_043787935.1 Chitinophagaceae bacterium | reverse complement strand
CAGGAACAGTCACTGCAACATCAGCTATTTTACCCGGTGTGATCTCAATGCCTTCAATAAATCTTAATTTAACTTTTGGCTTTACCTGGTCAGCAAACCTTTCCAGGTTCACATTGGTTTGCGCTGTTGCTGATATGGATGTTCCTGTAAAAATGCCAGTGGCAACAGCAACAAAAAGTAAGTGTTTCATACGTAAAATTTTGTTTTACAGTATATACGACTTAATCTTGTGTTATTTACTCGTCTGTTAATTCTTACTGTTGTAACTGTTTATCTTTAATCGTCCCTGAGTCTTGTCTTACAAACAAATTAATAAATTGGTTTCGTCGGTGGTTTGCAAAGTTAATGCCTGAAAGTTAATTATGCAATCTTTATTATTGTTTGTCAAATACTTAACAGCAATAACACCCTCTAAACGAAACGGTTACCTATTTATTGTTTGCAATTGATTTGTTGCTGACTGATGGATTTATTTTATGATACGTGGGCATTGATTGTTGATTTAACTACAGTCCGGCTATCCCCGTCCGAATGGCTGGCCGGGCGGGCATTACAACTACGGCACAAAACCCCTGCGCATACCCTCACCGTGGTTTTCATTCCTATCCGGCGTAAATTTCATCTGCTGGAATTTTACTCTGCATTACGAATACGTATTGCAAATTGCTTTGATCATAAATTAAAATTTGAACGTTAATATCTATGCCGGTTGTAAAGAACCTGGATTTGTAATGGGGCAATAATAACCAAACAACAACTTGTGAAAACAAAAAATGTTTATTATTTTTAGTGGGCCTGTTGATACTGCCATTAATCCTTGAAAAACATTTTCGAAACCTCTTTTATTATCACTAAAATTAAATTGCCTGTTCATAAAAATTTTTACCATGAAAAAATATCTGTTGCTCTCTTTAGTGATAATAAGTCAGTACTGTTTTTCTCAAGGTAATGTTGGCATCGGTACAACTACACCAAGAGGGCCTTTAAGCTTTGGGCCTGCCAGCGGGCAAAAAATTATTTTATGGGATGATGGAAATGCGGATGGGAATAATTATGGCATTGGAATACAAAGTGGTTTGTTGCAATTGCATACTTATACCGCCGTTGACGACATTGCATTTGGTTATGGAAAAAGCGATGCCTTTAATGAAAGGATGCGGATCATAAACAGCGGTGATGTTGCGCTGGACTTGCGTGGCAGGATCACCATGCGCAATGGCACCGGCCCAATTGATATAAATTACGGCCCGGGAATATGGTTAACTAAAGCAGACAATAGTGGTACATTGGGTTTTATAGGTGTACAAAATAATCAAAACATGGGTTTTTACGGTGGCCCGGGCGGCTGGGGACTCACCTACAATGCGTTGAATAGCCGGGTGGGTATTGGCAATAACAATCCCAATGCCCCCCTTTCCTTTGCTGCCACACTGGAAAAAAAGATCACGTTGTATCCCGGTGCCACAGGCGATGTTGGCTTCGGCGTTTCAGGCAACCGCCTGCAGATATATTCAGATAACCCCAATGCGGATGTTGCCATCGGCTACGATGCGGCGGGTACATTTAATGAACGTTTTGCAGTAAAGGCCAATGGTGCTTTGGCTGTATATGGAAATACAGGCAGCAGCGGGCAAATACTAAAATCCAACGGGCCGGGCAGTGCAGCTTCATGGTCTGGTTTAGAAAATGCCTTTTACCAGTTTAATTCTACCGACCAGCAACTGGATATAACATCAAATAATACCCAGGCCAACCCGGCAGGTCTGCACAATCAAACAATAACGGTTACCCGTACAAGTTCAGTAATTGTTACCTGCAGGTTGCTGGCTTACAATTTTGATAATGCATTCGGCGGCAACGGTACTGCTATTTTGTTAGTAGGACTGAATAATAATAACAATGATTCAATTGGGAGTGATGGCACTTTTCAAAAAATTGGCAATGGAGAAATCCAAAATTTATACTGCCAGTTTTTGGTTGATAATGTGGCTCCCGGCGTTTATACTACCAGCGTTACTTTAGAAAAAGGCAGTGGAGACGACTATGGAACAGGTGGCTATTACACCCATGTAAACGGAACTTCTAACGGCAATATCATCGTGCAGGTAATCCCCAAATAAAGACAATCCCCCAACTGCCGAAACTGTATAACTTTCATCATTATTAAAAAAGAATCATAAAAATAAGTTCCCGGCTTTCGTAACTGATTGTATTTCTAAACTATGGAATTGCATACTGTTTTAAAATAGAGATTTTCCAATCTGCCGTTGTGTATAATTTAATCCTAATTAATACCCAAAACCTTCCCAACAATCGTAATTTCGCCTTCAGCAAATTGATAATTAAAAATATACTCCGCTGGCTGGCGGAACAGGGGCATGCAATTCTCACACCTACACGTACACACTCAATTCTCTTTGTTAGATGGCGCTGCCTCTATCAAGAACTTATATAAAAAAGCCATTGCCAACAATATGCCTGCACTCGCCATCAGCGATCATGGCAATATGTTTGGCGCTTTTGAATTTGTAAAAGAAGCTTACAACTATAAAAATGCAGATGGCACATTAAAAGTAAAACCCATTGTTGGCTGTGAATTTTACATCACTTCCGACCGCACACGAAAGACCTTCAGCAAGGATGAAAAAGATCCCCGCCACCACCAGATACTGCTGGCGAAAGATGATACCGGCTACAAAAATTTAGTGAAGCTCACTTCACTGGGCTACATTGAAGGCATGTATTCCAAATACCCGAGAATAGACAAACAACTCATTCATAAATACCATGAAGGATTGATTGCCACTACCTGCTGCCTTGGTGCCCTGGTGCCGCAAATGATCCTGAAAAAAGGCGAAGCAGAAGGAGAGAATGAATTCAAATGGTGGCTCAATATTTTCCAGGAAGATTATTATGTGGAACTGCAGCGGCATGGCATACCCGACCAGGACAAGGTGAACAAAGTTCTGCTGAAGTTTGCCAAAAAGTACAATGTAAAAGTGATTGCCAGCAACGACAGTCATTATGTAGACCAAAAGGATTTTAATGCCCACGATATTTTACTCTGCATCAACACTGGTGAAAAACAGGCCACTCCTGCCCTACGGGAATTTTCGGATGACGATGTTTCCAGTAAAGGAAAACGTTTTGCCTTTCCCAACGACCAGTTTTATTTAAAGACAGGTGAAGAAATGGCTAAGGTATTTGAAGACCTCCCGGAAGCAATTGATAATACCAATGAGATCGTAAGTAAAGTGGACCTGCTGGATTTAAAAAGAGAAATACTCCTGCCTTTTTTTGAAGTGCCCCCCAATTTTAAAACACAGGATGAATACCTGGAACACCTAACCTGGTCTGGCGCAAAAGAAAGGTATAAAATATTGACGCCAGAAAGCGAAGAACGCTTGCAATTTGAGCTGGGCATCATTAAAAAAATGGGCTTTGCGGGCTACTTTTTAATTGTGGGTGATTTTATAAAAGCAGGGCGGGATATGGGTGTTTTTATCGGACCCGGACGTGGTTCTGCTGCAGGCAGTGCGGTGGCCTATTGTATCGGCATTACCAATATTGACCCCATCAAATACAATTTACTTTTTGAAAGATTTTTAAATCCGGAACGTAAATCCATGCCGGATATTGATACGGATTTTGATGACGAGGGCCGCCAGAAAGTGTTGAATTATGTAGTACAGAAATACGGCAAGAACCAGGTAGCGCAAATCATCACCTATGGTACCATGGCAGCTAAATCAAGTATAGCCGATGTGGCCAGGGTAATGGACCTGCCCATTGCGGAAAGCAGGGCCATTTCTAAACTGGTACCGGAGCGGCCGGGTATTAATTTAAAGCGCTTGCTGCATGCTCCTTTCACTATTAAAGAATCAAAGGGCGGAGAGAAATCATTAGAAGAAAAAGAACAGCTGCAGGGAGAAGATATTGAGAATGTAAAAAAATTACGGGAACTATATGCAGGGGATAATTTGCACAGCAAGATATTGCATGAGGCCGAAATACTGGAAGGCTCTGTAAGAAATACCGGCATCCATGCGTCTGCCATAATCATTGCCCCCAAAGACCTGACAGATCTATTACCCGTTGCCACTTCAAAAGAATCGGAATTGTGGCTTACACAAATTGAAGGGGGCTCCATTGAAGAAGCCGGCGTAATCAAGATGGACTTCCTGGGTTTAAAAACCTTAAGTATATTAAAGACAGCCCTTTTTCTCATTAAACAAAACCATGGCGTAACCATTGAAATAGACAATATCCCCTTAGATGATGAAAAAGCCTATAAGCTATACCAGCAGGGCGATACCAACGG
>JAYVUL010000202.1:0-3480 GCA_043787935.1 Chitinophagaceae bacterium | reverse complement strand
CCATTATATCCGTAAACATGTACATAATAAGTGCCGGCCGTGTAAGTTCTGCTGATGCTTTCACTTGTGGTACCACCTGCCTGTGATATGGCTAATTGTGTTGTGCCATTACTGCTGTACAGTTTTACTTCATAATCAAAAGGGAGTGTGGTTAAAGTAATAGTAGCCGTTCCGCCGGCGGTAATTACAAACTTATAATAATCATTATCACCTGTAAGGTTAATTAATCCTTTTACATCTGTGTTAAAAGGAATGGTGGCTGCGCCTGATGCGGTACCATTTGTACTAACATCCAGCGGGCCGGGGCAGGTGGTTATTGCTCCGGTTGTAAATTGTGCCTGGGAATAAATACTGCTTAATCCAATAGTAGTACAGTTTGCTCTAACTCTCCAGTCGTACAAAGATGAAGCGGTTAAGCCGTTTAAAGAAAACGAAGTATTTGCGGTGGCAGTAGCTGCTGTACTCCATGTAGTAGCTGTATTCAGTTTGTACCCAACTTCATAATCTGCAGCGCCACTTACTGCACTCCAGCTAAGCGTTGCACTGCTTGCAGTTATGGCTGCTGCCGTTAACCCGGTTGGTGCATTACAGGTTGCAGGAGATGTGGTGGTAAACTGTGCCTGTACATAAGCACCTGTAGCAACGCTGCAATTTGCTTTTACCCTGTAATCGTATACGCTGCCCTGTGTTAGCCCGCTCAATACAGCTGATAAACCTGTTGTGGCAGTAACTGCATTTGTCCAGGTAGAGGCGGAGTTTAATTTATAATCAACATCATAATTTATAGCACCACTTAATGCCGACCAACTAATTGTGGCACTGGTATTGGTAATAGCTGATGCGGTTAAGCCGGTAACATTACCACAAACCGGGGCGGCACCAATTACGGTAGTAAATAATCCTCTGCCATGCGTAGCCGCAGAAAGCAAACCATCGCTGGCCCTGTATTGCAGCATATCGGTACGCACATTCGGAAAGCTGGTTTCCGGATTCCAAGTTGTAGCGGTACCATTTAATAAATCGGTTTGCCAGATACCGGTTTCCGTTGCAATTATTGCTTTTGAATTGCTGCCGGGGTAAAACATTGCCCATCGTACAGGCATATCAGGCAGGTTACCATCAACCGCCGTCCAGCTGGTGCCTCCATTACCGGACACCCACACATTATTTACTCCATAGTTAGAGTATACTACAATTATATTTTGTTCATCGGTCCCCAATTCTATGCAGGAAATATTTGCGCTTACAGTGCTCATCCCTGTACCAATAATATTGGTAAATGCCGGTGTGGCATTTGCAGCCATTGCCTTATTTAACGATGGGGCAATACCACTGCCGCCTCCGCCAAAAAATACGGTGTGGTTAGTATAGGGCGATACTTTAACTGCGGAAACTTTACCCCCATTTAAGCCACTCATTGCTACCGAAGTAAAAGTGCTGCCCGATTGTGGGTCGCTCCATCGTACAAATGCGTTGGCCACGCCACTGCAGTACATAATATTATTAGCATCATCATAATCAGTTGGATTTATAAATCGGCCTGCCGAAGAAGAATAGTTTACTGACGTCCATGTAGAGCCGCTATTGGTACTTCTTCTGTATTGATTATACACGTAAGAACCCCATTGATACTGTCCCTGGTTTTGATCGATATGTACAAACGCTCCATCACCCCCGGTAACTTCCACCGAAGCACCTAAGCCAGCACTGTTTAATTGATGTACGCCATTATCCTGGGCGCCGGCTAAAAAATAGTTAGAAGTTGTGGGGTGGTGGGCAACTGCATAAAATTGTTTAATTCGTAAACCCTCGTTGCGGTCTGTAATGGTAGTACCGCCATTGGCAGAGTAATGTACACCACCATCGCAACCAAATAAAACCTGATTGTTGTTGCGCCAGGTAATAACTTGCTGGTCGGCATGTACATATTGTCCTGTTGTTCCAACCCATTCACTAATTTTTGTCCAGGTACTTCCACCGTTCGTTGTTTTATAACAATCTAAACTGCCAACAATTACATTATTGGCATTGGCAGGGTCTACTGCTACTGCCATGCAATACCATGCCTGGCCACTTGTAAACGCTGGTGTAGTACCAGTAGCAACCCAGTTAGCACCACCATCGGTAGACTTATAAATGGTTGCAACCTGATAGCTGCTGTTAGAGGGCAATGCATACAAAGTATTACCATTACTTGCAAGATCTACATTAATATTTACGGGAGTAAATGAGGTTACCGGCGCAGTCCATCCTGTATTTGTAACAGTAGCGGGGTTATCGGTAAATCTGTAGCCTGCACTACCTGCAGCAGTATTATAATAACCACAACTAACATGCAATCTTCCGGTGCTGCTTAATTCTATATCCGGTATTCTTGCATCAAGGCCAGATGGTGTAATGTTTGTCCAGGTGCCGGTTGATTTGGTATAGCGCTGCAGGCCCGATGTATTTGAAATGGAATTGCAGCCAACAAATAAATTTCCGCTGGCATCGCAAATTATTTTACTCACATTCCAAAAATTTGCTGTGCCGGGCATTACATTCCAGTTAATTCCATGATCGGTACTCATCCAAATACCTGCACCTCTTACGGCATCAGCATTAATAGCTTTTTCGCCGGTACCAAAATACATTATGTTTACGTTGGTAGGATCCTGGCAAATACTTGCAACAGCAAGGTTGCCAAAAAAATCATTAATCGGTGTCCATGTGGCGGGATTAATTGTTATATCATTTGTTTTCCAAAGCCCGCCATCAATACCACCTACCCAAACTGTTTTGCCAGTTGCATCACCCAGGTCTTCCCAAATGGCTCTTACCCTACCCGAAGTTTTGCCATTGCCGGGCCTGGTGTTACCATTGCTTGCGCCAACTGCATCGCTGTTTGGTCCACGCTCAATCCACGTAAAAGGTGCTAAAATGTTTAAAGCATTAATTTCATCCACCCTGTTTTTTCTCAACTGGTAAGCTTGCACCAGTCTTCCTTTGGGTACGTAACCCAGGGCAGGATCTTTTGTAATATCAATTTCATACTGCAATCTTTTTGAAATGCCTGCCTCGTTTTCTGTTACCTGCTGTACCTGTGCAAAAGAGGCTGCCGCAAATAATGAAAACAAAAAGAAAAAGACAATTTTTAATTTGATCATAACAGTTTGTTTTAGTTTAGTAAATAGTGAAACCAAATATAATTTTTTTGGCCGGCACTTAAATGCGATTACTACGAAGTAAATAACCGATGTGGAAAAGTTAGCCTTTATGGCCATCCCGGATGCTCAGAAAAAATAAAGGAGCAGGTTTAAAAAAATAAAAAATCCCACAGCTAAAGCTATGGGAAATGGATAAGGCACAAGGGTTAATGGTTAACGACTTTTATTTGACGGATTAAAACTATTTGACAAACATAAATTATAAAAAAATGGGGGCTGGATGGAAATCCTGCCCCCCGTTAAAATCTAATATCCTATGAAAAACCGGGGTAAA
>JAYVUL010000201.1:0-5057 GCA_043787935.1 Chitinophagaceae bacterium | reverse complement strand
CTCGTTTTTCCACCACCACCTTCCGGTCTTTCCCAGGCGTCTTCAATAAATTTTGTGCTGCCATCCGCTGCTTCCAGGGCGGCACAAATGTCATCCTGTAATTGGTGAATGAATGATATCCATTGGTTTTTAAAACTC
The DNA here is from genome assembly GCA_043787935.1 of Chitinophagaceae bacterium. Classification (GTDB taxonomy): domain Bacteria; phylum Bacteroidota; class Bacteroidia; order Chitinophagales; family Chitinophagaceae; genus Ferruginibacter. The sequence continues at coordinate 4,919 of JAYVUL010000201.1, read as the reverse complement.
ATATAAAAACGTAATTAAAGCGATATAGCAAAATTGTGCCGTACAGCGCATCGCAACATCGGTCCAACCGGGTGCATTTAAATTTGTCGTTACTTATTTCGGCCTCAGAAATGTGTAAATAGCCGTTTAGTCGTATAGGCGTTAAGCTGAAAAATAAAAATGACGCCTTAACGCCTATACGGCAATAATAATTTACGGCTTGGTTAAGCGAAAATTTTAAATGCACCCGTTCAACCAGCGATATTAAGGTGGCGAAATTTATAGGTATATTAAAATATTTAATTCGCATATTTCATTTTACAATAGAGAGCGCTTCTAAATACCTTGTTTTCGCCACCACAACCGGTCCCGGTTATTTTGGGAAAACTGCAACGCTGCTGTTTTTGTAAACCGAAACTTGTTTTTTCCTTATAGTTTTTAAATAGTTGTGTTTACTTCCAAAATCAAAAGCTTTCCAAATATGCAGGGTATGCATTTGTGTCCACCCTCTTCGGGGGAGTTAGAGGGGGCCGCTTTGCTGGTACTCCTTCACTGCATCTACAAAAGCCCTTGCATGGTCCACCGGGATATTGGGTGTAATGCCGTGCCCCAGGTTGGCAATATAATTTTGCACCCCAAATGCATCAATCATTTCCTTCACTGCTTTTTTGATCTCCGGTATGGGCGCCAATAATTTGGCCGGATCAAAATTTCCCTGTAATACAATGTTGTTACTGGTTAGCTGGCGGGCATATTCAGGGGTAATGCACCAGTCAATGCCAATACCGGATGCACTGCTTTCACTGAGGTCCTTTAGCGCATACCAGCTACCTTTTGGAAACAGGATCACAGGGACATCATCCTTCAGTGCATCTGCGATTTGAATAAGGTAAGGTTGTGCAAATGTTTTAAAATCTGCGGGACTCAATGAACCGGCCCAACTGTCAAAAACCTGCACGGTATCAGCGCCTGCTTTGGCCTGCAATTTTAAATAGCTGATCGTAATATGGGTGATCTTTTGTAATAACTGGTGCGCCAACAATGGTTGCGTGTAGGCAAACTGTTTAGCCTTTTCCCATGTTTTGCTTCCCTTGCCCTCAATCATGTAACAAAGGATGGTCCATGGTGCGCCTGCAAAACCGATCAACGGTACCCTGTTATTTAATTCCTTTTTTGTAAGTGACAATGCATCGTACACATATTTCAGGCTTTCTTCTGCACCATCCGTGATTAGTGCATCAATGTGCTTTTGGGTTTCAATAGTCTTGGGCAGGGAAGGGCCTTTACCTTCTTCCATCAGTACTTCCAGTCCCATTGCCTGTGGGATCACTAAAATATCTGAAAATATAATGGCCGCATCTACCCCTACCTGGTCAACCGGTTGTAAGGTGATGGCACATGCCAGTTCGGGCGTTTGTACCCGTGTAAAGAAATCATACTTAGCCTTTAATTTCAGGTAATCCGGCAGGTATCTGCCGGCCTGGCGCATCATCCACACGGGTGGACGTTCTACGGTTTCTTTTCTTAAGGCTCTTAGTAACAGGTCATTTTTGATTGCAGACATATAATTTGTTAATTGATAATTGATAGTTGGTTAATGGATAATTCCTTTGATTTGGAAAGTGTAATTTTATTGAAAACGTTTTCAGGATTTTTAAATTGGCCCCACTAATAATAGCAACTCCACTTTGAAGAAATTATCCATTATCCATTAACCAATTATCAGTTAAAACCAAAGTATTCCATCATCTTCTTCACTAAATTTTCTTTCCCCGGTTGATTACTAATGATGATTTTATTATTGGTATATTTTTTAATTTCATTCGCAGTTGTATTACCAATCGCAAACAAAATAGTTGCAGCAGGCAATTTATTTTTTTGGAAAAAACCGGCTACTGCACTTGGGCTGAAAAAAAGTATTCCATGATAGGATTTATCAATTTTATGGGGTACTGTGATCGTTTGGTAAACAATCAATTCATTCACCTCAATTCCATTTTTTTTTAATATTAAAGGTAATTCATCTCTTCGCTGGTCACCACAAAAGAAAATTACTTCTTCCGTAAAACCGTCTTTAACAATTAACTCCGCCAGTGAAGCAGCATCATTGGCAGTACCTGCAATTTTATCCGCTCCAAAATATTTTTCAACCAGCTGATGGGTGGTGGTTCCAATACAATATATTTTCCAGGCCGGATGATTTTCTACCTGGTAAAATGCAACTGCTTCCACTGCATTCATACTGGTGAATACCACCGTGGCCGTTTGAAAAAAAAACTTTTTAATTTGCTGTTGTACCGCTATGGAATGTATGGGCGCTGTTTCAATGAATGCCAACACATCCATGTCAATGCCTGATTGCATTACCAGTTTTACCAGGCCTTCATCCACCGGCCTGCTACATAATATTTGAATCCTATTTTCCATTACGGATAGCATCAGTAATTTTATCTGCTCCTTTGTTTAATATTTCTTCGGCTGAAGTACTTCCAAGATTTACAGCTGCATTCCTGTTCATTGTTTTTTCAATTTCCACTTTTTCCTTTCCATCAACCGATAAAATGTTTCCCCTGAAATATATTGTATCGCCCATTACCTGGGCCAGGGCGCTGATAGGAGTAGAGCAGCCACCCAATAATATTCTTAAAAAATCTCTTTCAATGGTTGTGCAAAGCGCAGTGTCGGTATGATTAAAATGCCGGCATGCTTCCAAACTAAAATCATCTTCTTTCCTGCATACCACCATAATTGCGCCCTGTGCCGGGGCAGGTAACATCCAGTCAAGTTCGATTGCATTTTTCGGACGAAGGTTAATTCTTTCCAATCCTGCTGCGGCAAAAATGGCGCCGTTCCAGTTGTTTTCCTGCACTTTTCGCAAGCGGGTATTCACATTGCCACGAAGGTTTTCTATAGTATGATGGGGATACCTGTTTAGCCATTGAGCTTTACGGCGGATACTGCTGGTTGCAATGGTGAAAGGAGTTTCAGCATGAGCGGTGTCCATATTGGTCAAACGATTGCTATCGGTTGACAATTGACCATCAACAATATCATGGTCTCCTTTAAATACCAGTATATCTTTATAAGAAGCTCGTTCCAATATCGCAGATTGAATAATGCCTTTGGGTAATTGGGTGGGTACATCTTTCATGGAATGTACCGCAATGTCTATTTTGCTGGTCAGTAATGCAATATCAAGACTTCTGGTGAATATCCCCTGAACGCCCATTTCATACAGTGGCGTATGCAGGTCAATATCGCCTTCACTTTTTATGAAGATAAGTTCCGATTCAAAATTATTTTTTGCAAGAAGTTGTTGTACAAGTGTAGCCTGCCAAACTGCCAATTGGCTTTCCCTGGTTCCAATTCGTATCACTTTAACCATGTAATTTAGTTTGTGCCGGTTGCAATGTATTCATTGATGGCCTCTATATAATTACAGCCACGATGGTTCTGGTGACGCATTTTACTGGCCATACCATTAATTACTTTCTGAATTTTTTCTTCAGGATTATGTATGGAGCCGAAAGGGGTAATTGTTGCAGAATAATTGATATAAAGATTGCAGGAATGCATCGCATGTAACTTATCTTTCACAGCTTTCAAAACCGGTACATTTTTACGCATTTCGTGCCACTCTAAAAACTCAGTAATCAAATCAGCTATGATCGCTTTTGCTTTTGGTATTTCAGCAATTCTTTTATGAAGCGTTTCGTCTTTGATCCTTGACAATTCATCTACATTTACCAATGTAATATGAGCAAGGTCCTGTGCAGATTTCTCCACGTTGTAGGGAATGGACAAATCAATTATTAATTTGTCGCTGCTATGGATGATGTGTGACTCTAATATTACGGGATCGGCAGAATTAGTTGCTACTAAAATGATATCCGAATCGTGAATGTATTTTGCCAATTCATCTATAGAAGCATAATTTAATCCCAATTCAATGGCAAGTGCTGCAGCCTTACCTTCTGTTCTGTTGATAAGCGTAATATTTTTTGTACCCAGGTAATCAACCAGGTTCTTACAGGTATTACCCCCAATTTTACCGGTGCCCAGTAAAAGAATTTTTTTATTGGCAATATCAGTAATTTTTTCTTTGATATACTGCACCGCTGCAAAAGAAACAGATACACTGCCACCACTAAGTTCAGTGGAAGTTCTGATTAACTTGGATGAATGCAACGCCCCGTTTAGCATTCTTTCCATGTAGGCACCTATGATATGGTTTGCCTGGGAAAACTTAAAGGCCTGCCTGATTTGACCTACAATTTCATAATCTCCCAAAATCTGCGAATCTAAACCGGCGGCTACACAAAATAAGTGTTCGATGGCTTTAAATCCCCTTTTTACGTAAGCCATTTTTGTAAATGTATCCAAACCACCCTGAGTTTGGCTGCATAGTAAACCAGATAAATCAGTGGCATTATCAGCGAAACCATAAATTTCGGTGCGGTTACAGGTAGATAGTACAATAAATTCCTTTACACCATATTGCGGAGCAAGTGAAATTAATTGAGCATACTGGTCACTATTAATAGCATACAGACCCCTTAAGTTGGCATCGGACTTTTTATAGTTGATACCTGCTATAAAGAAAGAAGATAAATCTGTTTGGTTCTGTTGGAGCATCCTGGTGTAGTGATTGAATAAGTACATTGCAAAAGTAATTGGGACTTTAATTGAAAACTAATTTCTGTGTCACCAGTTTGTCATTTTGTATTATGAACTGGATCATATGTAGTTATGATTTAAATCATTGTTATAACATTGTTTAATTCAAATCAAGGTTATCACATATTATTAATGCTATAATTTGATTTCTGATTGAACTTTTAGGATTGTCAATAGTTACATTTGCAAATCATTTATAAAGGTTATGTCAAAAAAAACAGGAATAATTTTAATGAACCTGGGCTCGCCGGATTCTACTGCTG
>JAYVUL010000200.1:0-10162 GCA_043787935.1 Chitinophagaceae bacterium | reverse complement strand
CTCCTGTATTAACATTAATGGTTGCACCGGAAGCAGGAATAATAGTAACAGCATAGTTTGCCGTGCCTGTTACCTGCATTATCCCGCCGGATTGAATGATGATATCATCCCCGGTGCCGTTATTGATATTCAGGGTACCCGTTGCTGAAGGTATCACTAAAGAGCCTGCAATAACCACCTGGTCAACTGTTACTGACGAATTCAATGTTATGGTATTGCCAATTTGTATCGTGATGGTATTAGCTGCGCTGCTGGGAGAAAGCGTTGATTGGATCCAGGTACCTGCTCCACCTGTGGATGAGGATTCCCAGCTCAACGGATTACTCCAGGCCCACGTACCCGAACTGGTGGCGGCTGCCGAACGGAAAAAATCAGTTGTAGCAGATACCGCTGTTACGGTGAAAGAACTGCTTATATCCAGGTCCCATGCGCCACTGTTATCTCTTTCTGCAAGCAAATTTTGTGAACCTGCCACGGTAAATACTAGTGAACTAAAGGTTGCTACACCACTTGTTGCAACAACTATTACAGGAGAACCAGTAAGTCCTGTTGCAGATACCCTAACATTATCGGTAAAATCAAGGTCAGTATTATTATTGCCGTCTTTGGCGGTTACTGTAACTGCGGGTGTCATTGTTGCTCCTGTATTAACAGCAGTAGGCCCTTGTGTATATACCAATTGGGTGGTATTCACCTCTATCCTGTTAATATCGCCGGTGGCAGTTGAAGCGGCAGCGCCTGCATTGGCAGCAGCAAAGTTAGAACCAGTGGCACTTGCGGTAGCTGCACTTACTGTAAAACTGATCTGCTGGTTATCGGTTACCGCTGACTGGTAGGTAACACGCAATTCAAAATCTTTAGTGCCACCGTCAGCCGCAGTTAATGACAAACTGTTGAACGAGAAACTGGTAGCACCATTCACTGCCACTTCCTTTACATTAACACCTGCATCAAATAAAGCCGCTGTCCGGATGGCGGTAGAACCACCAGTAGAGAAAGTTATTGCTGTTAAAGTAGTTGCTAAATTATCGGCATCTGTAGTGGCCCCTCCATCACGGATGATTAAGCCATTTACACCTGTAGAGTTTCCGGTTGTAAGCGTTGTTGCTGTTTGCTTAGCTGCATAATCCACATTGGAAATATAACCATAACCAGCAGTGGTAATAATATCCGAAGCAGCACTTACCGTACTGGTTCCGGTCAGGTTGATCACATAAGGATTTTCACCACCTGTTAAATCATTGTTGGCAATGCTGATGGCCGCTGTTTTACTCCCCTGCGAACTGGGGCTGAAGATAATGGTAAAAGTAGTAGAGTTACCTGCTGCAACAGATGCCGACGTAGCCGTTTGATCTACTGTAAATTCAGCAGCATTGGTTCCGCTTATGGCTACCTTAGGCGTTCCCGTAAGGTTCAAAGCAGCTGTACCCAGGTTTTCAACAGTAAATGTGATTACTGAAGTAGATGTACCGGATACCTGGTTGCCAAAAGCATAGGTTCCGGCAGTAGCAATGCTGGTAACATTTTGTTTGATATTAATTTCCGGTTGCGGATCGGTAACATCAAAAGCTGTACTCTGATCTGTGAAGGAACCGGAAGTAGCAGTTATTTTATTGGCAGTAGCTGCTGTATTAAATAACAGGTTGGGAAAAGATGCTGCACCGGAGACAAAGTTAACAGTGGTTACCGCAGTTCCATCAAATGTTGTTGAACCTGCGGATACACTCATGGTTACGCTTGCTGCGTAGTCGAGATCAGTATTTAAATTAGCATCCCATGCTACCAAACTTGGAGCGGGGGTCATGATTGCCAAAATTGAAACGGTAGCCGGTGGCTGCTGGTTGAATAAGATAGTAGTTGCTGTAACTACTATTTTATTATCATTGGCCCCTGAAAGTGTGGTGGATGCACCACCTGCATTGGTAGCTGCAAATCCAGAGCCGGTTGAGGCGGCTGTAGTAGTGGCGGCAATAGCTATACTTATTTTTTGATTATCTGTAACACTGCTTTTAAAACTTACCCTGATACTGAAATCCCTGGTAAGGCCATCACCCACGGTATAGGTTAACCCACTGAAAGTGACTGTTCCAGCACTCACTGTCTGTTCGGCCACTTCGGCACCAAGATTATCATATATAGCTATCTGCTTTACATTGGCAAAATTGCCCACAGATAACACCAACTGTGTAAGTGTGGTTCCCAGGTTATCGGCGTCTGCTGCTGCACCTCCATCCCTCAGGGTGAATTTTGCAATCTCAATATCATTTGCACCACCGGAAATATTGGCAGCATTGTAGGTTCCGTAAGCAATGTTGGTTGGATAGGTATAACCTGTTTTTTCAATAATATCCGATGCAGCACTGGCTGTACCGGTACCACTAAGGTTCACTACAAACGGGCTTACTGAAGAATTATTTACAATAGAAATTTGTCCTGTTTTTGCTCCCGTGGAAGTTGGCGAAAAGGAAGAAGTAAAGGTAGTTGTTGCACCTGCGGCCAATGAAATTGATCCCGGAGTGGAAACTGAGAAATCTGCACTGCCAGCGTAAGTAAACGGGGAGGTAAGTGTCAATGTTGCAGTACCCGTATTCTGTATTGTATAGGTAGTTGTGGAAGAACTGGTTCCTACCAGCTGGTTACCGTATGCATTGGTACCGCCGGTAGCGCTTAAACCCGCCGGTGCAGTAATACTGATGGCCGGTGCTGCCGGTAAGGATATTGAAAAATTATCAATACCTCCGGTTGCATTGGCTCCAGCTTCTGTTACATCTTTCCATCGGATATATAAAAACTGGTTGTTGCCCCAAGTCAGGCCCGACAATGTTTGTGTAATGGTGCTGCCTATTTTAAATAACGGAGAAATTGCAGCCTGGGTTGCGTTAGGAGCACCCGTACCTGAAGCAGGTGTTGTAAAACCGGTAGCGCTGGTCCATGTCCCTGCAGCGTCATTGTAAGTGCCAAGCGCAGTAGAAGATGTGGTTACAATATCTGTTCCGGTAACCTGGTAGCTCATTGGGAAAGCATTGGCAGTAGTGGCGGGATTTCTATTCATCACCGCATCATAACTGATATTTACACTGTTAATGGTTGAACCACTGGTATTTTTAAGCACTATGCCCCAAAAAGCTACATTGGTACTTGAACTTAATGATCCAAGGGCTGCACCCGGAGTAGCAGCGGCATCAAATAACACTTCTACTGAACCGGTTCCATTCGATCCACTATTTCGTCCCCACCTGCCTGTACCGGCCTGGAAATAAAAATACCAGCCTCCCGTTCCTGTTCCACCGCCCGACTGTGCAGAAACCTGATACATTGTTGTGAGGGATATACCCGTAGTAGCTGGGGTAAGTGCTGTTGCTGTCATAGTTTGGAAATCCTGGTTATAAGTAGTTCCGGTAAAAGGAACAGCCTGGGAAAAACCAGTATTCGAAAAGAACAGCACACTAAGCATCAGCAGCGCAATCGGAGCCGAAAAGATTTTAGAAAAACGGTTTCGAAAAAAGAGCTGGCAATGGGATAACATTGCTTTACTAACAGTGGTACCTGGTGTAGAGTTACGCATATGATGGTATTTGATTTTGAAAAGTTGATTGCAAATGACTGGTGGTATTTATGCAGGATATTGGAATTGGATGCAAGGTTAAGGTAAAAAAGAAAGGCCGCCAAACAAGTATGTTGTTATCCCGGGGAATTAATGATAAGTTAACCAGGAACCATTCCCTTGATGTAAAGATTTGCCTCATTTAAAATTGTTTACACTTTTTGTTTAAACAGATCATTAAAAAACTCCTGATCATATAAAATACCCTTTTGGCAAACAATACATTTTACTAGGGACGAGGTTGGAGAAGATGTAATGTAAGCGATTTTTTTAAGGTGCTGACTAATAATATACTCTTTTTATCAACACTACTGTTATACCGCAGTTTATCAGCATAAATTACTTTTAACCCGGATTTTGCAGCGGGAATCGTAAAGAGCCGAAAAAAGGCAATAAAGACAAGCCTTTGAGCCAATTTTTTGGTCGAAAACATAGTGAACTATGGTAAGATCAAAAAATCAGGCAAATGCCTTTGTCTGAAGCATTTTATTCCCGTAATAGATGTCAACTGCAAAATCTGGGTTAAAGATACTGCAAAGCCTGCGATACGGTATCCATCCTTCGCTCCTGGAGTATACCAAAGCCTGGTCTGATGCTGGGTAAATACTATGGTTCTGACTACAGTTAAAGTACAGGGAGGAAAAAAGGCAGCCTCGGGGTATCGTCTTATCTTATCAAAACAAAACTTCCCCTTTTTACAGCCTGTTCGCCTTTATAATCCCTGAACCGGATGAAATAGACATAGGCTGCAGGGTCCTGCGGCTGGTTCTTATAGGTGCCATCCCACCCCTGTGTTGGACGGTCGGTTTCAAAAACCAATTGGCCCAGTCGGTTAAACAATTGCATGGTATACTCAGTAACCGGTACCGGAAAATAAGGTTTAAAAGTCTCATTCGTTCCATCACCGTTGGGGGAAAAGGCATTGGGTATTCCGGCAATAATGCAATCGCTATAAAAATATACATACACCATATCGGTACCAACGCAATCAAATTTATCGGTAACCGTAAGCCTGTAGGTACCCGTTTGCGTTATAGCGATATTCCTGCTGGTGCTGCCATTGTTCCACAGGTAAGATTGGTAACCGGGCACCGCTATTGTCAACACATTGCCTTTACACAAATTACTGTCTGCCGGTAAAAAGTCCGCTGGCAGCAGCAGGTAGGCATTCAGCAGGATGGTATCCGATCCTTTGCAACCATTGGTATCCGTTACCGTAACATAATATTTCCCCAATGCAGCAGTAACATATTCCGGGATGGTTTGGCCATCCTGCCAAAGGTAACTGCTAAAGTTGCCAGGCCGCAGCGTGTAGGTGCCACCGGTACAAATGCCCCTGTCTGCACCAAGGGCAGGTACCGGGTTTTTGTGAACGGTAAGTGTGGTGATCACAATGGAATCGCAGCCCTGGTAAGTAGGTAAGGTATCGTAATAAATGCCCTGCCGGGTTTGAAAAGCACCTGCGGCAAAATGAGCCTGTCCTTCACATATCTCCGGGAAAAGAGGGGTAAACTGGCGTGGGTTCACAGCCAGCTGCAGGCTGCGGATGCTGTCACATCCATTGGAACCGGGAAAAATATCAATATAATTTCCGGCCTGTGTATGGCCGGCATAACTTTCCGTTTCACAAATGGTAACGGCATAGTTTGTCCTGCTCTTGGGTTTTACCGTGAGGTGCAGGGTACGGGTACTGTCGCAGCCGTACCTGTCGGGGTACACGTCGGTGTAAGTGCCGCTGGCCGTGTGGCCGGCATAATTCTCATCTTCACAAATGGAAGTCGTTACCTGTGTGAATGCCAATGGGTGTACAGTAAGGTGCAGGGTCCTGGTACTATCGCAGCCGTTTACTGCTGAAAAGATATCGGTGTAGGTACCGCTGCTGCTGTAGCCTTCAAATTGCTGCCCCTGGCAGATCGCCTTGTTGATTGTTGTAGTGAAGGCAGGCTTTACAGTTAAACGCAGCACCCTGGTACTATCGCAACCATTGATGGCGGTAAAAACCTCAGTATACGTACCCGTTATGGTATGGCCGGCATATTGCTGCCCCTGGCAAATGGCAGTATCAATGCTGGTATTGAAAATTGGCTTTACAATTAAATGAAGCAGCCTGGTACTGTCACATCCGTTACTGGCAATAAAGATATCGGTATGGGTACCCGATGCGGAATAGCCTGCATATTGTTGCCCCTGGCAGATTGCGGTATCAATGATCGTATTGAAAGTTGGCTTTACGGTAAGATGGAGCAACCGGGTACTGTCGCAACCATTAATGGCGGCATATACATCGGTATAGATTCCCGTGCTGGTATGGCCCGCATAATTTTGGCCCCTGCAAATGGCCGTATCAACGCTGGTATTGAATACAGGTTTGATGGTAAGATGAAGTGTACGAATGCTGTCGCACCCGCCGGGAGCGATCCGTGTATCTACATAGGTGCCCGAAGCAGAATAGCCAAAATAAGCAGCCCCCCGGCATATACTGGTATCAATTGTTTTTTTAATGGGGCTGTAAAGAATAGAATTAAAATTATTCGTATAGAGTTTTTCCAACTGGTAAGTATTTGGCAATACTACCGGCACAATACCTGTTGAACTATCATTAACCACTGCATACAATAAGCCTTCCGGCATAATTTTGATCCGTGTATTGAATGTGGCCTGCAGCGCCGCAACGGTGGCCGGAACAGAGAATACCGGCGGCAACAATACTGCAGTACCGGTAGAAGGGTCGCCCTTATAAAAAGACAGTTTTAACCCCCTGGGAATACTCCCTCTGAAAAAGGAGTTGAAGACGGTAAAGTTTACCAGTATGCTGTCGCCTGAAGCACAAACCGCCTTATTCATAGTGACCGTATAATCATTTGCCGGCGGCACCTTAATGGTGACAAAAGTAGTGTCGGTACAACCGTATTGGCTGGTTGCCACTACCCTTTTCACCCGGTCAGAATCTGCGTACAATTGGGGATTGCTGCAGGCGGTACAACTTAACCTCAGCGGATCGCTCCAAAGGTAGGTGGAAGGAGGCACTAACGGGGAAGCCTGTGCCAACAGCTGGAGGGTATCCCCCGGCAGCAGTGTACTCAAAACAGGAGTGGCCGTTACTTTAAATGCAAAACCAAATGCTGCCGTTACATTATTCGTGTAGTCTTTCTCGGGAAGGCCCCGGTTTGGCAATACCAGGGGCGATGTATTACCGGAATCGTTAAATACGGCATAGAGCCTGTTCAATCCCCTGTACGGCACATTCACCACGATGTTATTAAAGCAATAGTAACAGTTGCCACCCATCGTTTGATAGGGAAGATAAAATGTTGGTGATAATTTTACTGCTCCCGGCAAACGGGGATCATTATCATAAAAGGTTACCGGCGTATTTACGGGCAATGGGGCCATCCCCCAATTGGTAATACACATATTAAAACTGATCTTCGTTTGCTGGTAACAATTTACATTGGAAAGCGACAGCACCCCATCGGGTGTAGGGTCAAGAACCTGGAGGCGGTATTCATTGGTAGTGTCTTTACAGGAGCCGTTTGAAGCCACAAGCCTGATCGTGTAATTACCGGGTACCGGGAACGTATAGGTTAAATTAGGCTGGGTACTTACTACCTGTTCTGCCATGCCCTGGTCATTAGCCACCAGCCATTCATAGCTGGCCCCGTTAAAAGAGGCATTGGTAAAAACGAGGCTGTCGGGGAATAGCGGCAGCCTGGAAGCAACCGCTTTTTTGTTGGTGAAAAAACGTGCGGTAACACCACAATTTACCGTCACCCTGGTAGCTGCAGCAGCAAAGCAGGTTGAATCGGCATTGAATGCTTTTAATACCACCGGGAACTTTCCAATAACAGTAAACCGGTAACCGAAGTCGGCGTTAACGCCCATTAATACCCCGTCGATATACCACCTGTAATTGATGGCTCCAATAGAGGTATTGGCAAAATGAACAGAATCGCCTGCGGCAGTATTTGCGGTATCCCTGGTAAAGGATGCAGTAATGATCTCATTACAGGGAGGTACACAGGCACTCTGCATCAGTCCCGTTCTTTGTGTAAGCACCATCGCCCTCATCCTTGCAGCCTGCCCTGCAGTAAACTGGTTGGTGCAGGCGCTGTTGCCATAATCCATAAAATTGCTGATCTGGTCTGGCACATCCGTAAAAAAGTTGCCGTTGGAGTGTGAAGAAAGCGTATCTGTATTACAACTGTTGCCCGGTGTGAAGCAACCCGATGAAGGCATCACGGAACCGTCCGGCGGGGTATCGCATACCATATCTCCCGCCAGGGTACAATCCCAGTTGTTGCACCCTCCCTGGAAGGTATGATACAAGCCCAGGTAATGCCCCATCTCATGCGCCAGCAATTTGCCAAAGGCTGTAACCACAATGCCATCCAGGCTGCTGGTTGGGGGCATGGTGGCATACCCTCCTACTCCAAGCCTCGTCCACACGCCACAGCTAAAATTCGAATATGCCTCACCGTGAATATTGGTTATAAGCCAGATATTGATATACCTGGTGGGGTCCCATTGGATAAGGCCCTTGAGCCTGTCATCCTCATTATCCATATTCAAATCATTGCCGTAATAGGATGAAGTGCGGGTAATACCGGTGGTAACGCCTCCTTCAGGAGATATTTTTGCAATACAAAACCTGGTCTTGGTATCCACTCCTGCGCTGGCACTATAGGCACCTGATTTACTGAAGGCATCATTCAGGTCGTTGATACCTGCTATTACCTGTGCATCGGAAATGAAAAAAGGATTCGGGTTAACAATATGTACCACCACGGGTAATGTCAGCGTGTCGTTGGCCAGCGGCCTGTTATACTGGCGTATTATATTGTTGATATCCTGTTCCCGCTGCCTGAATACGGGATCTTTTCTCCACCGTTCTAACATACCATCGTAACTGCAAAAAGGCGCTGTATCCGGTAAACTCCTGTATTTGCCGGGAGTATTTACCGGCAATTGTGCCAATAGGGCATTTGAAAAAAAACTAAGGAATCCTGCCAACAGCACATTTAAAAAATAAAAAAGATGCTTACTGTTTGCAGCTACCCGGCATACTGCCACCATAAGTTAAAATTTAAATCACTTTGAAAAATAAATTAAATATAAAAAAAAGAATTTATACCAGTGTTATCCTTTAATAGACGGGACTTCTGGGCGATGCACCACTAAATAAGCCAACGGTATGGAAGGTGCCTGTGGGTAGACGATAAAGGTTTGAAGTTTTGTATTTATTAAGAAGCCAATCAGGCTTGATTTCTAAAATTATGAAAAGTCATTTATCACTAACGTTAAGGGTAACCTCTCTTGCAGGGTTTTTTCGGGGACATTTACCCATATTAGCAGATGTATTGTTTATAGTCAGCTTTTTGTTTTAATAAAAAGGAGCTGTGCGGTTACAAAAGCAGCAGCTATTTGTATTAAGCCCATTGTAATAAACAAAGCTGTAAATGAAATAAAGTGAGTGATAGCTCCGCCAATGGCAAAAGCAACGCCTGTTACAATTTGCGATTGACCTGTTGAAAGCCCCCATGCATAAGAGTCTAAATCTTTATCAAGGTTCTTAGCATAAAGCGCATCCCATGCAGGCGTGCCGAGTGCCTCAGCAAAACCCAATCCCGCCTGAACAAGAAATAATTTAAAAGGGAAGTCTACGAGTAGATAGCCGAAAGTTAATAGTGCGTTTAATGTATACCCAAGCACCATTACCTGTACTTTGAAATCCTTTTTATTTAAAAGCTTACCGACCAAAATATAAAACAGGCCCGTAATGACCAGGTACGTAGACCATGCCCAGGTGATATCAAGTATATCTCCTCCAACCTTTTCAGAAAAGATTGCAAATAACGGGCCCATCATTCCTTCCCCAAAATACCAGATATTGGCCCCCAGCAGCAGTATCTTAATGGTTCTGGAGAGTTTCACTTTTAATTGAAGTAGTTTGTATTAAAATAAGCGCTAACCTATCTATCGGCGTTCCTTAAAGCTAATCAATTGCGTCAATCCAGCCAAAAGAGTATAACATGAAAAATAAAAGGGAAGTAACCAAAGGGAAGCAAAATAAGATAATGCTGAATAGTCTGAAGACCAAAGGCTGGCACAACGGATGGTTAGAATGGAAAGATTTTAGAAAAAGGTATTGGATAAGAATTATGATTTAAAGCTTGCCTTTTATAGTGCCTTCCTAATGCCTTAAATGCTAAATGAACCATAGCGAAAAAATAAGGGTAGTTAAAAAATAATAACAGACGTTTTACCTGAAAAGCATTTGCAAATCATATGCAGGAGATTAATCTGAATATGCATGATTTTTAGTCTTATTAATGGAATGCAGACAGTTCAAAAACGGGGTACTTCTTTTGGTAATAGGGCCACTTCCTCTCTAACCCGGATTTTGCAGTGGGAATTGTAATGAGAGGAAAAAAGGGAATAAAGACAGGTGTTTGAGGCAACTTTTTGGTCGAAAACATAGTGAACTATGGTGAGATCAAAAAATCAAGCAAATGCCTGTGTTTGAAGCATTTTTTTCTCGTAATAGATTTCAACTGCAAA
>JAYVUL010000199.1:0-3568 GCA_043787935.1 Chitinophagaceae bacterium | reverse complement strand
GGGTCAAAGGTTAATCCGCCAGGCCCTCCGCCTAAAGGAGCGTTGGGGCGAAATGAATATAATTTCAGCGGCAATTTATCTTCGTATGGATTTTCTTTCCCCCGTATTTTAAAATACTCATTAATTACGTCGGTGCCGAGGCCACTTCGTTTCATTTTTCTTTTTACGGCTTCAATATATTCCAGCGCTTCATTGTATTGCCCTGGTATGATTAAATCATTTTTGGCCACGTCTTCCATAAAAATGTCAAGCGTTTTTTGAAGGAGGGTAAAAAGATCACCGTACACTACATTAGCAGGGTCTTTGGTTTCCGGCGATAAAAGTATGGTGAATATTTCAGTAGCGCCATTATCGATGGCCATTTGTACGCCTGCATATTCCCTTACGCCGCCATCTACAAACTGGAATTCAGGATTTGCCTCACCCGGCACATCTTTATTTACCTTAATGGGGGGCATAAATACCGGCTGGCAGGCAGATGCCATCACCGCTTTTCGAAAATGATTAGCATCCACCAGGCTGCGTATTTCATAATTTTTACCGGAGGCAGGATCGGGATCGGTAGTAAAGACCACCAACTCGCCCGATTGTAAACAGGTAGTGGTTAAAAATAAGTTTTTGCCAGTTGCCAGCAAGTCGTTGTACCTGGCATCAGTATAATGAAACTCCAGTAAATTCCAAAGTGGTGTTGCATCAAATATAGAATGACTCCCCAGCCGGTCACCGATCCTGTTTTGTAAAACTATATTTTCTGTTTTTTGGGTAGTATATAATTTTTCCAATAAATCCATTTCGTTCATGGCTACTAATGGCGCAATCAACGAACCCGTGCTGGTGCCCACAAATAAATCAAATTCAAGATTTGGATATTCCTTAAATAACCTTTTGATAACGCCGATTGCAAAGGCGCCCTTGGAGCCTCCGCCACTAATTACTAATGCTCTGCTCATATAAAATTGTTTAGTTAAATGGTTCTGGTGCCTTTTTTATTTTGCTGATCCGCAGGCCAATTGTATTTTGTAACCACCAGGTGTTGAGTTGATAATCACGGTGCACGGAGAAACCCAATACCAGCTTGTTGCCAATATCTGCATTGATACCGCCACCCAATAAGCGCTGTTGACCCGAGCCCCATAAATGATCCAGGCTGAGATTGATATTTCCAGCACTGCCAAAGGGATTCACCTTTAAAGTTTTTAATTTCAATGAAAGAGTGGGCCCTATAGCAGTCTGAACTTTTTTATCTGTATAAAAGCCATTCAAAATGACGCCTCCTCTTAACAAATGTTGTACAAGGGTGTATTGAGGAACAAGTTGGATGCCAATAATATACCTGTCTGACGAGCTGCCCTGAAAATTGGTGACCATCCCACTGTGCAATTTGAGGTGCATAATAAACTCTTTGGGAAATTCAGGATCCTGCTTTTGGGCGGATGCCTGGATACAGAACAGGAACAGTAAAATTTTTAGGGGTATAAATTTCATAGCAGTAATTTTACGCTTATAAAAGTAATATCATTTGGATGTTTTTGCAATACCCAAAATGGGGTATATAGCATTTATTACTAATGGGGTGTTCGGTATATTTTATCCGGTACCCCGCAAGAAGGGCATAGGAAAGATTATTGAAAGTTACCAACAAATTTATGCCAGCTCTACCTATATTTACTAAGCAACCAAAAAGATAGCATCAGGAAAAAATGAATCAATTACAACCTACCGCTTTTTATATTACCCACAATGGTGAAAAGGATTGGCTTTTAAAGCAGTTGATGGAAGGAAACCGGTTCAATTTTCCTTTTCCGTTGAAAGAGGCCAATGGCGAAATATTCTCCAATACCACCTTACAGCATTTTATAGATGAAGAAATGCGGCACGACCATTATGAGGTTGCGGCAGGCAATAATAATACGCTTACCTATTCATCCAGTGGCGAACAAAGAAAGGCCTTGCTGGCTTATATCATCGCAAAAAAACCGGCTTACATTATTGTTGACGCTGTATTTGAAAGCCTGGATAAAGATTCAAGGCAATCTATTTTAGCAAAACTTGCAGAACTTTCTGCATCCACACTGATTATCCAGGTGTTTAACAGGAAAAATGAATTATTACCTTTTATTGGAATGGTCCATTCTATAGCAGGTAGAACAGTAATTTCCAGCCAGGATCCGGCGACATTTCTTACCCAATTAAATTTAAAGGACAAGGCAGTTTTTACCAATAACATCCCGGCTCCGCTTACCCGTTTTGAACCGCAAAAAGGGCCGCTTGTTCAAATGAATAATGTGTCGGTTCAATTCAATGGCCGGCCTATCCTCCATCAAATTAACTGGGAAATCAATGAAGGGGAATTTTGGCAATTAACCGGCCCCAACGGATCTGGCAAGAGTACCTTGCTTTCTTTGATAACGGGTAATAGTCCGAAAGGATATGGGCAGAACCTGGTGCTCTTTGGCCATCGCAAAGGAACCGGTGAATCGGTATGGGAGTTAAAGGAAAAGATCGGTTTCTTCACTCCGTCAATGACCCTCCAATTTGAGCGAATGGATTCCATTGAACAAATGGTGATTTCCGGTTTTTTTGATTCGGTTGGTTTGTATATAAAGCCTACCGACCGGCAGGTGTTGCTGGCCCGGGAATGGCTGGTATTGATTGACATGCATAAAGATAAGAACAAACCATTCCGTTTTTTTCCTGCCGGTCACCAGCGAATGATCCTGATTGCAAGGGCCATGGTGAAGCACCCGCCTTTATTGATATTGGATGAGCCAACCTCCGGGTTGGATGATGAAATGGCGGCATTGTTTACCGCACTTATCAATAAAATATCCGGTGAAAGCAGCACAGCCATATTATATGTATCACATAAGGAAGAGGCAGGTCTTTCTCCCGATAAGATTTTTGAATTATTACCGGGAGAAAATGGGTCTATTGGGATAATTCAAAAATAACCAGTTTGGTAAGGCAGCCACCATTTAACCTAATTTTTCAAAACCTTATAACGTTTTGTTTTGCCTGTACCGATAATTTCAAGAAAATAATTTCCTTTGGAAAGGCCGCTGCACTGATTAACATCTATCGTATTTGAACCGCTCAAAATATGAGCAGCAAATTTATACATGATTTTTCCTTCTATATTTATGATTCTTATCTGAATGGTTTCAGCAACTAAGGCAGTAATAGTAATAACCAATTTCTCTGAGAAAGGATTGGGATAAACGGAGCTGATCTTCAACCCAGGTTCGTCACTTTTAATTTTAAAATACAACATACTGCTATAAAAAAAATCGCCTGATCTTTTTATTATTTTAAGTCTGTAATATAAAGATATGCCGGTATTAAAAGCACTGTAATCAGTGTATTGAAAAGCTTTGTTATCACTGCCAACTACTTTTTCTATATTGTAAAAACTCTTGCCATCTGTACTTTTTTCTATCTCATAACTTTGAATATCTGAAGCGTTTTCAACGGCCCAGTTTAACTGTATATTAGTGCCGGATTTTTTCCCATTAAATACAAACAGGCCCAAAGGCAGCGGGGCAAGCATGTCTGTGGCGGTAAACTCGGA
>JAYVUL010000198.1:0-11270 GCA_043787935.1 Chitinophagaceae bacterium | reverse complement strand
GAAATACCTCCCAATACCGCTTTAATGGTAATTACGGACGGAGAAAAAAGATATGAAGCAAGGATCTCATCCGACTTAAATAACAGCGGCTCTATTCATTTTATTCATAAGCCCAAGACACAATAATTTTTTTAAGGCTGCGTTTAAAAGAAGTAAATACAAAACCCGTGAAAAAAAATTTACTCTTTCTGCCAATCCTACTGGGAATTATTTTTGCGGCCATCACCCCCGGTTGTAAAAAAGGGATTACAAACCCGGTAACACTCGACAAAGCCGCAGGTAAATGGAGCATCAATGCCGTGAGGTATCAAATTTATCATGGCACGCTCACACCAAAGGACAGTACAGTTCCCTGGAGGCCTAATCCTGAAAATTTTGTAAGTTTTGATGGTTTATCTGCAATGCAATATTGCTTCAACAACACAGTGGCCACCCCGGGGGCATATGCTTTTGCTGGTACTGACTCCATCGACATATATTTAGATCATGATACCAGGAGATGGAAAATATTATTGCTCACTGAAACCAATTTTAATATTGAATCAACTACAACTGACAATACCTCATTCCCTGGAGCAACCGTTGTAACATTTCAAGGTTTTGTGCGCTGACATGACTCCTACACTTATTAATATGAAAATGCCCCGATTAACCCAGGGTATTTTTTATTGCCTAAAACTTAAAATTGAAAGTTACAGCCGGAATAATCGGAAAAAGGCTTACCTGCTTGGCCTGCACGGCTAAGTCTCCACCAGCCAGGCTCCCGTTTTGGTCGTAATAAATGAAGTAAGGATTTTTGCGGCTGTAAACATTATAAATACTAAACACCCATTCTGTTTTATATTTCCTGCGGGTCTCATTCCTTTTGGGGGAATTGATTGCTGAAAAATCGAGGCGGTGATAAGACGGTAAACGGTATTCATTAATTCGGCTGTACTCCTGCGTTAGTACCCCGTTCACAAAATAAAAACGCTGTGGCAAAGTAGCAGCATTGCCACTGCCATAAACAAAGGAAGCAGATAATTTCCATCGTTTATTTAATTCATACAATGCCACGATACTCATATCATTCCGGCGGTCGTATTTGGCAGGATATTTTTCCCCGAAATTGAGCCCTGGAAATTTCCTACATGTCCAGCTCAGGGTATAGCCAATCCAGCCGGTGAGCCTGCCTTTTGTTTTATTGATAAAAAATTCACTCCCATAGCTCCAGCCCTTGCCAAAAGTAAAGGAGTTCTCTGTATCTTCCAATGAATTAGGGGTATAGCCTTCTTTGTACTCCAACTGGTTTTGCATTTGTTTGTAATACACTTCCACCGAAGTTTCAAACATATTATCCTTAAAATTTTTAAACAGGCCTGCAGCATATAACCAACTTATCTGTGGCTTCACTTTGTATGTACTGGGCACCCATAAATCGGTGGGCAGTGTAGTACCTGAATTACTTACCAAATGAATGTATTGCAGGTTTCGGGTGACAGAGGCCTTGATAGAAGTTTCGTCATCCAATGCATACCGTATAGTGAGCCTTGGTTCCAGCCCCCCGTAGGTTTTTACAGGTTGCCCTGTTGAAAATACGCTGCTGTCTGTTCTGTTTCCATTGGCATCAGTTGAATAAAGTTTGTATGCCCCAATTTGCTGGAACCAGCTGTACCTTAAACCGGCATTTATTTTAAACTTATCATTTATCTCCCAGTCATCCTGCACATACAAGGCAGCTTCATGAGCAAACTTACTCTGTGCATTTAATGGCTTAAACACTACGGAATCCTGCCTGCCGCTTACTACCGAAGGAGTAAACTTATGAAAGGTGTAGAATCCGCCAAACTTCACTTTGTGGCCAGTATAAGGGTACAGGTCAAAATCCTGTTTTAAACTGATGTCGCGGATGCCGGATGCCAGTTTGATGGTGAAATTATTTTGCGCTGCATTAAAGGTGAAATTATAATTATTAAAAACGGCAGTGGTATTGCCAAACAACCTTTTATTAAACACACGGTTGTAGCGTATGGTGCCGGTAGCATTCCCCCAGGGGATATTAATATTCAAACTCCGTTTTCCATTTACAAAATCAAATACATCCCTTCCAAAATAACCGCTGATATATAAGTGGTCCTTTTCAGAAAAGCTGTAATTCATCTTGGCATTCAGGTCGTAGAAATAATACCCGGAACCATAGAACTGGCTTGTCTTCTTAATAAAGGGTTTTGATAAGGCATCAACATAAGTACGCCTGGCAGAAATGATAAAAGAACCTTTGTCTTTTTTGAGCGGGCCCTGAATGGAAACCCTTGATGCTATCAGCCCTATGCCTCCTTCCACTTGGAATTTTTTATCATTGCCTTCCTTCATGGCTATATCGAGCACACTGGATAACCTGCCGCCATACTGAGCCGGCATCCCCCCTTTTATCAGCGATACATTTTTGATGGCATCCGAATTAAAAATGGAGAAGAATCCAAAGAGGTGGCCGGTATTGTATACAATGGCATCGTCCAGCAAGATCAGGTTTTGGTCTGGCCCTCCGCCGCGAACATATATGCCTGCACTGCCCTCACCGGCATTACGCACTCCGGGCAACAATTGTATCGTTTTCAATAAATCTACTTCACCTAAAAATGCAGGTACCGCTTTTATTTGTTCAATGGGCAAAACAAATTTTCCCATCTGGGCATTCTTTACATTCACATCCCTTCTTTTGGCAGTAACAATTACTTCCTCCAAAGTAGTCCGGGGCTGTAAATTAAAAGTAAGTTGCCTGTCTTCCGATAATTTCATTTCGGTGACAGTTGGCTGGTAACCTGTATAAGAGCATACCAAAGTATAGTCTCCTTCAGTTAAGGTAAGAGAATAAAACCCATACTGGTTGGTGCTGATGCCCTTTGTGCCACCCTTTACCGCAACTGTGGCACCAATTAAGGTTTCGCCATTTTGGGCATCTTTCACATAACCGGTGAGGGTAAATTTCTTTTGTGCCAGTATCGTCAAGGGAAAAAGGAGTACGAATAAAAAAATTACTTTCCGCATTGTAAGTTTTGAAAAATGAGTCAGAAACAGATGTAGTTTAAAGGATTTATTTCCTTTTATTGTTTTGAAAAAAGATGCCAATTGTTATGTGGTGCAGGTAAGTGACCCTTTTGCCAGGCTCAGAATAACCATACAGCCATTAGCTATAGAAATTTAGTTGGCCCCGGCAAATATTGGCATCAATTCTTAATCAGCCTTGATTGAATCCTTTACTTCACCACAGTGCAACATGGTGGCTTTATATTCCGGATGTTTTTTCCCCATATAAGGGTTTACCACTTCCTGTGTATTGCTTATCCAGTTGGCTCCCTTGTCTTCGCCAAAAGCCATGGGGCAGTTTTGCCAGTACAACGTTTTTCCTTCGTAATGAACTGACTTCAATAAAGGATACAGGCTCTCACTCACCATGCTGAAATCTTTCCGCATTTCTGTTATGTCGTTCTGCATCAACAGGCTTTGCGCATTGGCTTTTACATCCCCTATCTGGGCATTGGCCGTTTCAAAAATTCCGGTAGTATCTTTTTTAAGTTCGGAAATATTCAGGCTGTCAGTAATTAAAAGGAACTTTTTAGCAGCATCTTTTACTGTAGCTGTATCCGCTTCTACAAAAGCAGCTTTCAAATCAAGGTAGCTTTTCATAAAAATATCAAAGCCTTTATTGAATTCAGCAGAATGTTTGCTGATTTTAAGCGCTTGCTGTTTTGGCCCCTCCAGGATATCTTCTGCCCGGAATTTAAACCAGTACACTGCGAAGGCTGCCATTATCAAAACTATTATCCATAAAATCCTTTTCATACCTGGTAAATTTTGCCAAAGCTACAAGATAACATCAAATTAAGGGAATAGTTTGCCGATTGAATTACTTTTGCATCCGAAATAAATAAACAACATCTTATTTAGAACAAATTTTTATGCTTTTAGGATTACAAAATGTGACATTTGAGTTTGGCGCAAGAACGATTGTGGAAGATGCCACCTGGCACATACAACCCAATGAAAGGATCGGGCTGATTGGATATAATGGTACTGGAAAATCAACCCTGCTAAAAGTGCTAACCCGCCAATATTTGCCCAATGGAGGCACGGTAGAACAAGGAAGGGAAACCACTATCGGCTTCCTTCACCAGGATTTACTGAGTTTTGACACAGACGATTCCATCCTGGAAGTGGCCATGGGCGCTTTTGAAAGAGTGAAACAATTAGAAAAAGAAATCGAAGCCATAGGATTGGAATTAGAAAAAACGGGTGAGGAGAAACTGGCGCATGATTATGCCGATAAACTGCATGAATTAGAAGTATTGGGCGGATATGATATCCACCACAAAACGGAGGAAATATTACAGGGGCTTGGTTTTACCAATGAAAGCCTGCAAAAGCCTTACAAACTCTTCAGCGGCGGCTGGCGTATGAGGGTGCTGCTGGCAAAAATGATATTGATGCACCCGGATGTGTTGTTATTGGATGAACCTACCAACCACCTTGACCTGCCAAGTATTGAATGGCTGGAGAAATATTTGAAGAGCTATTCCGGTGCCGTGGTGATGGTAAGTCACGACAGGTATTTTTTGGATAGGATGGTTACCAAAGTAGTGGAACTGTATCAACAGAAATTGCATTTTTATACCGGCAATTACAGTTATTACGAACAGGAAAAAGCCCTTCGTGTAGACATTCAGCAAAAGGCTTATGAAAACCAGCAGGATTATATCAGGCAAAATGAACGTTTTGTAGAACGCTTTAAAGCCAAAGCCAGCAAGGCTGCGGCTGCACAAAGTATTGTAAAGCGTTTGGAAAAGCTGGACCGGATAGAAAATGTGGAAATCGAAAGGCCAAATATGCGTATCAATTTTGCCATTGATAAACAGCCCGGCAGGGTAATCTGTACGCTGAAAAATATAACCAAAAAATTTGGTGACCTCACCATCATGGAAAACACCGGCGCTGAAATTGACAGGGGCGATAAGATCGCTTTGATTGGCGCCAATGGTAAAGGAAAATCTACTTTACTGAGAGTGATTGTGGGTTCAGAAGAAATTACCGGTGAAAGAGTGTGGGGGCACAATGTAGATGAATCTTTTTATGCCCAGCATCAACTGGAAGCATTAAATATGGAGAACAATGTGCTGGAAGAAATGAAGGATGCCGGCAGCGGAAAAACTGATTTGGAATTAAGAAGCCTGTTGGGGTGCTTTTTGTTCAGTGGCGATGCAGTGGATAAAAAAATAAAAGTGTTGAGTGGAGGTGAAAAAGCAAGAGTGGCTTTGGCAAAAACCATTGTGAGCAAAGCCAACTTTCTAATGCTGGATGAACCTACCAATCACCTGGACATTCATTCGGTAGAACTGCTGATCGAGTCTTTGAATAAGTATGAAGGAAGCATTGTACTGGTTAGTCACGACAGGTATTTTATCAGTAAAATTGCCAATAAGATCTGGGAGATAGAGGACAATAAGATTGTTGAGTTTAAAGGTGCTTATGCTGAATGGATGGAGTGGAAGGAGCGAAGGGAAGCAGAAAAAATAAAACTGCAAAAATCAAATGACACAGTAAAGACAGCAGTAGAAAAACCAACTCCGGTAAAAGAACAAAAGCAACAAACTAATAATACCCCGGTAGATAAAGAAATAAAAAAAGAATATCAGAAACATAAAAACCGGTTTCAGCAAATAGAGGAAAAAATAGCACAGTTAACTAAACAGAAGATTGAGCTGGAGGCTGCCATGGCATCTCCGGACAGCTATGCCAATAAGGAAAAATTTCAGCAAACAGAAACAGCTTATAAAAAAGTAGCTGTAGAACTTACCAGCCTCAATAAAGAATACGAAACGGTATTTGAAAAAGTTATGGAGCTGGAAGAGAAGATAGGGTAAAGGATACCTCTAAGAGCCAATTCTGATTTTCCATGTATTATAATGGTTTGATGTCGCTGTAATACATGGATTTATTATTTATTTATCCCAATTTATATAATTTTTACACTCCCATTCTATCCTCCATTTATTTAAAATCCGGCAAAGGAATTATTCTTAAACAAACTTAAACAAAGCAGCAGCAAGATAAAATATTGGAAGCCATTTTCTTGTTTAGCCCTGCCTTTCTCCCATCCAGTTCCGCAAATCACTCATTCAGCGGTAAGAATTTGATTTAAGCTATATATTTAATAACTTTATAGAATATAGATCATGCTTTGTGAGATCCAAAAATATTTGCTGTAATTTCAATTCATGCCTTGCCTGTCTCTGCTTACTTCTTGGTATGGCCAATACCTGTTTTGCACAATCACCCGATGTAATTTCTCCTGTAGCAATCAATAATCTGAAACAGTCTATACAAGGAGGCAATGTTTTTATTGAAAACATCGGCCAATATGGAACTAAGCTGACAGGCTATGAAAATATGGGGGCCATCCAATATGGCTATGAGGGTTTCAACATGCCGGTATTATTTACGTCCAAAGGACTCATTCACCTGCAAAGAAAAATAGAGAACATAACTCACCGGGAAAAAGAGCGGTTAGAAAAACAAGGCCTGTCAGAAGAAGAAATTGAAAAAAGAAGCACAATAACCGACAGGGTGGTCACCATGGAATGGGCAGGTGCCAATCCTACGGTTGAAATAGCTGCAGAAAATAAAACAGCGTTTTATTATACTTATGGAATGCTGGCACAGAAAGCATTTGGGTATAAAAAAATAACGTATAAAAATCTTTACCCGGGCATTGATATTGTTTACACGTTCGCTGATAACGCCAATGCAGGTTTTGAATACAGCGTTATTGCAAAGCCAGGTGCAGATTTGAATGCAGTGAAGCTGAAATTTGGCGGCGAAGTAACACATATTCATTCAGGCGATAAAGGCTCGTTGGTAATACGTTCAGATATTGAAGATATTTCAGTATCTGCCCCGGTTAGTTATTATGGGGACAAATTGAAAGTTGAAAGTATTGCTGTAGTAAATACTGCTTATACAATTGCTGATCATGAAATCAGCTTTTTTTTTCCAAAGGATTACGATCATACCAAAGCGATTATCATTGATCCCTTTGTAACCACAACCGGTAACCTGTTAGGTTTAAATGCAGGTAAAGCGAAAGATGTGGATTTTGATTATGCCGGGAATATTTATGTCACAGGCGGCGGTTCTTATACCACCACACACAGTCTGGCAAAATACAATGCTGCAGGTGTATTGCAATGGACATTTAATGGAACGCTTATCATTCCATCCTGGACCTTTGGTACTTATTATGGAGGCTGGATGGTAGAAAAACCAACCGGTAATATTTATCTTGGTCAGGGCTTTAATCCTAACACAGGATTCCAGGTAATAAGAGTCAGCACAACCGGCCTGTATGATAATTATATAACAACGGCCAATCCAAATTTTCGGGAAGCCTGGAAAATGTATTGGAATTGTAATAATGGCGCTCCCCAAATATTAATTGCCGGTGGCGGTACCAATTCTGATATCAACTTTGGTGTTTTTGTTCCTCCTGCAACTACAGTTAGTGCATTAAACGTTACAGGTATTCCTTACACGGGTGGTAGTGGATGGGCCCAGGATATTGCTGATTTTGTTTTTGACCCTGCTAATAATGATATGTATACTATTTACGGCTCGTTGATAGGTACCCCATCTATTGGCAATAAGATGTATAAGAATACGGCTCCTTACAGTTCCGCATCTATTGCCTGGACTGTTGCCTCCGGGTATAACACGGTAAGCGAAGCTGCTAACCGCCCTTACCTTGTTGCTGCAGGGCTGGTGGATAATTCTGCCAATATGCTTTGGGTAAATGCGTCTTTTTTATATTATTGGGATGGAAAAAATCTAAAAGCTTTTGATAAAGCTACGGGGACAGGTGCAGGTGCGCCAATCACTACAGCCAATACAGCTTTTATGGCAGGAGGTATTATTGCTGATGCCTGTGACAATGTTTTTATTGGTGAACCAAACGGAGTAATAAAAGTGTATCATTTTAATGGGGCAACATTTGATGATGCACCTGCAGATATTTCAATCCCGGGTTTTGCAGGCAAGGCAGTGTATGACTTAGCTTATGATGAGGCAAAAAAATTATTATACGTCAGTGGTGATGGATTTGCAGCTTCTTTTGATATATCTGCCTATTGCCCCAATACATTCTACACAATAAATACAGTTACCAACTGTGCAACCAACAGTGTAACTGCAACGGTTAGCCCAATACCGCCTGCAGGTTCCACCGTTACTTATACACTATATACGGGCAGCACCCAAATTGGCAGTAATATTACAGGGATATTTACGGGATTGAATCCCAACGTTACTTATACCATCATTGTCACAATCAACCTTCCCTGCAGTGGCTCGCAGGCAACTGCTGTATTTGTCATTCCTGCGCCAACAATTGGCGCCATACAGGTTAATACTACCTGCGCTGCCAATACCGGAAGCATTACTGCCACAGGCTCAGGTACTGCTGGCCCATATACGTATAATATTAATGGCAGCACTTTCCAGGCAAGTGGAAACTTTACCGGGCTGGCAGCAGGCATTTATACCATCATTGTAAAAGATGCCGGTGGATGTCCTAATTCAACTGTTGTAACTATTGTAAACAGCAATGGCCCTTCATTAACTTTTACCCAGCTAAATGCAGACTGTGAAAGCAACAATGGAACAGTTACAGCAAATGCAACAGGCGGCACATTGCCTTACCAATACAGTATCAACAATGGTGTTACTTATCAAACGGGCACTTTCTTTACCGGCCTGCTTGCAGGGCAATATACATTAATGGTAAAAGATGCAACAGGCTGCACCAATTCAGCCATTGTTAAGATAACCAGTTCGGGGTCTACCCTGGTTAATGCTATTCCTGCAGCGGCTACCTGTGGTAACAACAATGGAACCATCACAGCATTTGGAAGCGGTGGCACCGGTGTCTTGCAATACAGTATTAATGGAAACATTTTCCAGGCCAGCAATATTTTCAACAATCTTACACCTGGTGCCTATACCGTAACGGTGAAAGATGCCAATGGATGTATCAATACCACAAATATTACCATTGCCAATACACCTGCACCAACAGTAACAGCTACCACTACCCCGGCAGCCTGCAGCAATGTGAATGGAACGATTACGGCAACAGGTACTGGTGGCGTTGCTCCCTTACAATATAATATCAATAATGGTGCATACCAGGCATTCAATATTTTTTCAGGCTTGGCGGCAGGCGTTTATACCATATCAGTAAAAGATTTTACCGGTTGTACAAGCAGCATAAATGTAACAATAGCAAGCACCAATGGTCCAACGGTAACCGCCACATCCGTTTCTTCCTCCTGCAATGCAAGTAATGGAAGTATTACTCCTGCAGCCATTGGTACCGGGCCATTTCAGTATAGTATCAATGGCTTTACTTTCCAGGCCGGCACTATTTTTACAGGTTTAGCTGCAGGCAATTATGTGGTGTACGCAAAGGATGCACTTGGATGCATTGCTGCTTTTGCCGTGGTAATAACGAATACTGCCGGCCCTTTGGTAACGGCGGTATCAACACCGGCATCCTGCATTGCAAATGACGGAACAATTACTGCAACCGGCAGCGGTGGTACACTCCCCTATCAATTCAGTAAAGATGGTATTACTTTTCAGGCCGGTAATAATTTTACAGGGCTTGCTCCCAACAACACTTACACTATCACAATTAGAGACACCGGCGGATGTGAAAGCACAACCACTGTAACTGTTAATAATGCTTCCGGGCTAACCCTTAATGTTAGTACCATCACAGCTTCGTGCAATACTAACAATGGAGTAATTACAGCAACCGCAACCGGCGGAGTGGCTCCATTACAATATAGCAACAATGGAATTACTTACCAGGCAAGTAATATCTTTAACGGGCTTGCCGCAGGAAATTATACTGTATATGTTAAAGATGCAAATGGATGTATTGTAACCAGCCCCGGGGTAATTGCTTCTGCTTCCAGTACGGCAATTAGTGTAACAACAATTGATGCCACCTGTACCAATGCAAATGGAATAATTTTTATAACTGGCAGCGGTGGTACACCACCATTAACTTACAGCATCAATGGATTTACATATCAATCTTCCGATACCTTTATTAATGTAGCTGCAGGCACTTACACAGTTTATGTAAAAGATGCAACCAATTGCACTGCAACCCTGGTTGTTACCATTATCAATACAGGCGCAGGGCCTGGAATATCAACTTTTACAGTTAGCCTAACAGATGCTTATCTCTGCAATGGAGGTTTAGGAAAAATAACCAATCCCAGGGTTAATGGAGCTAATTGTGGTGCCTGCACATTCAGTTTAGATTTTGGGGCTTTCATCCCTAATAACACACAACTATTCCTGAATGTTCCGGTTGGTACACATACTGTAACTGCCATGGATGCTGGCGGTTGTACAAAAACAATTTTTGTTACTATTGGCGTTGCAGTTAATTCTACTGCATCGGCCGTAGTTACGGGCACGGCATGTAATGCAAGTAATGGTACAATAACGCTAACCGGTATAGGGCCCAACACCCCTTATCATGCCAGCATCAGTGGGATAGGCGGACCTTGGATTACCTTTGACCCCAGTACAACCTTTACAGGTTTAGCAGCAGGTACGTACACTTTTATATTGTCTGATGATGAAAGTTTTGATTCCGGTCCTCCAATAGATCCGGGTGGTTGCCTTGATACGATCACAGTAATCGTCCCATCTATTGGCGGCCCCTCACTAAGTATTACAAAAACAAATGGCACCTGTGCTTTAAACGATGGCACAATTACTGCATTGGGAAGTGGCGGAACTCCCCCATTAGAATATAGTATTGACGGCATTACTTTCCAATCAACCGGTGATTTTACCAACCTTGCTTCTGGTACGTATACCATAACTGTGCAGGATGTAACAGGATGTACCAATTCAAAAGAAGTAACCATTACAAACCCTGCAGGCCCGGATGTTAGTGCATCATTGGCTTCATCTTCCTGTGGATTAAATAATGGAAGCATTACTGCTGCAGGTACTGGCGGCACACCTCCACTGCAATTCAGTATTGATGGTTTTGCATTTCAGGCAGGTAATTTATTTTCAGGCCTGGCTGCCGGAAATTATAATTTATACGTGAAAGATGCCAACAATTGTTTCAACCTGATTCCAGTTACCATCACAGCCGCACCACTGCCAAAAGTTACTGCCTTTACAATTGCCTCCACCTGCAATAATAATGA
>JAYVUL010000197.1:0-2818 GCA_043787935.1 Chitinophagaceae bacterium | reverse complement strand
GAATCATACGCTGCAGGTCTGCTTTGATGGCAGGTTTTTCAGCCTCATTAAATTGCAGCCTTGCCAGGTGCGCCAGTTTATCCACTATTTCATTGTTTACTTCCATCCAACAAAAATAATGGTTTAGCCGTAGAAGAAAACATTAAAGGGATAAATGGCCAAGCCAGGGTGAAATTGTATTGCTGTTGAACGAATGAATTGTTTCCCTGGATTGAGGGAGTAAAAAAATAGGCAATGCAGGGACTTTTAACCTTAAACTTTAAACTTTAAACTTTCAACTTTTCTTATCTTCGCCGGCTTATGAGCAGTAGAAAAGAAATAGTAATGAGTGGTATAAGGCCCACCGGTTTTTTGCACCTCGGAAATTATTTTGGGGCCATCAGGAATTATATAAAAATGCAGGATGATTTTGATTGCTTTTTTATGGTGGCTGACCTTCATTCCCTTACCACACATCCAGACACAAAAGAGCTGAAAGCCAATGTGCACAGGGTATTGGCAGAAAACATCGCCTGCGGGCTTGACCCTGATAAAGTGGCATTGTATTGCCAGAGCCATATTTATGAGACGTCTGAACTATACCTTTATTTAAACATGCTGGCTTACAAGGGAGAACTGGAAAAAACGGTAACTTTTAAAGATAAAGTAAGGCAGAATCCAGAAAATGTAAATGCCGGATTGCTTACCTACCCGGTATTGCAAACGGCGGATATCCTCCTGCACCGGGCCAGGTATGTACCTGTTGGCAAAGACCAGGAACAGCATTTAGAAATGGCCAGGAATTTTGCAAGCCGTTTTAATCACCGCTATGGAAAGGTATTTCCTGAACCCCTGGCGTTTAATTATAACCAGGAACTGGTAAAAGTTCCGAGCCTTGACGGGAGCGGCAAGATGAGCAAAAGTGAAAACCAACTGGCTACCCTGTACCTGGCAGATGACGACGAGAGCATCAGGAAAAAAGTGATGAAAACCAAAACTGACGCCGGCCCCATTGCGCCTGATTCACCAAAACCAGACTATATTGAAAATATTTTTGGGTTGATGAAACTGGTTAGTACTGAAGAGGTAATCAAAAAATTTGAGCAGGACTACAACAGTTGCACTATCCGCTATGGGGAAATGAAAAAACAGTTGGGGGAAGATATGGTGAATTTTATTTCCCCTATACGAAGCAAGGTAAATGCAATATTGGCAGACGAGCAATATTTGAAGGAGGTAATGGAAAAAGGGGCAATAAAAGCCAGGGCAAGTGCAGGGACTACCATGCAACTGGTAAGGGAGGCAATGGGATTAAATTATTAAACCCAACCTTTAAAGCAGCATTAAGCGGTATTAATATTTGTAAAGTTTTAAAGATTGCCTACTTTCAATTATTGAACAATAAAATCAGTTTTTAAATTTCTTTAATCATTAAAACAGCTCCGCATCCGGGCAGATTGAGGTATCATGGCTAAAAGCAAAAGACCAAAACATATTGCAGTTGCAGGCAACATCGGTGCAGGCAAAACTACCTTAACTGAAATGCTTAGCAAGCATTACAAATGGATACCCCAGTTTGAGGATGTGGACCACAACCCTTACCTTAATGATTTTTATGACGACATGCCAAGGTGGAGTTTTAACCTGCAGATATTCTTTTTAAACAGCCGGCTCAACCAGTTGCTTGAAATTCACCGCGGCACCGAAACCGTGATACAGGACAGGACGATCTATGAAGATGCCAATATATTTGCCCCCAACCTGCATGATATGGGCCTGATGGGTAAAAGGGATTTTGATAATTATTACCGCTTTTTTGAAACCCTCAAATCAATGGTGCAGCCTCCTGACCTGCTCATATACCTTAAAGCATCCGTACCTACACTAGTTGCCCAGATTCAAAAACGGGGAAGGGAATATGAAGAAAACATCCGGCTGGATTACCTGAAAAAATTAAATGACTACTACAATAATTTTATTGAAAATTATAAGGAAGGGCCTTTGTTAATCATTAATGCAGACAGTAATAAATTTGCAGAAAACGAAGAGCACCTTGGACAGATTATCACGAAAATAGATTCACAATTGTTTGGTTTGTTTTAAAAGACCTGCTAAATGCTCCTGCAAAAATAACCTCAATAATGGATAAGCTTACACTGCATCATTATGGTTTTTTAACAGGCAATACGGCTGCATGGCTGGAAGAAAATGAGTGGTTGCTTGGCAAACCTTACCAGGTTTTTGAAACCGTCAGGGTCAGTTCCCAAAAAGTAAATATCACCTTTGTGCAGCAATCAGTTGGTAGTGTTCTTACAGAGCTGATCGAACCCTGGGAAGAAAATACAAAACTGCAAAAGATGATTGATAAGGGGATTACCGTATACCATACAGGTTACCTTGCTGCTGCCGGTGAGTTTGATACTATGCTTTCGTCGTTTGAAGAAAAAGGGATGCATGCCTTAGCTCCTTTTGCATCAGAAGCTTTTGAAGGAAGGCGTTGTGTTTTTATCATCACAGGAAATATCGGAATGATAGAAATTATAGAGCAGTAAAAATTAATGGCTATTCCGGAGCTTTTCATGAATTACCACTACAGATACTGTTCTTCTCCATACAATAATTCGATTTGGCCCATTGCCACCTAATCAATCAACTGGTTCTTCATGGCATAAAATACCAGGCCTACAGAGTTCTTTACGCCAAATCTTTCCATCAGCCTGTCTTTGATGGCTTCCACCGTTCTGGCACTGATATCCATTTTTTGTGCAATTTCCACAGCAGTAAACTCCATGCATACCAGGGTGAGTACTTCTTTCTCCCGTTCACTAACTACAACCTC
>JAYVUL010000196.1:0-11246 GCA_043787935.1 Chitinophagaceae bacterium | reverse complement strand
CAGCTGGCTTCCGTTGCTGTTTTGTATAATAAAACTGATAGAAGGTGGGGTAGGGTTGCAAGGACTGGAAGTCCGGCAAACATTTACAATCCACGCTGAAAATTCATAGGTGGTATTGGGGGTTAAATTACCCAAGGCGTATTGAAAGAATGTACCGGGGTTTACAGAAGCGTTAACAATCATCATTTTACCCTCATAGTCGCCGGGCGTATGGTCTTCATTCATGGTTATCCAGTCCCCATCAAAGCAATTGCCTGTGTATGCTGCGAAAGAATAATTACCATCCTGTGGACAGGAACCCCCGGTTTGGCGGTAGTTGCTCAGGTACCCTATGTTGATTCCAGGGGCAGCAGCAGCACTGCCAAAGTCGATTTTTAAAATGGGTGCTTTAAAGGAACAATCCACCTGTTGCCCGATCATGGTTTGAGGAAATATGAAAAACTGCATACAGGTAATCATAAACAAAATAATATTCCGGTTCATCCTAAATGATATTTATGTGTTACTTCAAGTGATACCAAAAAATTCATTATCCGTATAAATTTATTTTGAAAAGCTGAATATCAATAACCCCTGGTTTATTTTGGCCCATATTTAACAGGAGTACTATTAGCATGCATCAAAACAAAATGCAGGATAAAACGAAGGGTAAACATAAAATTTGACTGGGTAATTTTTATAAAAAATAGTTCAAACGGAAGAATACATAAGATGAATGCGCTGGCCAAAGCAAAGGGTATGGTAAAACTTTGCTTCGTATTATTAGGTGCCCGGGAATGTTTTTTGTTATTTAATGATTACTTTAGTTCATACAAATAGATTGCCATCTGCTCTTTCACTATAACAATAATATCAATCGGCTCCTGGTGTTGAATAAAAATTACTTATGAAAAACAATAAACTCCTGCTTTGGTCGCTAACCGTTGCGTTAGGCGGTTTTTTATTTGGGCTCGACGTTGCCGTTATCTCCGGTGCTGAACAAACCATTCAAAAACTTTGGAACCTCAGCGGTGCCATGCATGGGCTTGCTATCTCTATCGCTTTGTACGGAACCGTTGTGGGCGCTGCATTTGGCGGCTATTTTGCTGAAGCTATGGGCCGTAAGAAAAGCTTATTCTGGGTGGGGCTGTTCTTTTTTGTTTCAGCTGTTGGTTCAGCGCTGTCGCAGGATGTGTATACCTTCATGCTGTTCCGGTTAATTGGGGGTTTCAGTATCGGGGCATCTTCTGTTATTTCTCCTTTATATATTTCTGAAATAGCCCCGCCTAAGAAAAGAGGGTTCCTGGTAGCCCTTTTCCAGTTCAATATTGTATTTGGTATTTTAGTGGCTTATGTGTCCAATTATTTTTTTCAACGCCTGCTTAACAGCGATAACGACTGGCGCTGGATGCTCGGTATTGTTGGGATCCCTTCACTCTTCTTTACTTTTCTCACCACCCTGATATCCGAAAGCCCACGCTGGTTGATCCTGAAAAGAAATGATACTGCTGCAGCAAAAAAAGTTCTCGATGAAATAGAACCTGACATTGCCGATGAGACCATTGCATTAATTTTAAAATCAAAAGCTACAGCAGCCAATACAAAGAAAGTGGCTTTCTTTTCAAAGAAGTACAGCTGGCCTATTTTACTGGCATTCCTGTTGGCTTTTTTTAATCAATTGTCGGGTATAAACGCCATCATTTATTATGCCCCACGGGTATTTGAAATGGCAGGTTTGGGTAAATCAACAGCCTTGCTTTCTTCGGCGGGCATTGGCCTGGTTAACCTGGTATTCACCATGATTGGCCTTTCCCTGATTGACCGGTTTGGCCGTAAACTATTGATGTATATCGGCTCAATAGGGTATATCATTTCCCTTGGATTAATTGCTTTTTCATTTTATCATGAATCCTATTCCGGAATGACACTTTATGTTTTTGCTTTTATCGCAGCTCATGCAATAGGGCAGGGGGCCGTCATCTGGGTTTTTATCGGGGAAATCTTTCCTAATGAAGTCAGGGCTTCGGGCCAGTCTTTTGGTTCCTTAACGCATTGGGTGTTTGCTGCCATCATCGCCAATATTTTCCCCATTTTTGCCACCAAATATGGAGGGGCACCTATATTTCTATTCTTCACCTGCATGATGGTGCTGCAGTTACTGTATGTAATGTTTATGATGCCGGAAACCAAAGGCGTAGCGCTGGAAGATATGGACATTAGGATGCATTAAAAATTGGTTGTTAATCAAAAATTGGGAGCATTGGCAGATTTGATGGCAATATTGCGAATGAAATTAGCACTCTTCGAAATATTTTTGGTGACCCGGTTTCAATACTGCTCTTTTCTATTACAAACAGCAACGTTTTTAAATCCAACGTTCCAACTGCCAGAAAGTAATAAAGATATGCTGATCAATAACGGCATTGTTATTGTCAATTCCAATGCAGAAATAAGAAGTTTGAAAATAAATCCTGCAACAGTCATTACTTTAAATAATGGATTTAATTTTACTGTCTTGCAGTAAAATCATTTAGTTAAAACAATTCAAATGAGTTATTCCATTCCTCCACAAACACGAATCGGGCATGTACACCTGAAAGTGGCTGACCTTGAACGGTCATTAGAATTTTACCGCGACCTGCTTGGTTTTGAAGTAACTCAAGGGTATGGAGACAGCGCTGTATTCATCAGTGCCGGTGGATACCATCACCACATTGGTTTAAATACCTGGCACAGCAAAGGCGCCAGCCCGGCACCGGTAAATGCGGTTGGGTTGTATCACACAGCTATCGTGTATCCCACTAAAAAAGACCTGGCCGATATTGTAAAAAGGCTGCAGGCCGCCAATTATCCATTAACAGGCGCTTCCAATCATGGCGTTTCACTGGCTATTTATTTGAATGACCCTGATGGGAATGGTGTAGAGTTATACTGGGATAAGCCAAAGGAAGAATGGCCGCTAAAGGATGGTAAACTGGAGATGATGACGGCTGCAATTGATTGGGATGATTTGTTGGGGTAGGGTGATAAAGTTTACACCTTTTTGAAAGGTGTAAACTTTAATCGAAGATGAAAGCTTTATTCATCTTCAATAGCTCCCGGAAAATCATAATAATAGTCACTCATTTCTTTATGGATTTTTATAAATTGTTCAAGTCCGCCAAACCATTCTAAAACTTCATCTTTCAAAATTTTAGTTGGCTTATTGCTGATAACGCTGTGATAGGAAGTCCATGGATAAGTGATAAATTCTTTTACCAATTGATGTTTCTGTGCATTGGCATGTATATAAATGATTACCTGTGTAAACTGCCCATCCTTTAAAATTGCTACTCTTTTAAATGTTCTTGAAAATAAATTGCCATGCCTGTTATGCATCTTATTAAAAGCCATTGCATACGAAGTGAATAACCTTTTAAACTCCATTTCAACTAACGAATTAATATTGTGATCCGATAAAAAATGCAGTTGGGTTTTGGTTTGCTTTTCTTTTGGTAAACTCTTGATCCAGTTTTCAATTACCGTAACTGGCCTTATCCTGGTAAGCAAATGAAAATGGTTGGGTAAAAGGTTCCAGGCAAATGTTTCAGCAATAGGGTAGATGTAGAAATGGAATTGTTTCAGGAAGTACAAATAATTTTCATCAGAACGGAAAAGTAACTCTTTGTTGTTAGTCC
This sequence comes from Chitinophagaceae bacterium, assembly GCA_043787935.1. Lineage (GTDB taxonomy): Bacteria > Bacteroidota > Bacteroidia > Chitinophagales > Chitinophagaceae > Ferruginibacter. The sequence goes on along the minus strand of JAYVUL010000196.1, from coordinate 7,590 downwards.
TGTTGTAAACATGGTAAATTTCATCAGGTTCAAATACGGCAAGATATTTTTTGTTGACAGGCATAGTTAAAGATAATAAAGTTCATCTTCTAAGTATGAGCCCTGAATGCAAAAAGTTTACACCCTGCTAAAAAGTTTACACCTTTCAAAAAAGGTGTAAACTTTTGTGAAACCTCTTTTCCCTCTTAATCTCTTAGCTCACAAATCAAACTTAATCCCCTGCGCCAGTGGCAATTTATCCGTATAATTAATTGTATTCGTCTGACGGCGCATGTAAACTTTCCAGGCATCACTGCCACTTTCCCTGCCGCCACCGGTTTCTTTTTCGCCGCCAAAAGCTCCGCCAATCTCTGCACCACTGGTACCAATGTTCACATTAGCAATACCGCAATCACTGCCTCCACAAGAAAGGAATTTTTCAGCTTCTCTTAGGTTGGTCGTCATGATAGCAGAGCTCAAACCCTGTGGCACGCCGTTTTGCATAGCAATCGCTTCATCAATCGTTTTGTATTTCATCAAATATAAAATCGGAGCAAAGGTTTCGTGCTGTACAATTTCATAATGGTTCTTTGCTTCTGCAATGCAGGGCTTCACATAGCAGCCGCTTTCATATCCTTTTCCTTTAAGGACACCACCTTCCACAATAAAGTTGCAGCCTTCCACTTTGCCTTTTTCAATCGCTGCCAGGTACATTTCCACCGCAGCAATATCAATTAACGGCCCCACATGATTTTTTTCATTCAGCGGATTGCCAATTTTTAATTGCTTGTAAGCATTCACTAATTTTTCTTTAAACTTATTATATACTTTTTCATGGATGATCAAACGCCTCGTAGAAGTGCAACGCTGCCCGGCCGTACCCACTGCACCAAATGCAGCGCCAATCAGCGACATATCCAGGTCAGCATTCGGCGTAATGATGATGGCATTGTTACCACCTAATTCTAATAAGCTTTTTCCCAGCCTTGCAGCTACCGCAGCAGCCAAAGCTTTCCCCATCCGGGTGCTGCCGGTTGCACTCACCAATGGAATCCTGCTGTCATTACTCAGCCATTCACCCACTTCACGGTCGCCCACTATTAAATTATTTACGCCCTCCGGCACATTGTTTTTCTTAAACACTTTGGCCGTAATATTCATGCAGGCTACTGCACACAACGGCGTTTTCTCACTCGGCTTCCACACACATACATCACCGCAAACCCATGACAGCATGGTATTCCAGGCCCATACTGCCACCGGGAAATTAAAAGCTGAAATAATTCCTACAATCCCGAGCGGATGATATTGTTCATACATCCGGTGGCCCGGCCTCTCGCTATGCATGGTTAGCCCGTGCAACTGGCGGCTAAGCCCCACTGCAAAATCACAGATATCAATCATCTCCTGCACTTCGCCTAAGCCTTCCTGTAAGCTCTTGCCCATTTCATAACTCACCAGTTCACCCAGCGATTGTTTATTGGCCCTCAGTTCTTCACCAATCTGCCTTACTACTTCGCCACGCCGGGGGGCAGGCCAGTTGCGCCATTCCGAAAATGCTTCCTGGGCTTTGCTGATCACTGCATCATAACTGATTTTATCAGCGCTAACCACAGATCCCACCTGGTTGCCATCTACGGGACTGTAGCTGTGAATTGTTGCGCCCTTGCTGGCAATCCATTTGGTACCGGTGCAGATACCTTTATTTTTTTCCTGCAACTGCAGGTCATGAAGAAATTTCATATAGCGTATTTTATTTGGGGGCAAAGGTAAGCAGGTGGGTTTAAATTGGGTGTGCCTTTGGTTACAACCCAGGATATTTTTTGATCCCGGTAAAAGGCTGCTTAAACTTCAGAGGCATCGATTCAAACTATGATATGGGAAGTTGTGCTGCAGCATAGCCCTTATCGGCAATGCTGTTTTAACATGCAAAGATGATGGTACAGCATTGCAAATGAAAATGAACTATAAATCAGTTAGATATGCCCCTGTCGATTAATTGAACCGGTTTCAATAAAAGCTATTCCGGGCAATAAAAAACTATTCCTTTTGCAATCATTAATGCAAAAGGAATAGTAACATCAGCTTTGCCGGAAGCTATTAATTATTAGCGCTTTTAAGAAATTCTGTTATTTTATCTACATCAGTTTTGGTGAGGTTAGCCCTTACCAGCATGTGTGTGCCAACAATATCCCAGTTATCATTATTGAATTCGCCGGGGCCGGGAGCATTGTGACACCTGTTGCAATTTTCGCCCCATAACTGGGCACCTGATTTACTTGACACTTTGGATGATACATAACATCCGGTCATTATTGAGCCTGAAATAATAAATGTGGCCAGTATAGTAATTGTTATCAATAAATTTTTCATACAATTTTTTTTAAGTGTTAAAAACCAAATACAACTGAGGCATAGAAGGTCTTGGATTTCTCACCAGGGATACCTTTATCCTCATAGGATAATTTTACAAGGCTGTTCCAATGAAGCCAGTAATCAATTGCAAATTCACTGGAGGTTATTACCTCAGTGCCTCCCCATGGTGCGTCTGCAGGCCTTTTATAACTGGAATACCGGTAAGCAAATTCCAGGTTCCTGAAAAATTTATCATCAACAAGTGAAGGCCTGATGCTGGCAGCTAAATACCAGGCAGTAGGCGAATTTTTAAAAGTCGGTTTGGTTAGATCTTCGTAAACGGCATTGTCGCCAACTTTTTGATGCCTCAGTTCTCCCATAATGCGGAGGGTACTTTTTATGTCTGTAATGTTTTCATAATAATTAAGGTCCACCGCCTGCATATCCAGGCTTACAGTTTCATTTGTTGATCCGAGATCTCCTGTTTTGGCTTTGTGTTGAAATGAAAAACCTAGTTCCAGGTTAGATTTTGCCAAAGGAACTATCGCCAGTCTTCCACCTAAAGCAAGGCTGTTGTTGTTTGAAGTATACGCTTCGTAATCAAACTGGCCTGCATCTTCAGCGCTGGTAAGTAAATGAGGCCCGTTAACGGCATAGAGATCATATAACACTTTTATATCGCCAAAAGGTAGTGCTCCTAAAATACCGGCACCTGTTTCTACTGATGCCCCAATGCCGCCATCACCAAACCCTGTGGGATTAGAAGCGAAACGGTTCATAAAGCCTTCAGCAAGACGGCCACGATATGCGCCAAATTTTGGTAAGAACCGCCCGGCATGCAGGGTTAGGTAGGGTTTACCATATAACACATATTGGCGTATTCCAATCCAAGGTCAGCAGCGCCTCCTCCGGTTTCAATTTCCATTTCGGCTTCTACAAAAAGCTTAGGAGAAATACGCCATAATAAAATGGGTTTAAAATTTACTTCACCGAAACTTTTGGAACCACCTTTTTCTGAAGTATAGGTCATTTCTGAATTACCATATACTACAAATTTGTTTGAACCAGGAGATGCTTTTGAAGTAGCTGCATCCTGTGATGATGAAGTGAAATACGCAAGCAGCAGCAGCGTAATAGGGATTAACTTTCTCATATTATCAGTTTTTAGTTTTAGGTTTTTTTGCCAGCGTCCTGATATAATTCACCAATTGCCAGCGTTGTTTTTCTGAAAATACCTGTTTATAGGAAGGCATTGGATTATGCCCTTCGGTCATTTCCCAGAATAAGGCACCGTCAGTATTACTTTGTACAAGTGCAGAAGAGTGATCTGCCGGTTTAATTGTTAAGCCTGCGGCAGCAACACCATCACCTTTGCCTTTATCCCCATGGCAGGGTGTGCAATAAGTAGTATACAGGGTCTTTGCTTCTTTTAAAGAGGCGGCGTCTGCCACCAATGGATTTTTTATATTATCAGCAGCTTTTGGAGTTTCCCATTTGCCACCTTTTGTTTGTGCAGAAACCATCATGCCTGCAAACATCAATACAATAAAAATGAAGGTTGATTTAAATTGCAATAACGCAGAGAGCCGGTTGTAATAAAAATTGTGGTTGGTCATTGTGAATAATTTTTGGTAAAACTAAACCTGCTCAAAAACAAATAACATGACCACCGGTAATAGCATTAATGATTTTTATCAGCCAATAATTGGGTAGCTTAACATTTGATTAGTAAATAAAAAGATTTTTTTTACTTATAACCAATAGCCATTTATCAGGAAAGAAAATAAATTTTGCAACATTCCATCATTGCCTGCATCATTCAGTAATGAACATCATGATAAAATAAAAGGGCACTGCAATACCTCGTGCGGTGCATTCAAAAATAGTACAGCAGATCAATTAAAAAAGATAGGTAAAAAATGGCTGTGGCAAAGTAACCACATTAAAACCCTGTTGTAGAATTTATTCCCCATTTATTTTTATAAACTTCCATTAACCGCAGTAGCAATCCTTTGGGTAATGATTATCCTTCATTGGCATTGTAATTGAAAATGGGTAATGGCACTTGTTTTATTTGTCAAAATTATTTATGAAGCGATTAATAATTTATAACCTTTCTATCTTCGTTGTTATCAGCAGTTTTTTTTCTGCCTGTTCAGGAACCAAAGAAGCACGGTCTATTAAAAACACAATCAATGGAGACTGGTTACTTCAAACGATCACCATCGAAGGAAATAATTCAATCCTTAATGCTAAAGTATTTAATGAGGCCGATAATAATTGCTTTATAGGAAGCAGTTGGAATTTCATCTCAAATAACGGTAAGGGCAGTTATTCTCTTCCTTCGGCTAAAGGTGGCTGTGTGGGGCTTACAAGAAAAATCCGGTGGACAATATATGAACCTGCAGGAGAAGAAAAAAAATTCCAGTTTAAACGAATAGATGATAAAAATAATCCATTGGATGACAACAATGGATACCGGCTAACCGTAGGATTACTTACTGATAACAGCATGCAACTACAATCAACAATCAGTTATAACGGCCTGCCGGTAAGAATTATTTACAATTTTGTAAAAAAACAAATCAAATAATAAATTTATGAAAAAAATAATTAGCAAAACGGCCCTGTTTATTGCAGGTGTTCTGGTATTTTGCGCAAGTTGCGATACAACAAAAAAAATGAGTAACTCACAAAAGGGTGCAGTCATTGGTGCTGGCAGTGGTGCAGTAATAGGTGGGGTTATTGGCAATAATGTGGGTAGTGGAAAAAATACCGCACTTGGCGCCATTATAGGAGCAGCAGTTGGTGGTGTGGCAGGGGGAGTTATTGGGCATAAAATGGATAAGCAGGCTGAGGCCATAAAACAGGAAATACCGGGTGCCGAAGTTACAAGAGTTGGAGAAGGCATTAATGTAACTTTTAATGATAACAACCCTGATGGCTCTAAAGCCGGGGTGTATTTTGCAACAAATATGTCCGACATCAATTCAAATTCAAAATTGGCATTGGACAAATTAGTTAAGGTTTTTAATAATTATCCCGAAACCAATATACTGGTGGAAGGCCATACAGACAATGTGGGAGAGGCGGCATATAACGAAACCCTTTCTCAAAAAAGAGCTGCCGCTGTAGGCAATTACATAAAATCCGAAAATATTGCTGCTTCCCGGCTAACGATTAAATGGTATGGCGAAACCCAACCAAAAGTAGACAACAGCACTGATGCCAACCGGGCACTAAACAGGAGAGTGGAGTTTGCCATTACGGCCAACGATAAAATGAAAGAAGATGCTGCTAAAGAAGCAGCAAATAAAAACTAATGTTTTCAGAATCCACAAATTAGCCTGGGGAAATAAAAAAAGGGGTTCCTTTTTAATTGCCCTGCAATCAAAAAAATATTTGCCCTGCATTGAATAAGTAAAGTCCCTGGTATTTATGGCCAGGGACTTTTAGGTATATCTTCCTCTATATTTTTTGTTCCCGAGTATAATTAAAAACTTTCCCGTTGTGGTAACTTTAGTCATCAATGTTGTTGAAAAATATCTGGCTGAATCTTAAAATAACAAATAATACTATGGCTCTTTTTATTCTTATTGAATTAATTAAAAACCGCCGTTCTGTTTTTCCCGAAAGGTTTGCAGCAGGCAAAAAAGTGGATGATTCAAGCATTCAAAAAATAATTTTACACGCAACTTGGGTTACAACAATATTAAATAAAACGGATCAATAAATAAGGCTTTGCCAAAATCTCCTTCCCGCAGGTGGCAAAGCCTGCTATAAATTATTTTGTGAAAAGATCCCATTATTATCCAGCGGAATGGCTGCAACGATTTCACAACCCTTGCCCGGAGATGTTTTTAAAGTAAAAATACCAGACAATAATTGCATTCGTTTTTCCATATTGCTTAACCCGATCCCCTTGTATATCCTTGTTGCATCGAAGCCTATTCCATTGTCGGTTATTCGCATCCTGAGATAGTTTTTCCTGTGCGTTATACTGATTTCTATTGCTGTTGCTGAAGCGTATTTTACAATATTGGTGAGCTGTTCCTGTAAAATCCTGTATAAATTTAACTGGATGTCATTGTTGATACCAGTTTCCCAATTATCATCAAATTGGGTTTTTATATTGAATTTATTACCAAAATTCATACCGGCAATAAGCCGTTCAAAAGATTCTTTAATAGAAATTTTATTAAACGAAACGGGAGCCAGCCGGTGAGATATTTTCCTTATTTCATCAATTGCGGTATTAATGTATTCCTCTGACGATTTTACCAGCTCATCATTTTTCTTTTTAGAAACATTTTTTATCATTACCAGGTTTAGTAAGCAGGCGGTCAGCAACTGGTTCACATTGTCATGCAATTCAAGCCCGATTTGATGGCGCTCCCTTTCCTGTGCATCAATGGTTGCTTTTGTCATCCGTATTTCTTCTTCCATCTGGTAGGTAACATCCTGCATGGCCCCGATCATCCTGGTGGCTTTTCCCTCCTTGTTGTAAATAATGAAAGCCCTGTCGTAGATATATTTAAAAGATCCATTGGCGCAGCGGAAACGGTAGGTCAATTGAAAATTTTGCCGCTTTTTCATGAATGCCTTATCCAATGACCGGGAAATCAATACCCGGTCATCGGGATGGATGTTTTTCTTCCACCAGTCAACCACATTTTTTATCTCTGAAGATTCGTAACCAAATGTTTTAGTGATCCCTATATTGTACCGCATTTTGTCATTAACAATATCCCAATCCCAAATAGTATCACTGGTGGCCTTTGCAAGGATATCGTAGCGCTCAATGGCCTCACTCATCGCTGCACTTTCAGGCGGCTCTATATTCAGCAGGTTAACCGATTCTTCGTTATAAAACCGAATGACATCCGATTCATCTAAGCTATATATTGCCTCTCCGGAATTATGAATGGCAATGTTTATTTTATTATTGTTTTTCATTGATATTAATTCGTTTATTTAGTTGCTATGCTTTTAATAGCTATGGGGATCTTTTCAAAGTCGTTGTATTTGTCAAAAATAAATTCAGCTTCAACAGACTTGTACAGCCAGGTAGTATCCATATCAGCCTGGCAGGATAAAAAGATAAAGGCTGCCCGGCTATTAACGGATTTGACGGCCATGTAAAGATCAATTGATTTATTTTCGGGTAAGCACATGTCCAGTAACACCAGGTCGGGCTTTATCATTGCAGATAGCTTTACAGCTTCGTTGTATGAGGTGGCTTTGTAAATAGCTGAC
>JAYVUL010000195.1:0-2610 GCA_043787935.1 Chitinophagaceae bacterium | reverse complement strand
TTATAACAAAACTTGCTTAGCAAGGGGTACAATGTTTCATTTACCAGGGTTGATTTTCCACTGCCACTTACACCGGTAACTACAATCAGTTTCCCTAACGGAAATTTTACGGATACATTTTTTAAGTTGTTCCCTTTCACGCCAGTCAGCTCAATAAACTTGCCATTTCCTTTTCTCCTTTCTGTGGGTATTTCAATCTTTTTAACACCACTTAAATATTGTGCCGTATCGGAGTTGGAAGCCAACACTTCTTCGGGTGTGCCCATCGCTACAATTTCGCCGCCATGTTTGCCTGCTTTGGGGCCAATATCTACCAAATAATCACTTGCCAGCATAATATCTTTATCATGTTCTACCACCAATACGCTGTTGCCGATATCCCGAAGATTTTGCAACGCTCCAATTAGCCGCTGGTTATCCCGCTGATGCAAACCAATACTCGGTTCGTCTAATATATAAGTAATTCCCTGCAGTTGAGATCCAATTTGAGTGGCCAGTCTTATCCTTTGAGACTCGCCACCACTAAGCGTTTTGGAAGACCGGTTAACCGTTAAATAGGTTAATCCTACATCCAGCAAAAACTGCAGCCGCTCCCTTATTTCTTTTAAAACATCTTTGGCAATAGCATTTTGCTTGCTGCTGATTCTTTTCTCAATTCCCTCAAACCATATAGCAAGTTTATCCAGGTTCATGTCACTCAGTTCTGCAATGTTGTGTTCAGCTACTTTAAACCATAAACTCTCTTTTTTTAACCTGGTGCCTTTGCAGGATTCACAGGTTTTTAGTACCATAAACTTTTGCACCCAATCTCTTAAAACTTCAGTGCTGTGCGGTGAAATAAACCATCTTTTTAACATAGGAACAATACCCTCGTAACTACCTGTAAATTCGAGTGGAATTGTTTCGTCATTTAAATCCATTTCTAATCCTGCACCAATTTGCTGATCGCCCCGTAACAGCAAATCCAGTTGTGCTTCCGGCAAATCTTTTAATGGTTTATCTAAACTAATTTTATTCTTTTTTGCAAACAATATTACTTGCTGAAAAACGCTGGCATTCCTTTCTTCTCCTAAGGGTACAATACCGCCTTCTTTAACACTTTTTGTTTTATCCGGAACCAATGTTTCCATATCAATGCTGTACACATTGCCCATTCCTTTACATACAGCACAGGCACCATAAGGACTGTTAAAAGAGAATGCATTGGGCGAAGGTTCTTCGTAACTGATGCCGGTATCAACACACATTAATTGTTTGCTGTACATGGCCTCCCCCGCCTCCGAAGGAGGAGCCTTGGTCTCTGATGATTCAAAGAGGTTTTCACTATTTTTTGCAGCAATGCTGGATTTTTTTTGATTCTTCTTTGCAGTAGTAAAACCCACAGCTGGTTCAATAGAAAGGGTTCTCAAAGTAGCAGGCTCTTCTAAAGCCCCTCCTTCGGAGAAGTTGGGGGAGGCAACGCTTACAAACATTAAATCTTTACCCACCTGTAACGCTTTTTGCACACTTTGACTCAGCCGTAGTTTCATATCATCGGTAACTGCAAGCCTGTCTATCACTACTTCAATATCATGAATTTTATACCTGTCCAGTTGCATTTTAGGCACCAGGTCTTTTACTTCGCCATCAATCCGCACTTTACGGTAGCCTTTCTTTCGGATGTCCTCAAACAGCTCCCGGTAATGCCCTTTTCGGCCTCGAACCAGTGGTGCCAGCAAACTTATTTTTTTTTTGCTGAATTTTTCAACAATGTCCTGTACAATTTCTTCTTCACTAAACTTTACCATTTTTTTGCCAGTGTTGTAGCTGTAGGCATCACTTGCCCTTGCAAACAGCAACCGCATAAAATCATATATCTCAGTAACTGTTCCTACCGTGCTTCTTGGATTTTTGTTAGTGGTTTTTTGCTCAATTGATATCACAGGACTTAGCCCGGTAATTTTGTCCACATCGGGCCGTTCCATATCACCCATAAACTGCCGGGCATAAGCGCTGAAACTTTCCATATAACGCCGTTGCCCTTCGTTGTAAATGGTGTCAAAAGCCAGCGACGATTTACCGCTTCCGCTTACGCCGGTGAACACTACCAGTTTATTTTTAGGGATTTTAATATCTATATTCTTGAGGTTATGCTCCCTTGCACCAAATACTTCAATAAAATCGTTGTTAATTATGTCGTTCGGGAGGGTCTTTATTTGTTTGGCCATTTGTACTTTCTAAAGTTGTAAAGATACAGAACAAAATGGGTGTGCTTTGGTTGAGTGTTTGCTTCAGAATTTATTTGGGTACGGGTATTGGTTTAAAGTGCTGATAATATTTTGTCTTTAAGTTGTACACACAATTAATGTAGAGCTATTTGTAACAAAAGTTAAGCAAGTAAATAGCGGGGGAGGCGATTTACAAATAATGTTTTCGTATTTTGAACCTCTTTTTAAAAACTGCTTTGTTGGGCTTATTTTACCCTCACTTCAAAACTTGCTTCACCAATTATTTTGTCGTCTTTTTTACTGTTTACAATTTCTATGATAACCCTGCCTGGTTTATTTGTTTTAACAATAAATTTCCCCTCTCCCAAAGCAATTGCTTTACCGCCCGGCATATTGATGTTTA
>JAYVUL010000194.1:0-52798 GCA_043787935.1 Chitinophagaceae bacterium | reverse complement strand
TGGCAAAAAAATTCACCATTGAATTATGTTGATTATGCCCAGATACCACAATTGCATGTTGGCGGTTACTACGACCAGGAGGACATCAACGGACCCCAGCTGATGTATGCACACATGGAGAAAAAAGATAAAGCCAATTACAACCATATTGTTCTCGGCCCATGGAACCATGGCCAGTGGGCAAGGGGCAAGGCTGACAGTTTAGGAAAAATTGGTTTTGAAAGCAATACGGCAGAATGGTTTCAGGAACTGCAAAAAAAATGGTTTGACTATTGGCTGAAGGGCAAAGGAGATGGAAAATTTGAAGAAGCCTATTGTTTCCAAACCGGCAGCAATCAATGGAAAACTTATGGTTCATGGCCTCCCAAAGAAACCACAATTAAAAAATTATATGCCAATACCGGAAGCAGGTGCTCTTTTACCAAACCAACGGCAGCAAAGGATTTTGTAAGTTACACCAGCGACCCTGCCCAACCTGTTCCTTATCGCACTGCTCCCATTGAAGCAACTTATGGCCCCGGCAGCCGATGGAACCAATGGCATGTGGAAGACCAGCGTTTTGTTTATTCAAGGCCGGATGTAGTAAGCTTTGTGATGGATTCACTCACGGAAGAATTAACTGTAACAGGAAAAATACTTGCACACTTATTTGCCAGCACCAGTGGCACAGATGCTGACTGGGTGGTAAAACTGATCGATGTATATCCTGATTTTGACACAAAAAGTTTAACCATGAGTGGTTATCAATTGCCAGTGGCGATGGAAGTTTTTCGTGGCAGGTATAGAAAAAGTTTCTCCTCTCCTTCACCACTAATACCAAACAAGCCGGAAGAGTTTGTTATTGACCTGCATGATATCAACCACACGTTTAAAAAAGGCCATCGTCTTATGATACAGGTTCAAAGCACCTGGTTCCCCGTTATTGACCGCAACCCTCAGAAATATATACCGAATATCTTTGAAGCAAAGGAAACTGATTTTATTAAAGCAGCGCAGCATATCTATTTTTCAGCACAGTTTCCTACTTATATAGCGTTGCCAGTGATGAAGTAATGCTTCAGAAATTACTTTTTTAAAAGTTCCGTTTACAATCATCTTACAAAAAAGGTGACAACTTTTTAAAAGTTATCACCTTTTAAAAACTACGCTCAATAAGCAGTAGTTTTCTCTGATAGCTCACTAATATTTTTGAACTACATTATAAAAGAAAACAGTTGGTGGCCCTTCCACACCGGCTTTTTCCATCTTTTCTTTCAGATCAGCAGATTTAAAAAATGCTTCCGCTTTTTTCATATCACTTACTGTACAAACAACTGTTACTGAATGATTATCCCCTACGCTATATCCAACAGCCCTGTCCCTTAGTCCTGCATCCATCCGTACCTGCTTGTGGCTATCGAACTCCTTTTTCCACGCATCCCAGTCTTTTACTTTATGGGTTAAAATAACCCGGGTAGTCTGTGCATTGGTTGACGTATCCAGCATTTGCACGTCAACGTAGTTGAAGGAAGGCATTCCAATTACACCACCCTTTTGCATGGTAGTTTTTAAATCAGGCCTGGCAGTAAATTCCTTTGCTTTAGTTGCGTCATCCATTCTTAAAGCAATCAACACCATATTGGAATCGTTTACTCCCCTTGCAACAATATTATTATGAAGGCCATTAGCAACACGGGCAGAATCATGTGAATCATAGGCAAGTTTCCATTTGGCATAATTGGCCACCTTGTGCATAATGATCAATGTATTGGCCGGCTTGGATACCGGAGCAGGGGTTGGTGCAGGAGTTTTTGCCATGGTGGTATCCACCGCAGTATCATTTTCCTTTTTTTCACCTCCCTGATTACAGGAGAAAAATAAAAACAGCATACTTGCAGCAACAGAGGTTAACAAAAATTTGATTTGTTTCATTTGGAAATGTTTTAAATTATTAAATAATAAAAACCATAAGACAACAGGTAAAGAAACAGGCATGGAATATCTAAAATAAATGTAAACTTTTCAATGGAGTAATGCAAGAAAAACAGCCATTGTTTTTTCAAACTCCTGGTTACTCATTTTAACAATGAAATCATTTTTTTAAAAGCCAATGATCTGTTTTAATGAAGCAACCGTTTGATAATATTCACTACAAGAGTCAGCAGCACACTTGCAATAATCATGGTAGTGATGGGAAAATAGAAGCGGAAATTCTCTTTTTCGATTCTTATATCACCCGGCAGCCTGCCTAACCATTGTAGTTTATCATGAAAGAAATAAATGATCACTCCTGCCAAAATGATTATACCACCTGCCGTAATGATCCACTTACCTGTTTCGCTGTTCATAATGTAAAATATTCAGGCATAACAAAAAAAAGCATTACAGCTAATTACGCTATAGTAATATCGTTATCGAGGTAAACATCCTGTATCGCATTAAGTATCTCCACCCCTTCTTTCATGGGCCGCTGAAAGGCTTTGCGACCGGAGATCAATCCCATCCCGCCGGCTCTTTTATTGATCACTGCAGTCGTAACTGCTTCTGCCATATCGCTTGCTCCCGAAGAGGCACCGCCACTGTTGATCAACCCAGCCCTGCCCATGCAGCAGTTGGCAACCTGGTAACGGCAAAGATCTATCGGATGATCTGAAGTAAGCTCGGAATAAATACGGGGATCATTTTTTCCATAAGCAGATTCTTTTGTGTTTAATGCTAAATAACCGCCATTGTTTTCGGGTAATTTTTGTTTGATGATATCTGCTTCAATTGTTACACCCAAATGATTGGCCTGACCTGTTAAGTCAGCTGATACATGAAAATCTTTGTCTGTAGTTTTAAAAGCAGGGTTGCGCAGATAGCACCAAAGAATTGTTGCCATGCCTAATTCATGCGCCATTTCAAATGCCTTGCTTATTTCCTGTATCTGCCTTGCTGATTCTTCACTGCCAAAATATATAGTGGCGCCAACAGCAGCAGCACCGAGGTTCCAGCTTGCCTTAATGGAAGCAAACATGATCTGGTCGAACTTATTGGGATAGGTTAAAAATTCATTGTGGTTGATCTTTACAATAAATGGAATTTTATGAGCGTATTTTCGTGATAACATTCCTAACCCGCCATAGGTGGTGGCCACGGCATTGCAGCCCCCTTCCATCGCCAGTTGTATGATATTTTCAGGATCAAAGTAAATGGGGTTTTTAGCGAAAGAAGCTCCGGCGCTATGTTCTATGCCCTGGTCAACAGGCAGTATGGAAAGATAACCGGTGTGGGCAAGCCTGCCTGTATTATACATTCCCTGCAGGTTTCGCAACACTGTTGGGTTTCGGTCGCTGTTGATCCAGATCCGGTCAACAAAATCAGGGCCGGGCAAATGCAACTGTTCTTTACTGATGGTTTTTGATTGATGGTGTAACAGGTACTCCGCTTTATCGCCGAGCAGGTCAGTTATTTTTTTTGCAGGCATAACAATATTGTTTTAAAAAGTAAGTCAAATAAAATATGCAACAACATTCGTTAAACAAAGATAACAGATGGCTGAATTTACAAAATAAATATAGTTCTTATGTTGGTTTATTTTTACAAAATGGTTTGACTGTTTTTATAATACTTTCATTACCCGGTTAAATCATTTCAACTAATTTTGTCAGCAAATAGCTGGTCATCAAATTCGCAAAAATGAGTACAAAAATAAAGGCAATCATCACCGGTACCACCGGCATGGTGGGTGAAGGTGTTTTGCATGAATGTTTACTCCATGATGATGTGGAAGAAGTATTGGTTATTAACAGGAAACCATGTGGAATATCCCATCCAAAATTAAAAGAAATTTTACACGCTGATTTTTATGACCTCTCCCCCATTGCAGGTAAACTGGCTGGCTTCAATGCCTTCTTTTTTTGCCTTGGTGTTTCTTCTGTAGGCATGAAAGAGCCTGGCTATTACAGGGTAACGTATACTTTAACCCTGCATGTCGCTGAAACAGTCTGTGTACAAAACCCAGGCATGATTTTTTGTTATATTTCAGGTGCCGGCACCGACAGTACAGAAAAAGGAAGGATGATGTGGGCGCGGGTAAAAGGAAAAACGGAAAATGATCTGATGAAATTGCCTTTTAAAAAAGTGTATAATTTCAGGCCGGGAATCTTAGTGCCTGGAAAAGTTTTAAAAAATACGCTTGGCTTTTATAAATACTTTGGCTGGCTTGCACCTGTCATCCGGTTACTGGCGCCAAATACAATTTCCACTTTAAAGGAATTAGGCCGGGCAATGATCAATGCTGTAAGCAGTGGATATGAAAAACAAATGGTGGAGGTAAAAGATATTCATGTACTGGCAAAAAGATAAGCGGCCCTTATTATAAGGTAATCTGTCCTTTCATATAAAATACACAATAACCACTCATGGTAACCCTTTCTTTGTTTACCTGCTCGCACCATATTTCACCGCCACGCTGTGATAACTGGAGGGCATGCATTTTTTTCTTATTTAATTTTTCACTCCAGAAAGGAATGAGTTGGGAATGAGCGGACCCTGTTACCGGGTCTTCATCAATACCTGCACCAGGTGCAAAAAAACGCGATACAAAATCTGCTGACCGGCCCGGTGCAGTGATGATCATTTTATCAAAATATTTTTTCATTAAAGTAAAATCAGGCTGGCAGTTTTTTACCAATTCTTCACTTTCCAGTTCCACCAAAACATCCCTGTGTTTATATACTCCAATAATTTCCGGGTTATTTAGTATTGCTGGTAATGATTCATCATATTCATCCAGCCGCTCGGGCTTCCAACTGGGGAAATCCATTGTTATCAGGTCATCTTTTTTAGTAACGGTTAATATGCCACTTTTAGAATTGAATTTCAATTCCGGCTTATCAAAGCCCAGCATATTAAACAACACATAGGCGCTTGCCAAAGTAGCATGTCCGCACAAATTGATTTCTACAGCCGGTGTAAACCAGCGAATATCAAAATCTGCAACAGCATCGTTTGAAGGAACAAAAAATACAGTCTCACTTAAATTATTTTCCAATGCCAGTTGTTGCATTAAAGAAACATCCAACCATTTATCCAATGGGATAACTGCGGCAGGATTACCTCCAAAAAGCCTGCTGGTAAATGCATCAGCCTGGTATATTGATAATTTCATATCGCTGTTTTTGAATTCTTTGTCAAAAAAGAAATCCGGATTTTATCACCCAAGCCCACGGGATTATCAATGCCTATTCGGCTATCATTTCTTTTATCACACGGATAATATCTTCCGTATTGGGCTTGCTGAAATAATCCCCGTCGCTGGCATAAGATGGGCGGTGGGCCTGGCCGGTGATCGTTCTGGGAGATACATCCAAATGGCGGTAACCACCCTGCTCTTCCATCACTTTGTTAAACATATAAGCCGCCGCACCACCCGGCACATCTTCATCCACAAATACAATGCGGTTGGTTCTTTTAAGCGAAGCTACAATGCTGTGATGAATGTCGAAAGGCAGCAAGGTTTGCACATCAATTACTTCACAACTGATACCCATTTTTTCCAGGGTTTCTGCAGCTTCTGATACGATCCTTAAAGTAGAACCATAAGAAACAATGGTGATATCATTGCCGCTTTTAATAATTTCAGGAATACCTAACGGTACAGTATAGGCCAGTAAATTGGAAGGTAGTTTTTCTTTTAAACGATACCCATTTAAACATTCTATCATCAGGGCCGGATCATTGGCCTGCAATAAAGTATTGTACATCCCTGCTGCCTGCACCATATTGCGTGGCACACATACATACATACCCCTCAAAGAATTGATGATCATACCCATAGGGGAACCGCTATGCCAGATACCTTCCAAACGATGACCTCTTGTGCGAACGATTAAAGGGCAGCTCTGGCCGCCTGAGGTACGAAAATGTGTGGTTGCCACATCATCGCTTAATGGCTGCAGGCCATACAACAGGTAATCGATGTACTGAATTTCTGCAATGGGCCTTAACCCACGCAATGCCAATCCAATCCCCTGACCCATAATAGAAAGTTCCCTGATACCGGTATCGAATATCCGCTGGTTTCCATACTTAGCCTGCATGCCACTGAAGCCCTGGTTCACATCACCAATGTACCCTACATCTTCACCAAATGCAGTTACTTTATCATTGCCGGTAAATAATTCATCAAAATATTTGTTTAATACTTCATAGCCATTTACCGTTTTTGCATCCTCTTCATAATAAGGCTTTATCACATTTACTTTTAAGGCAGATTTAGGCCCTTCGTTGTACAAAAAGGAATTGTACAATTTTGCATTTACTTCTTTCAGTTCTGCATAGTATTTGTTAAGCGGCTGCGCTGCAGGATGATTGCCCGCAATATCCAATACGGTGGACAGGGCTTTCATTATTTCCCTTCGCAGAGGTTCTTTATTTACCGACAATTCATTGGTAATATTTTTAACATCACCTGCAGCAGTTGCATCAAGACTTTCCGATAGTTCTAATAATATAGGAATGCAGGCTTCTGCCTGCAGCCGAACCGGCGTAAGGTATTTGTCCCAGGCCTTTTGCTTACTGTCTTTTACAAACAACTTGGCAGTCATTTCAATATCACTGAGTTCCTGCTCCCCTGCCAGCGCATTGGCCATTATCCATTCTTTCATTTGTTTTATACAATCCCATTCTTTTTCCCAGGCTAGCCTTTCCGGCTTTTTATACCTTTCATGGCTCCCTGAAGTGGAATGCCCCTGCGGCTGGGTAATTTCTTCTATATGAAAAATGGCAGGGGTATGGGTGTCTCTTATTTTTTGAATAGCCGGTTCAAATACTTCACACATGCCTGCATAATCCCATCCTTTTAATTTGTAAATATCCAGCCCGTTGGTACCGGCAGTTTTTTGCATACCTTTTAACGCCTCTGAAACAGACCCTTTGGTAGTTTGTAATTGTTTAGGTACAGAAATTCCGTAACCATCATCCCAAATAAAAATAGCCAACGGCACCTGTTGTACACCGGCAGCATTGACAACTTCCCAAAAATGTCCCTCACTGGTAGAGGCATCGCCAATAGTACAAAAGCAAACTTCATTGCCATTATCACTTAAATGGCTGTGTTTTTTAAATGCATCTGCCTGCCTGAATAATTTAGAGGCCAGGGCCAAACCCAGCGCCCTTGGCATTTGACCAGCGGTAGGAGCCATATCACTGCTGCTGTTTTTAGTTGCCGCCAAGGGAAGCCATTCGCCATTTTCATCCACATTTTTGGTAGCAAAATGGGCATTCATCTGCCTTCCTGCACTAAAGGGGTCATTATTAATATCGGGGTCAGAAAATAATTGGGCAAAGTACTGTTCTACATTAGCCAGGCCAGCAGCAAACATAAAAGTCTGGTCACGGTAGTACCCAGCCCTGAAATCACCAGGTTTAAAAAATTTGGCAACAGCCACTTGCGCCACTTCTTTTCCATCACCAAAAATTCCAAATTTGGCTTTTCCAGTTAATACCTCTTTTCTGCCGAGGAGGCTTGTTTCCCGGCTTTCACAAGCTACCCGGTAATCTTTCAGCACTTCATTTCTAAAATGATCGAAACTTAATTTTTCCTGTAAGGCGGCATCATTGATTTCTATGGCATCCATACAACAAATGTAAAAGAATAGTTGAGACGATTGTTAAAAATATGATAACGAAAGAACAATTTGGCAGGGTTTTGTCCGTTTTTGTATCTTTGGAACAATATTTGAAAAAATGGGGAACATGATGAAAAAAATAATTGCCTTTTTATTCCTGGGAGTTGTATCTTTTTCAGCTAATGCCCAGGTGGTTACCACAGATAAAATGCCGCCTAAGACCCTGGCTGTGGTGGAAGACGTGCTGGATATGAAAGAAACCAGTTTTGATTTTGGCAAAATACCTCAAGGAAAGCCAGTAACGCATATTTTTGATGTAGTTAATAATGGAAAGGATTCACTTAAAATTTCAAATGTGCAAGCCAGTTGCGGATGCACCACACCAGAATGGGACAGGGAGAAAGTACAGGCTGCCGGAGAAAAAACAAAGATAACTGTGGGCTATAATGCAGCCGCTGAGGGCCCGTTTTCAAAATTTATTACTATTACTTATAATGGAACTCAAACCAAGCAAATAACAATTAAAGGAGAGGTTTGGAAAACACCCGTTTCCTCCGCTCCTGAAAATAAAGATTTAAAAAGCCTTAAAGAGGATTAATAAAAATATATTTACAACACAAATAAAAACTAAACAATAACATGAAAAGAATCTTACTTTCTGTAGCCGTATTTACTCTTACCTCTACAGTGTTTGCACAAAAGAAAATAGCTGATGTTGC
This sequence comes from Chitinophagaceae bacterium, assembly GCA_043787935.1. Lineage (GTDB taxonomy): Bacteria > Bacteroidota > Bacteroidia > Chitinophagales > Chitinophagaceae > Ferruginibacter. The sequence continues at coordinate 44,487 of JAYVUL010000194.1, read as the reverse complement.
TAAATTTACATCAGAAACTATTGATTTCGGGAAAATTAAACAAGGAGTACCTCAAAAAGGAACATTTACAGTTACTAACATCAGTAATGAACCATTGATCATTGAGCAGGCTAACCCTACCTGCGGTTGCACCATTTCTGATTATACTAAAGAGCCAATTGCTCCAGGCAAAACTGGTGTAATCAATGCCACCTATAATGCAGCTGCATTAAATCATTTTGATAAACACCTTACAGTAAAATTTGCTGGTGTTGACGAAATCAAATCAATTTCATTTACAGGTGATGTTATTGCAGCAGAAGAATTTGACAAAATGAAACTGGCAGGCGGCAAGGGCGATGTAAAAGAAAAACAAGCCACAACTCCTGAACCAAGCAAAGAAAAACAAGCAGCAGCTCCCGTTTCCGTTAAGAAAGCACCGGTAAAAGCGGTAAAAAAAGTAGTTAAAGACTAATAAGCTAAAAAATAGGTAAAAGCCCTGCTGAAATTTCCGCAGGGCTTTTTTTATACAATCCTTTTAAATATTTTCTGTAACCAGTGAATGCCAATGTCCAATGGGTATTAATGCCTCTTTCCTGTAAGCAGCAATATCTCTTATCTAAAAAAAACAATCCCTTATAAAAAGGGACAACCAAAATGACCTGCAATCAATAAAAAAAATCTCTCCCTAAAACCTTTTTCTTTACAAAACACTTCAGCTGCAGGATGCGGGCACAGGGATAAGCACCTAATTTAGAATTGGAATCCAATACAGGTAAAGTATTATGTATTCTGCCCCGGTAAACAAATCCAGATTTTTTTTTGGATAGTATGAATTATTTATTTTACTTTGTATTTCAAAGTACTTTTATGAGTGAGGAACAACAGTCACTGCGGGACCTGCAGCATATTAAAAATATGATGGAACAAAGCAGCCGTTTCATCAGCCTGAGTGGGCTTAGCGGTATTGCAGCCGGTGTATGTGCATTGGCTGGCGCCTGGTTTGCCAATCAAAAAATCCATTGCTGGGCAAAAGGCGATTGCCAGATTGATACACTGATCGGCACCGGCGGTATTGTGCTCCTCAATGAACTTTTCTGGATTGCCACTTTAACTTTTGTTGCTGCATTTATCAGTGCCTTCCTCTTTACCTACCTGCGCAGCAAAAAAAATCAAACGCCTATATGGGGTGCCACCACTATACGTTTGTTTTGGAATACTGTTATTCCAATTCTTGTTGGAGGCGTATTTATCATAAGAATGATGCAGTTAGGAGAGTTTGATCTGGTGGCACCGGCCTGCCTTATTTTTTATGGGTTGGCTTTGGTAAATGCCAGCAAATATACTTTGGGGGAAATTCGTTACCTGGGATTGGGACAACTGGCGCTTGGTTTAATGAATTGCTGGTATACCGGGTATGGGCTCTATTTTTGGGCAATGGGCTTTGGCATTTTGCATATCGTTTACGGATCGGTAATGTGGTATAAATATGAAAGGGCATGATGAATCCGATAGAACATCTGAATAAACTATTCGACAGCCGTATACGCCTGGGTATCATGAGTGCGTTGATGGTAAATGAAACCGTGAACTTTAATGACCTGAAGGAACTGTTGCTGGTCACTGATGGCAACTTGGCCAGCCACATGAAAGCATTGGAAGAAAATGGCATTATCAAAGTACAGAAAGGTTTTATTGGCCGAAAAACAAATACCACTTATGCGGTTACAAAAGCAGGTGAAAAAGCATTCAGGCTGCATATTGATGCACTTGAAAAAATGATAAAGGGGACTAAGTAATTTTTTTGTTTATATACTTTGTATTTCAAAGCACTTTTATATTGATATAATCAACAGTAAAATCATCCCGGCCAGGGGTAAAGGGAAAGCTGGTTATGGCTTTTCATAGTACCAAAGGTGTTGGTCTTAAACTGATTCAATTACCACAATCAACATAAGATGTATAAAATAATAACCAAAACAAGGACATTATTACTGGTATTTCTTACACACAATATGGCTTTGCCATTGTTGCAATTGCTGCGAAATGAAGAGCAATTTACCTACTCTTTAGCACAATTAGTAGCTATGCCCGAAGATACACTCGGCAGCAGGTTGGCCGGTTTTTTACGGCAAAGAAACCTCCGGTTGCTGCCCTACTATGCAAGGCATGATATTAAGCATGTACTTCTCGATTACGATACTACCGGTGAAGGGGAAGTTTGTTTGCAATGCTTCATGCTGGGTAATGGGCACCTGTCGTTTCCGGTGGCAGCCACCGTAGTGTTTGGCGTTATCACAATGCCTGAATACTGGGGACCATTTAATAAAGCCTTCCGCAGGGGCAAAAAAAGTATCTCCATTGAAAAATGGAAATGGTTTGAGTTGATCCCCCGGCCATTGATAAGCCTGCAGCAGCAATTAACAGGAACCCCTTAATATCTATATTGAATCATTTTTTTTAAATAATAAAATCAAAACGTATGCAACAGCAAATTTGGTTTAAAAAACAGGGATGGGTTTATGTTCCTGTGCATCCCCTGGGATACCTTGTAACTTTACTGGCAGTGCTATTTATGGCACCTGTAACTATGGCTGCAGTAAGAAACACGCATTCTGTATCAGACGCCTTGTATGAAATTTTTGTATATGCTACCTGTACGGCATTTTGGTGGAAATGGGTGGCAGAAAAAACCAATTAAAAAATGAAAAGAAAAAACGCTTTTGTACATGCAGTTAATGGCATTGCTTGTTGTATTCAGCAACAGGCCAATTTTAAAATTCAGTTGCTTGCCGCTTCGGTGGCTGTAACACTTGGTATTTTTTTCAGTATCAGCACAACTGAGTGGCTTTTTGTCATTGGATCGGTTATGCTGGTGTTGTCGCTGGAGTTAGTAAATACTGCACTTGAAAATCTTTGTGACATGGTTACCAAAGATTTTCACCCGGTAATAAAAATTGTAAAAGATACGGCAGCCGGTGCGGTGCTGGTAAGTGCCATTGGTGGTGCTGTAACCGGAGGCATTATTTTTCTTCCCAAAATCGTTCATCAAATCAAATTATTATTATGATAAAGTTATCTTCTTTAGAAAAATTATTAGCGGCATTTATTTTATTTATAGCCACTATGCTTGTGGTGAGGATTGGATACGCAAATAATCTTGGCTATATATTCCTTTTATGGAATTTATTTTTAGCCTGGATTCCATTTCAATTGAGTGTGGTGCTTACAGTAAAAGGACAACAAAACAGGTGGTACCGATACTTTTTATTGGGTTCCTGGTTATTATTTTTTCCAAATGCATTGTACATCATTACGGATCTTATTCATTTAGAAGAATCAAGAGGCGATGTGCCGGTATGGTTTGATGCCATTTTATTATTCACCTGTTCAGTTGCCGGCCTTATCATGGCTTTTGCCTCGCTGTACCAGGTGGAAATGTTTTTGAAAAATAATATCGATAAAAAGCATATCAACAAATTAGTATTAGCTACTTTATTTTTGGGTTCATTCGGCGTGTACATTGGCCGGTTCTTGCGTTGGAACAGCTGGGATATTGTAACCAACCCCTTTTCCCTGCTGGCTGAAATTACCAACCAGTTTGTAACGCCATTTCATCATTACCGTACCTGGGCGGTTACCCTGCTGCTAACAGGATTATTCAGCCTGCTGTATTTTGGAATAAAGAACCTGCCGGGACTTTTGAAGGAACCTGGTAATTGGTATGAAGAATAATTGTTTACCCGAAATGTACCAGTAAATTGTACAGTAACACAGAACAACCCAAATCATTACAGGCAAGGTTATGCAAATATCCTTTGCTTAGCTTCAGCAGAGGTAATTACGGGTATCACTTCAAAATCCGCCAGGTCATTCCAGCAACTTATCCATTCATGGACTTTTTGTTCTGCATCACTTTCCATTACCTGCCAGCAAATGCTTAACTGGGTGTCAATCCAGCTATTAATGTATTTTACCCCCTCCGGCAGCATTCTTCCATTTTCTTCAAAACGCTTATACAGTGTTTTCACTTTTCCGGGGTGAAATCTTTCAATGATCAGGTATAACATGGCCATCCCTTTTTTAATGATATCAAATAACATAAAGTTATGCATTCAGCAAACCAACAATACGTAAACATTTCATGCTTTAAATAATTTTACGGAAAGGCTTTAATGGAATGAATATATTTTCCTTTCTTCCAGTGGTTTATTTGTTTTCGGCTATTTTGTCTGCCCGCTTTAATCTGCTCCCTGGTCTAAAATATTTTTCATCAATCAGACGAATCATATTTTCAGTTGACCACCTGCTGTCAAAATAAAAATTTCCATCATGATGATAGAACATGGTTGAATCCTGTTCTAATTTTTCTGTATTGTACCATATCCGCAGCAATTGATTGTCTTTTTTTTCAATAATAACCACCTGCCACCATTTATTATCCTCTCCAAGAATACTTGTTTTGATATTCAGCACATAAAACCGCTCATTTAATTTCCGGAGAAAAGCATTACGCCCGAGATCAATAATGGAGATCTCATTTCTTGATACCATGATAGTATCCTTTTCAATATGAAAAGGGTAACCTGTTTCCAGCAAACCATTGGGATTTATTTCATAAACCAAATCTTTTCCCTTAAAGTAATTGGTAATTGTATCAATGGGTTTCCTAGCAGAATCATACCGTATTGTCTGGAAACTGTTGCAACCAAAAGGAGTAAATAAATACTCCCCTTTTTCATTCAGGCGGGGCCATGCTCCGGGCATGATTTTCCCATTGCCTTCCCTGATCATTTCTACATAGCTATTTGCGATATGTATAGTTTGCCGGTCCTCTTCATCAATCCATGATCCCCGGAAATCAATTGGAAACTCGTAAATATTTGCCTCATCAACAGGCTGGGGTTGCGAAAAATTATAGGTTTCGCAGGAAGCGAAGAAAAGCACCACACAACAGATAACACATATGACCTCAAACTCATTGGAATGTTGATGTTTGTGTTTCATAAAAATTACGTTTTTAGTGGTAGAAAAAACCTTACTGCCATACAAACTCACCTTTTATTAAGGTCACATCCAGAATTACACATAATTACTTCTGATAAAATTAATTTTATTTCAATAGGTTAAGTAAAATGCGGGGATGATTGATTTCATATTTCACAATAATTTTTATCATACTATTTAATAGAAATAAATAATAATTTTCTTTCTGCTAATGAAATGTATAAAAAACATTTATACCAAATTTTTCAATTGCCAAAAGTATAGCTGCTGTTTTATTATAAACTATTCATTATTTAATCTCTATTAATACCATAAACTAAAACAAGGTTTGGTATTTATATAGCTGAATTTATGGAAATATTGAACATAACGAAAAGATGAAAGCATTGGTCATTTCAGGCGGTGGCAGCAAGGGGGCATTTGCAGGAGGCCTTGCAGAATATTTACTGACAGTATGCAAAAAAGAATACAAAATATTTATCGGCAGTTCCACAGGGAGCCTGCTGGTGCCTTTACTTTCCATTGGCGAATCAGAAAAATTAAAAAAGGTATTTACCACCGTTACACAGGAAGACATATTTAATATTTGCCCCTTCCTTTAAAAGAAAAGGAAGGGGGTATACAGAACAAAAATCAACCACCTGAGTATTTTACAAATGTTCCTCGAAGGCAAAAAATCATTTGGTGAAAGTGAGAACCTGCATAACCTGATTTTCAATAACATCACTCAAGCCGATTTTGAACGGATACAGAAAAATGAAGTGATCATTGCGGTGTCTAAACTGAATATCTTGCAGGTGGAATATAAAGAACCCAAAGATTGTACCTGCCATGATTTTTGCGAATGGATATGGGCTTCTGCATCGCTGGTGCCATTTATGAGCCTGGTAACAAAAAACGGGTTTGAATATGCAGATGGAGGAATGGGGAATATCGTTCCCATTTATCAGGCAATACAAAAAGGCGCTGCTGAGCTTGACATCATCGTATTGAAACCAAGTGAATATAAAGTGAAAAAATTACCTGTTCGTAATGCACTGGAACTTACCTCAAGGGTTTTTTCATTCATGCTTAACCAGATAGTTACCGATGACCTGATCATTGGCCGGCTGGAAGGACAGCATAAAAAATAAAACTGAATTTTTATTATCCTGAAGAAGAACTTACCACTAACTCACTCATTTTTGATCCTGTACAAATGAAGCAATGGTGGGAATATGGATATCGTACAGGGGAGAAAAATAATCCTGAATGCAAAATAATTGACAGGTGATAACGAAAAAGAGCACAAAAAAATTCCGCCCTTGAAAAAAGGCGGAATAACCAAAAACCTGTATTGAATGAAAAAACTTAACCTTCATTTTTAAAATCTGAAACCAACACCCAATGCAATTACCTGGTTTTTATATTTGGGTATTGAACTGGAACCATCGCCGTTATTATTCTGAAAATCCAGGTTATACCTTAAATTAAAAACCACCGGTCCTGAAGCAGCTTCTATACCCAATACTCCTCCCAGAATATTTTTCCGGAGATTATCATTGTCTGTTTTTACCAGATTTTCAACTGTTGAATTATTAACAGTGAATTTTGTTTGCGTGGAGGTAAGAAAAGAAAATTGCGGGCCTACCAAAATACCAAAATTTTTGGTGGGTTTAAATTTTGCCAACAACGGCACTTCAATAAAATTTGTAGTCAGTTTGTACTCGTATGGTGAGCCTGCAATACTACCTGAAGACTTATATCCTTTTTGTGAAAATTGAAGTTCCGGCTGAACGCTGAAACCGGTAGTCACAGGGATTTCAAGAAAGGCAGCCGCATTAAAGCCCAACTTTGATCCGGTGGTTGAATTGTCAGCTCCATCTTTTATTAAGTTAGATAAATTTACACCAGCCCTTACACCGAAATGCAATCCATCCTTTTTATCGGAGGTGCTAGTGGTTTGTGCCTTTACATTTACAGCGCCTGCCAATAATAAAGCTGCTGTTGCGATCATAATTTGTTTCATAGTTTTTTATCTTTTGTTTGATCCCCTTTATGAAAATGATATGCCAAACAGCGTATTGATGTGGCAACAGGGATATCTTTTAAATCACAAAACAAAATGGTTATTATTAACTACAGCATTACTCAAAATGGGGAGATGGTTGCACAGGATAAAACAAAAACAACCTGACGGGGAAAGGGCGCATTCGCTACTGGCCCATATAAAAAAATACCCGGCCTTTTAAGGGCCGGGTACTAATATGATAATTGATTTGTTTAAAAATCTAATCCCAAACTAAAATAATAAATTGGCTTACCCCTGAAAATTCCGTTCATCTCCCAGGCTGCATCAAACTTGAGAAAGTAGCCCAGCAATGTACTCCTGGCGCCAAAGCCATAGCCACCGGCAAAGGGGCCAATACCGCCAACCTTGGTTTGTACCTGAACGGGCGGCAGTCCATAAATAGTGTTTGGCCTTGCAATACCCTTGTAGGCTCCATTCCATGCGCTACCCAGATCTATAAACTGAACAAGCTGAAAATTTCTCAGAAAAGCATTATTCACGGGTCGGCTGAAAAACGTACTATATACAGGAAGCCTGAACTCGCTGTTTAAAGTAACTGCATTATTGCCATTGGCTACATTCTGCGTAAAGCCCCTCAGGTTGCCCACAAGACTCTGGAAGGCATAATCATTGTCGGAAGATGGGGGATTATTTGCGTTAAAATACCGGTAGCTTCCGTCGCTTCTTTGGTTGTTGCCAAACATCAGCCAGCCATCCGCACCTCCCAGGTAGTAAATTGTTTTCTGGCTGCCCCAGCTAAAGTCGCCGGAGGCCCTGCCTGCCCAGATAAAGTTGCGGTAGATAGGATAATAATAACGTACATCAAACCCCCAGTTGAAATTATATTTCTTTTGAGCAATACTGGAATCTTTTTCCCTGCTGATATCTGTGTTCCAATCGAAAAATACTTTGTAGCGAAGGCCTTCCCAGATATTTTGTGTTGGGTTTAAAGTATTATCATATACATATTCTGCATGCGTAAGCGCAAACCGCCTTTGAAGATTAGACACTTTTAAAGAAGGGTCATAGAATATATCAGTAAGCAATACGTTATTTTCATTGCGGATACCAAATGAAAGGCTTATCCTTCTTGACCTGTCGAAAGGATAAGATATATTGGCCATGTAAATATTCGTAAAGATTTTACCGGTATGCTCCTGCCCATCACCAATATTAAAATTAACAGTCTCTGCATTCCGGTAGTAAGTAATCCCCCAGTCGAACCTTCTTTTATAATTTTCGTATCCCACCAGCCATTCATTATCCTTCAGGTTTGTAGAAAGCCTGAAAGCGCCAAATATTTTTACATCTTCCATCAAATCTGATGTACCCAATCTTATTAATCCATTCAATGGGGTACTGGAGCCTAAGGTAATTGGGCCACTGCCTCCTGCAAAAGCCTGGTAGCGGTTAAACAGGATGGCATTGCTGAAATTTACGCCACCATATTCTGCACCAAATTTTACCGGCTTATAGGGATACAGTTTGGCATTTTTAAGACTTTCATTTGGAGGATTTTCATTCACACCCACAATAGTTCCAAGCCGGCTGCTGCTGTCATTTTTTTCATTTTCAAATTCATTTTGAAAAATATTGTTGCTGTTTTGCAGGCTGTCTTTTGGCAAAGGCCTGTCATAGATATCAGCTGAACCCTTTACAATTTTATCAGCCATCACCAATCTTTTCATGTAAGTGGTAGGCGGAACCGTTACATTGCGGCGGCGAAGTACATTTTCATCAATTTTTAATTTATATAATGTCTTTTCATCACTTTGCCTGGTTACTTCGCTTACCTGGTTGTTGTCACCGGCCACTCTTGTTTCGGCCACACTGCTTTCATAATTGGTCAGGGGAAAGGTGTAGGCAGAATCCTGCGATACCGCTACGACTGCAATGGAATCCACGTCAGTTTTTTTATACACTTTCAGCACACTGTCCACATCTTTTACAGAAGGGTTACGCAAAATATCATCTCCTATCAGCACCAGTGTATCAAGCCCAGCCGCTCTGGTGGTAAAGAACCCGGCGTACCTGTTGGCCACACCGTTTTCATCACTGATAAAAGTAAAGTGGTTGCTGTTGTAAGGCATGGGGTAACGGGCATTGCCATATTTAAGATTGGATAATTGGGTTACCTGGTTAAGTTCTGCCTTATTGCCAAAATTAGTGATGAGAAAAACATTGTACCGGTTATGGCTGGGCAAAGAAGTATCACCGCCTTTGGCATTTGCCGAAGGCCTGTTGCTGGAGAAAATAATCCCGGTTTTACCGGGGAAAGAAACAAAGCTGGCATCGAGGTCATCATACACATCGTTGGTAACCTGCTGCACTTTCTCGTTTTCCAGGTTCAGGGTAAAGATATCGGAGTGGCCATTTTTGGTGGCAGTGATCAGCACCGTGCGGCTGTCGAGCATATACTTAACATCCTGCACCTGCTGAAACTGTTCGGTTAAATCAATCTGTGGATTTTTGATCCTTGTTACGAGGTCGTACACAAATAATTTCAACCTGCCTTCTTCATTATATATAACGGTGATCCTTGTCCCCTTGGGGTCCCAGGCCAGCAAAGGATAATCAGGATTGGTTTCATTGAGGTAGCTGCGTATGCCATATTTCAGTATGGTGTATTCCTCAAAGTCATCGTACAACTTCACTTTCACCAGGTTCTTATTATATTCCACCAGCACATAAGAACTATTTTTTTTATTGGGGTTGACATTGATCCGGTAATAATCCCTTCTTTGATTGATCTCAAAACTTTCTATAGCCTGTCCTTTGGGGTATGCTTTTCTTTTTGTTACATCCGTTTCATACTTTTCTACCTCGTATTCCAAAAATTCTGACAGTACATCTTTAAATTTTTTCTTGCATACCTGCTGGCTTGCCCTGTTCAGGTTTTTGTACACCCTCGCCAGGTAGAGCAGGTAGGTCACATTTTCTTTTTTGTATTTTTCTTCAATGTAATACCAAAAGGCGTGACCGGCAAGCCGGGGGTTTTGAAAAGCAAAAGAGTAAAATTTAGTATATTTTCCGCTAAGCATCTCACTCTTTAATTCATCATCTAAGGTTGTGCTCCAGTTTTCTGCTGCAAAATCAACATAACCGTCAGTTAGCCATTTTGGCAAATCCAGCAATGCCTGGTTGCCTGCAAACTCTCCCAGGTCTTCTCCAAACAATACATTGTCCGTGATGATCCTGGCAATGCCCTGCCTTATTTGTTTGCGGAGTTGGGCATGGTCGCCATTGAAATACACAACCATTTTGTTGTTGAGTAATTTGGTGGCACCGCCGGTATTTTGCCAATCGATACCCATGCCTATATTGGACTGCTGCAAATCTGCAAATTCATTATACACCACAATATTGGCCCTGCGCTGCATACTGTACTCTGTAAAATTCTCTATATCCGGCAATTCTTCTTCGGCCACCTGCAATACAAATTTTGCCAGCTCCTGACCATTTTGATTGAAGTAGGTATTAAAGTTTTTACTTTGATAATATTGCCATTTGAATTTTTTATATTGTACCCTGTTTTTACCAAACTCAACTGCATTGATTACCTGGGCGAATGAGGAGGAAGCGCCCATCACAAAAAAGCATATCGTTGTAAAAAATATCCTGCTAAACTTTACCATACTAACTTTACTGTTTAATAGTTAAAAGTAAACCATTACAATCAATCATAAAAATATCCCTTTATTACTTAAAATATTATTAGATGTTGCAGTTACAATCCTTTGTTTTCAGCCCTATTCAGGAAAATACTTATGTGCTTTACAATGAACATAAAGAATGTGCCATAATAGACCCCGGCTGTTACTTTGATGAAGAAAAACAAGCACTAAAAAATTTTATACATGATAACGGGCTAAAGCCGCTGTTGCTGCTAAATACACACTGTCATTTAGACCATGTATTTGGCAATAAATTTATAGCCGAAACATATGGGCTCACCCTGTACCTGCACGAAAAAGAAAAACAGGTACTGTCATTTGCCCCCACATCGGGCCTTATGTATAACATGCCTTTTGATAATTATGCGGGCGAATATATTTTACTTAAAGAAGGCGATAAGGTTAGCCTTGGCAGTGATGAATTACTGGTGATTGAGGCTCCCGGCCATTCGCCCGGAAGCATTTGCTTTTATTGTAAAAAGCAACATTTTGTTATAGGGGGAGACGTATTGTTTCAGCGAAGTGTTGGCCGCAGCGACTTACCCGGAGGTAATCCTCAAACTTTACTTGACAGCATCAGGGAAAAGTTATTTGTTTTGCCGGATGAAACAAAAGTGTACAGCGGCCATGGGCCAGTTACTTCTATCGGGGAAGAGAAAAAATCAAATCCATTTTTAAATTAAGTGTATACATGCGGCCTTTATTTTTTCTCCATACACAACTCCACCAGCACCCCATTGGTACCTTTGGGATGAAGAAAGCAAACCAATTTATTATCGGCGCCCTCTTTTGGTTGCTCATTTAACAGTATGAAGCCTTCCATTTTTAACCGCTCCATTTCAGCTGAAATATCTGCTACTTCAAAGGCAATATGATGAATTCCTTCCCCCTTTTTTTCAACATACCTTGCAATTACACCATCGGCAGTATTGCTTTCCAATAATTCGATTTTGGTATCCCCGGTTTTAAAAAAGGCAGTATTTACCTGTTCGCTTTCTACTGTTTCCCTTTTATAACACTGGCTGTTTAAAATCTTTTCAAACAAGGGCACGGATTTGGATAATTCTTTTACGGCTATGCCGATATGTTCTACTTTAAGCATGTTTTGAGCGTTTATTCCTTTAGGTGTTACGAAATAGGTAATTTGATGCCGGTAAACGGCTTTGGTGAGCTAAAAATAAAACCTTTTATACTAATTTCGTGTTAGTACTTTAAATTTTAAACATTATGCTGAAACTGCCAATATATCTTGATAATAACGCCACCACACCAATGGACCCAAGGGTGCTGGAGGCAATGACGCCCTATTTCCTGGAACATTTTGGTAATGCTGCCAGCCGCAACCATCCTTTTGGCTGGGAGGCGGAGGAAGCAGTGGACTATGCCCGTGAACAGGTGGCTAAACTGATTGGAGCTGATCCGAAAGAAATTATTTTTACCAGTGGTGCTACCGAAGGAGATAATCTTGGGATTAAAGGTGTGTATGAAATGTATGCCAGCAAAGGCAATCATATTATAACCGCAACTACAGAACACAAAGCCGTATTGGATACCTGCAAGCACCTGGAAAAAATTGGTGGGGAGGTAACATATTTGAAGGTAAACAGGGAAGGATTGATTGACCTGAAAGAATTAGAAGCGGCCATAAAACCAACTACAATTTTAATTGCCATAATGTATGCCAATAATGAAATTGGTACCATACAGCCAGTAAGGGAAATTAGTGCGCTGGCTAAAAAGCATGGCGTATTATTTTTTACGGATGCTGTTCAGGCAGTGGGTAAGATACCAGTGGATGTTAACAAGGATGGAATCGATATCATGGCCTTTACCGCACATAAAATGTACGGACCTAAAGGTGTTGGTGCTTTATATGTCCGGCGTAAAAATCCAAGGGTAAAAGTAACTGCGCAGATGGATGGCGGCGGACACGAAAGAGGTATGCGCAGCGGAACTTTGAATGTACCTGGTATTGTAGGGTTTGGCAAAGCATGTGAATTGTGCCGCCTGGAAATGGAAGAAGATACCAAACGCATCAGTAAACTGAGAGATAAACTGGAAACTGAACTGATGAAGCTGGAAGAAGCCTATATCAATGGCAGTACCGAACACCGTTTACCACATGTAACCAACATTTCATTCAAGCATGTGGAAGGAGAAGGTTTGCTGATGGGCTTTAATAAAAATATTGCGTTGAGTTCTGGTTCCGCCTGTACCTCCGCATCATTGGAACCATCTTATGTTTTAAAAGCATTAGGCCTGGGTGATGACCTGGCACACAGCTCACTTCGTTTTGGCCTGGGGCGTTTTACCAATGAAGAACAGATTGATTATACCATCAAAGCCATCAGCGAAACCGTGTTGAAGCTAAGAGAAATGAGCCCGTTGTGGGAAATGTATAAAGAAGGAATTGACCTGGATTCAATTGAGTGGGCGGCGCATTAATTAGCTAATTAGCCAATGTGCTGATGTGCTAATGAAACACATACCTTATAATTAAATAGTTCAAATAAACAGAGACAGTTACAATTTCAAAAAATTAGCAGATTAGCTAATTAGCACGTTATAAAATTAATAAATCATGTCATACTCAGAAAAAGTAATAGACCACTATCAGAACCCCAAAAATGTGGGCACACTGGATAAAAGTGCAAAAAATGTAGGTACCGGCCTGGTGGGTGCTCCCGAATGTGGCGATGTAATGCGCCTTCAAATTGAAGTGGATGATGCAACAGGCATGATAACGGATGCTAAATTCAAAACCTTTGGTTGCGGCTCGGCCATAGCTTCTTCTTCTTTGGCTACAGAATGGCTTAAAGGAAAGAGCATTGATGAAGCATTGACAGTAGACAATATGGATTTTGTGGAGGAACTCAATCTTCCGCCGGTAAAAATTCATTGCTCAGTATTGGCTGAAGATGCGATCAAGGCGGCAATTAATGACTACCGAACCAAGAACGGGATGGAAGCCATAAAGTTTGAAGAGAGCGTAGTACATTAATTGAGCTGTTAGCAATAAGCAGCTGGCTGAAAGCAAATCATGCCAGGCTAATAGCTAAAGCCAAAAAGCTAATAAAAAATGGTAGCAACAGATAATTCAATTTACATTTCAGACAAAGCAAAACAGAAGGTTATCAGTTTGATGACAGATGCCGGCGTTGCCTCAGACCCCACTTACTTTTTAAGGGTAGGTGTAGTAGGCGGTGGCTGCAGCGGGTTAAGCTACAAAATGGATTTTGATAATGAAGTAAAACCAATGGACCAGGTATTTGAAGATAAGGGAGTTAAAATAGTGACCGACCTTAAAAGCTTTTTATATTTGGTAAATACAGAACTTGAATTCAGTGACGGGCTGAATGGAAAGGGGTTTTATTTTAATAACCCAAATGCCAGCAGGAGCTGCGGATGTGGTGAGAGTTTTGCGGTATAGATTTTAGACAATATTCTTTTAATAGCTCCCGGATAACCGGGGACTTTTTTTATTGCCCCAATACCTGCTTCAATTTTGCACAGGCGGCTATTATTTCCTCTTCGCTTATCACCAGCGGTGGCACTATTCTCAGGCAATTAGCGGCAAATAAAAACCAATCGGTAAATACACCATTCAGGATCAGTTCATCAATAATTTTTTTATTGGTTTCAAAACTATCAAACTCTACTGCCATCATCAGGCCGCAACTCCTCACTGCTCTAATTTTTGGGTGATGAAGTAAGGAAAGAAATAATTGTTCCTTTTGCTTTACGCTATTTATCAACTCATCTTCCAGCAAAACATTGAAAGCGGCCAGCCCTGCCGCACAGCAAACAGGATGGCCGCCAAAAGTATTGATATTGCCCAGCACCGGGTTATGTGTAAGGGCATCCATTAGTTTTTTACCGGCAACAAAGGCTCCCAGCGGCATACCGCCGCCCAAAGCTTTTCCGAGTAATAAAATATCAGGCACTACATCAAATTGTTCAAAGGCAAACAGGCTTCCATTGCGGCCAAAAGCACATTGTATCTCATCCAGCACCAGCAATGTGCCTGTTTCAGTACAGCGGTTGCGAAGGGCTTTTAGCCAATGGTGTTGCGGAACCAGCACACCGGCTTCGGCCTGTATAGTTTCAGCAACAACGCATGCGGTTTGTTCCGTAATATTTTCCAGGTCTTCGAAAGCATTGTATTGTAATTGTAACATGCCCGGAAGCAATGGTCGGAAAGCATTGCGCCAGTACTCATCTCCCATAATACTTAATGCACCCTGTGTGCTGCCATGGTAGCTGTTTTTAAAAGAAACAATCTGTGTTCTCCCGGTAACCCTTTTGGCTAATTTCATAGCGCCTTCAGTAGCTTCGCTTCCGCTGGCGGTAAAGAAAACTGAGTTAAGAGAAGAAGGCAAATGGTCTGTCAATATTTTTGCATAAGCCACTTGCGGGGTTTCCACCAATTCGCCATACACCATGATGTGCATGTATTCTGCTGCCTGCTGTTGCACGGCAGCTACCACTTTTGGGTGACAATGGCCAACATTGCAAACACTGATGCCACCAATCAGGTCGATGTACTCGTTTCCGTTAACATCCCACATACGGCTTCCTTTTGCCCTTACAATTTCTAATGCCAATGGTGCAGGCGAAGTTTGTCCTACATGGTTTAAAAATAACTGCCGCTGATTCATGTGGGCAAATTTCGGTTGGAAAGTTTGATATTTGAGGAAATATTCAATTTGAATGAGTGCCTGGCTGAATAAAGAAAAAATGTATACGGGTGCGACGCCAATAAAGCCTTATAGCAATTCAAAAGTGTGGCCCAACAAACCTTAAACTTTAAACCTTCAACTTAAAACTTTCCAAAATGCCAGTAATTCTTCCGGTAAAGGGTATCCTCCCCATAATGGGAACCAATTGTTTTATAGCCCCAAATGCCACCATTGTGGGTGATGTGGTGATGGGTAATGATTGCAGTGTGTGGTTCAATGCGGTGCTACGGGGTGATGTAAACAGCATCCGCATGGGCAACAAGGTGAATGTGCAGGATGGTGCTGTTATCCATTGTACCTATGAGAAAACCAAGGCCATCATAGGAAATAATGTGAGCATCGGACACAATGCAATCGTACATGGGTGCGTTATATATGATAATGTGCTGATAGGAATGGGTGCTATTGTGATGGACAATGTGCAGGTGGGCAGTAACTGCATCATTGCTGCCGGGGCTGTGGTGCTTGAAAATACGGTGATTGAACCGGGTTGTATTTACGCCGGCGTTCCGGCAAAAAAAGTGAAAGACATCAGCCAGGAGCTGATTAATGGGGAGATCAACCGGATTGCAAATAATTATTTGATGTATAGTAAATGGTTTCCCCCAACGCCCCCATCCCCGCTGACCAGCGGGGGGTAAGGCAGGGATTCAAATCTTAAAGCGCTGTACTAAATCGGTGAGTGACAGTTTCTGTGATCGTTTGGCGCCACTTAGGAGATGGGAGCGGGAAAAATTATTATCTTTAGTGTATGAAAAAAATTATCATAGCAGTTGTATGTATTTATTTTTTAAGTGCCTGCTCTTTGTTTAAAAAGAGTGAAAAATATGGCTGTCCCAGTAATGGCAGAAATGTGGGCGCTGAAAAATTAGCAGCCGGGGATGAAAAGGCAATGAAAGCCAGCAGTAAAGCAAAGTACCAGGGCGGGAGGAAAAGTTATTGAGCAGAAGGTAGGAATTGCAGAAAATAGTTTTTTATTACCAGTATTGTTTTATAGGTTTTTAATCCAGAATCACCAAACCCTTATACTATGTGTTACCATTTGAAAACTCCACACGGCAACACCGAAGCTGTTATTGATGACAACTGCGGTATTTCCAAATTCTACGCTATTGCAGATACCTTATCTGCAGAACTCAAAGTACTTTTTTTAAACCAGGTGGATGATGCCGAATCATTAGACTGGGATTTTCGTTACAAGAACCAGGTGCTTACCCTGCATTACAGTATTTTCAACGGTGTATCTATTTTTCCGCAGCAGCAAAAAAACCTGCGCCAGGAAAATAACACGGTACTGGAGATAGCTCATTTTTTAGAACTGAGGGCTTATTGAGTTTTAAAGTGTAAGGTTCAAAGTTGAGCGTGTGAGAATAAAAAAGATTTTCAATAAGCAAAACCCTGAACGGCTTTATCATTTTAAACGCCTTAACCGCTTTCGTTCTACCAGGTCTTATCTTCTATTTTATCGAGGATATTGCAATAGCTGATGTAACGGTCCATGCTTACTAAACCCTCTTCTACTGCCGCCTTAACGGCGCAGCCGGGTTCATTGGTATGCATGCAATTATTAAACTGGCAACCGTTCATTAATGAACGCATTTCAGGGAAATAATGACTCAACTCCTGTTTTGGAATATCCACCAAACCTAACTCCCGGATACCCGGTGTGTCTATCACCCTGCCTCCAAAGGGTAAATTAAACATTTCGGCGAAAGTAGTAGTATGCAACCCCTTTCCGCTCCAGCCGCTTACATCCTGTGTACGCAATTTCAGTTCCGGAAAAACAATATTGATGAAAGAGGATTTACCCACACCGGAGTGGCCGCTGAGCAAAGTTGTTTTATCCTGCAGTAATGCTTTCACCTCTTCCACCCCGGTATTTTTTTCAATGCTCATGCTCATTACTTTGTAGCCAATAGCTTCATAAATGGCTTTTACTTCTTCAAATTTTTCCAGCTCCTTTGCCTTGTACAGATCTGATTTATTAAAAACAATGATGGAGGGAATATGATAGGCTTCTGAGGTAATTAAAAACCGGTCAATAAAACCTTGTGATGTTTTAGGATCTTTTAATGTGGCAAACAACAACGACTGGTCGAGGTTTGATGCAATGATATGGTGTTTGTGTTTATTGGCTGGTGAGGTACGGGTGATATAATTTTTGCGGTCGGCTATTTCCGTGATGGTTACAGAGCCTTCCAGTTCATTTTCCGTTTCAATAGTTACCACATCCCCCACCGCTACCGGGTTGGTGCTGGTAAGCTCATCCATTTTAAATTTACCTAAAATTCGGGCATTAAATATTTCGCCCTGTTCATTTTGAACAATGTACCAGCTGCCGGTACTTTTATACACTGTTGCCTTCATCGGCTGCAAGATAACTAAAGGGAATAAGAAGCAGTTTGGGATATTTACCAGGAAGGAACAAACTTTGGTATTTGACGCATCACCTGAAAGCAGAAGCAGCAATTTATTGATCAGGCGGGGTAAACTATTTCCTGTAGCTGATACTTCACTTTAAATATACCCAAGAACCTTTTATTCTCTCCCCGCACCTGCCACCCGTGCAGCAAGGACCAGGAGATTTAACATCATTGCGCTATATTCAATATGCCTGCAGCAGGCTAACAAATCAAGGAAATTTTTTCAGCAGGGTAAAACGCAAAACAAATTCTAACAGCAGCAATACCAATGCAATCATTACAAAAGGAAAAAATTTTTCGGTATACCTTGTAAAGCTGGTAATGGTTACTTTCGATTTTTCCAGCCCATCTATCTCTTTATAAATATTTTCAAGCCCGGTATTATCTTTTGCCCTGAAATATTTACCCCCCGTTTCATCGGCAATGGCAGTCAGCAGTTTTTCATCAATGGCCACTGCCTGCTGCTGCATTACCACACCCAGCGGTGTCATTTGCGGAAAGGGGGCATAGCCATCTGTGCCTACTCCAATGGTATATACTTTTACACCAAATGTCTTTGCTATTTCCTTGGCAGAGCCAGGGTCGATACGCCCACCATTATTAACCCCATCCGTCAGTAAAATAACCACTTTGCTTTTCGAATTACTGCTGCGCAAGCGGTCTACACTGGTGGACAGCCCATCACCAATGGAAGTGCCATCCTGAAGCAACCCATTCCGGATACTTTCAACAGAAGCTAACAACACCGTCTTATCTGTAGTAAGCGGGCACATGGTAAAACTTTCTCCGGAAAAAATTACAACACCTACCCGGTCAGTCAACCTGGTTTTAATAAAATCGGATGCCACTTTTTTAGCCGCTTCCATGCGGTTAGGTGTAAAGTCCTGTGCTGTCATACTGCCACTAACGTCAATGCACAATACAATGTCCACACCCTCCCCTTCTGCCTGTTGCTCATCCGTTTTTGTTTGCGGCCTTGCCATTGCCAGGATGATACAGGCCACTGACAGTAACCTTAATACCAATAGTAAATGCCACAGGGTACTTTTCCAGCTCGTTAACCCTTCAAAACTTTTTGCTGAGGATACTTTTATGCCTGCCTGCAGGCGGTTGTAATTCCGTGCATACCAAACAACCATTGCCGGTAACAACAATGCCAGCCACAAAGCCTTTGGCATTGCAAAGTTGATATTATTAAAGTAATCAAATAACAAATTATTTATTATTTAGTATGACTATTGGATTGCTCTGTTATTTCAATCAATTGTTGTATTGATTGAAGGCTTACTTCGCTTTCGTATTGTTCCGGAAGGTATTTGGCAAATTTTACTGCGTCGCTGCACCGCAGGGCTGCTGAAACTTTTGTTATGTGTTCCTTATCAGGCGAATTTTCTTTTAATAAAATAAGAATATCACCGGTTGTTTTGCTGCTATAATCCACTCCTGTTTTTGCTGATAAATAGTGCCTTAAAATTTCAGCCAGCCTGGTATGGTAAATTTTAATTTCTATTGGCGCCAAGTGGTTTAATTTTTTCAATTTCCGGAGTTCAATTATCGCCTGCCGGAAGGGAGGCAGGGAAGAACGGATTGTAATAAAAGGCCGGCCATTCTTCCTGCGCAGGTAGAGCCAGGCTCCTGCTAATACCAGCAATAGCAGGGTAATTCCACCAACTACCCAATACCAAATTGAGCCGGGCAATTCTACTTCACGGATTGCCTTGATATCTCTTAAAGCGGTAGTGGTATCCAATTGAAATGCAACAGACACTGGCAAAGAATCTGAAAACAAATTCAACGTGGTATCTCCTTTTGCAGAATTGAATTTAACATTGAAAGATGGCAATGCCCATTTACCTGAATCAAAACTGGTAAGGGTAAAAACCTGTGCAAGGCCAGTTAATTTCCCATTGATAAAAACTGAGTCCACCTTTGTTTTTTCTATGAGTTCAAAATGCTGCAATGAATCCGGAACCGTAATCCACCGTACAAAATACCCATCAGGCTTGAAACTGGCCTGTACTGTTAATTTTAACCGGCCGCCAATGAGCAGCTGATTTTTATCAACAGCTGTTTGCAGGGAGGGTTGTGCCTGAATCAACAGAAAATTACCTGCGAAAAATAAAATCAACCCTGCTATTTTCTGTTTTATCCTGTCCATCATCCATTGTGCAGCCGGCCGGCAGCATTAAATTCTTTTAATAAAAAACTGTTGCAAAATTTTTACATAATCTTCATTTGTACAGATATGCAGCAGATCGGCACCTGCCTTTCTGAAATAATTCTTGCATAATTCAATCTGCTGAATAAACTTCATGTGGTATTCGTACTGCACCATTTTATCACTGCTGTCTATACATTTCTTTTTACCTGTTTCCAAATCTTCTATTTGTAATAAGCCTGCGTCCGGAAGTTCCATATCCATTTTATCGTATATCCGCAGGCCAATTACATCATGCCTGCCACCAATCACTTTCAAATCATTTTGATACTCTACATCAGTAAAATCACTCATCAAAAAAGCAATGCTTTTCTGTTGAGAGGTTTTATTGAAAAATTTGATGGCATCTTCCATATTGGTGCTTTTGCCGGTTGGCTCCGCAGCAAGCAATTCCCTAATGATGTACAAAGCATGCTGCCTGCCCTTTTTTGGGGCAATATATTTTTCAATTTTGTCGCTGAAGAAAATGGCTCCTACTTTATCATTGTTACCAACAGCACTAAATGCAAGTACGGCTCCAATTTCTGCTATCAAATCCTTTTTGCGGTTATGTACTGTACCGAATAAATTACTGGCACTGATATCAACCAGCAAAAATACCGTGAGTTCCCTCTCTTCTTCAAATACTTTACTATAGGGATGGCTGAACCTGGCACTTACATTCCAGTCAATGAACCGAACATCATCACCGGCATAATATTCCCTCACTTCCCTGAAACTCATCCCCTTTCCTTTAAAGGCAGAATGATACTCTCCTGTAAACAGGTGTGTAGTGAGCCGCTTACTTTTAATTTCAAGCTCTTTTACTTTTTTTAATATTTCTTCGGTAGTTAGCATTAAGTCAGTTTCTCGTTTCTTGTTATTCGTTTCCCGTTGGGTTCCCTAAAAATTTAGATTTGCTTTATTTATTTATAGTCCCTGATTTTTTAACGGTTTGCAAAACTAAGACTGAATGAATCAAACAAGCGAGAAATGAGAAACGAATAACAAGAAACGAGAAACCGGAAACGATTTTTTACGGCACATTTACAACCCTTAAAATCTCACTTATAATTTGTTCAACATTGATATTCTCTGCTTCAGCTTCATATGTTAATCCAATCCTGTGGCGCAGTACATCTTTACAAATACTTCTCACATCTTCCGGAATTACATACGCCCTTTTACCTAAAAAGGCATATGCTTTTGCTGCCAAAGCCAGGTTTATACTCGCCCTTGGGGATCCGCCAAAACTTATCAGCGCCTTTAGTTTGGGTAAATTGTATTTATCAGGAAACCGGGTGGCAAATACAATATCCAAAATATAGTTCTCCACCTTTTCATCCAGGTACACCTGGCGAACCAGTTCCTTTGCTGTTAAGATTTCACTTCGGGATGCCACGGGGTTTATTACCGGTGTTACCAGCCCGAGCGTATTTTGCCGGATAATCAATTGTTCCTCACTCTTAGAGGGATACTCAATGACCACTTTCAGCATAAACCTGTCTACCTGTGCTTCCGGCAAAGGATAAGTTCCTTCCTGCTCTATTGGGTTTTGAGTGGCCAGTACCAAAAAAGGCTCTTCTAATTTATAAGTACTATCCCCAATGGTAACCTGCCTTTCCTGCATAGCTTCCAGCAAGGCACTTTGTACTTTTGCAGGTGCCCTGTTTATCTCATCTGCCAAAATAAAATTGGAGAAGATGGGGCCTTTGCGAACAAAAAAATCATTCTTCGCCTGGTTATAGATCATTGTGCCCACAACATCTGCGGGCAACAGATCCGGTGTAAATTGTATCCTGCTGAAATCTGCATGCACTGTTTGTGCCAGTGATTTTATAGCCAGCGTTTTAGCAAGGCCCGGCACACCTTCCAATAATACATGTCCATTACTGAGCAGGCCAATCAGCAGGCGCTCTATCATCCCGTGCTGGCCTACTATCACTTTGCCCAGTTCATCATTTATCCGGGTTACAAATCCACTGGCCCCATTTATTCTTTCCTGTAACAATCGGATATCTTCGGCTGTTTGTAACATATTTTATGATTGATAATGATTAGTATTCTTTAGGTTTTCTGCAATCCAATTAATTTCAATTCCGGAGACTGATTACCAGTGATGTCATCAAAGTTAAGAATCCAATCCTTAAGCAAAGAGATTTGCAAAATACGAACAATGAACAAACAAAAACTTTACCACAATAATGACAGGAGTAAAAATCTGTTAAAAAACCGCCTACCTTTAAAGAAAAAACAACATGACAAACGAGCAATTAATCACCACTGCCAACAACCTGGAAGGGTACCGGGTCATTAAACAACTTGGACTGGTGCGTGGCATCACGGTACGCAGCAGAAGTTTGTTGGGCAACATAGGAGGCGGCCTGCAATCTTTATTTGGTGGTAAATTGTCTATTTATGTGGAGCTTTGCGAAACCACCAGGGAAGAAGCTTACCGGTTAATGATACAGCATGCGGATGAAAGAGGTGCCAATGCCATAATCAATATGAGGTACGATGCCAATGATGTAATGCAGGGCATTACCGAAGTGCTGGCTTATGGAACGGCGGTAGTTGTAGAAAAAATTTAACTTAGATATTTCCCTACAATCGGTACCCTTCTGCCCACCCCGAAGGCCTTGGGCGAAATACGGATGATGGGACAAAACTGGTTGCGTTTGTATTCATTCACATTTACCATTTTCAGCACCCTGTCAACTAACGCTGCATCATAACCCTGTGCTTTTATTTCTTTTGGGCCCTGCCTTCTTTCAATGTATTGAAACAAAATTTTATCCAGTATGGAATAATCAGGCAAGGAGTCAGAATCTTTCTGCCCGGGCCTTAATTCAGCAGAAGGTTCTTTGCTGATAATATTTTCAGGGATGATTTCTTTGTTTGCATTGATATATCTTGCCAGCGAATACACCTGCAATTTATAGCAATCGCCCAAAACGCCCAGCCCGCCGGCCATATCACCGTATAAGGTACCATACCCTGTGGCCAGTTCACTTTTGTTGGAGGTATTCAATAAGATATAACCAAATTTATTGGCAATGGCCATCAGTAAATTTCCTCTCGTGCGGCTCTGAATATTTTCTTCTGCTACACTAAAGGGCAAGTCCTGAAAAAAAGGTTGCAGTTCTGATAAAAAACTATTGTAAATATTTTTTATGGGAATAACGTCGTAAGGATTGCCCATATTCTTACTTAGTTGTGCTGCATCACGAACACTATGCCCAGTGCTATATTCGGAAGGCATTAATACCGCCCTTACATTTTCTGCACCCAATGCCTCACAGGCAAGGGCAATTGTAACAGCACTGTCAATACCTCCACTGCTGCCAATAATGGCTTTACTGAAACCCATCTTGGAAAAATAATCCTTTATCCCCATCACTAAAGCCTGGTGCACCTGGGAAATATTCAATGCTTCCTGAAGTGTTGCAGGATTTAATTCTTTATCCGGTACACGACTGGCTGGTTCAATCACCTCTCCCTTTATTGTACCATCGCCATTCAACACAAATGATTGCAGGGCGGATTGAAAATACGGTAACTGCCCGCAGAGGTTGGCATTTTTATCAAACACTAAGGATGCACCATCAAATACAATCTCCGTTTGGCTGCCCACCGCATTGCAATAAAACATCGGCAGTTTATATTTTACGACATTGGCCTTTATGGTTGCCTTTCTGTCTTCATCATGAGTGTAATCAAACGGTGATGCAGAGATATTGATCATGATATCCGGATGCTGCTCCATCAATTTATCCATCGGGCAAATACGGTATAATGGATTATCGCCCAGGTTCCATATGTCTTCGCAAATGGTGAGCGCTATGCGTTTGCCTTTGTGTTCAATGATGTTCCATTCAAAAGCAGGTTCAAAATAGCGGTATTCATCAAACACATCATAGGTGGGTAAACAGGTTTTATGTGCTACCGCTTTTATTAATTTATCGTATAAAAAAAAGGCAGCATTAAAAAGGTCTTTCCCTTCTTTCTTTGGGTTTCTCTCCGGCACCCCAACAATTACGGCAATGGTATCGGCATGTTGCAATATTTCGCCCAGTGCCTGGTTGCATTTGTTGATGAAATCATCAAACTCTAAAAAATCCCTCGGAGGATAGCCGCATATGCACAATTCACTGAAGACAATAATATCGCCCCCCTGTTTTTTTGCTTCTTCCACTGCAGCAATTATTTTTTGCGTATTGCTTTCAAAATTGCCGATATGATAGTTTTGCTGGGCTAAAAATATTTTCATATGCTAAATCCGCTGGTTTGCGGAATGGTAAACTTTATATTTGTAAAATTATCTATTGGCCGTAAAGTTAAAACTTTTAAAAAGCATTCAATATAATGAGAATATTAATAATTGTATTCACCAGTACTTTCTTTTTCCTGTCCTGCAGTAACGGGGACAGGATACCTGATGTTTCCAGCATTAAAATCAAGCTCAGCACTGAACGATTTGAAAAAAATTTATTTGATACTACCTCCTCTTCTTTTGTGTCGTATTTACAACATGTGCAAAACGGCAATCCGGGGTTTACCGGCACCTACTTAATAAAAATTTTAGGAGCAGACCCACAGTGGCCCGCAGATACCACGGCAGCCTATGTCAACAGCTTTATCAAGGCCTTTAAAACGGTTTATAATGATACAGAAAAAAAAATCAACAATTTTTCCAAATACGAAGACGAGATCAGGCATGCTTTACAATTGGTAAAATACTATTTTCCTTCTTACAAATTACCTGAAAAAATCATCACGTACATTGGCCCGCCAGACGGAGTTGGGGCAGCCATTTCAACTGATGGTTTGCTGGTGGGCCTGCACAATTATTTAGGGAAAGATTATCCTTTATATAAGACCAATATGGTCAATCAGTTTTATCCTGAGTATATTTCCCAGCGTTTTGAACCAGAATATATCACCATCAATTGTTTAAAAATTATTGTAACCGACGTCTATCCCGAAAAAGATGAGGACCGGCCATTGATAAATCAAATGGTGGAGAAAGGCAAGCAGTTGTACCTGTTAAATAAATTTTTACCTGCAACAGATGAATATAAACTGATTGGTTATAAGCAAAACCAGTTAAAGGACTGCTATGATCATGAAGCAGTGATTTGGGATCTTTTTATAAAAAATTCATTGCTGCAAACAACGGATAAAAACATTATTAAAGACTATATAGATGAAGGGCCTAAAACACAGGAGCTGGGAGAAGGCTCCCCTGGAAACATAGGATCTTTTGCGGGCTGGCAAATTGTAAAAAAGTACATGCAAAAAAATACTGCCACCACCTTGCAGCAATTAATAAATCTGGATAATGAAACCATTTTCCAGGGTGCAAAATACAAGCCCTGACCTTATTTAAGCTGCCTGTGCCTGCTGCCCCCTCTTTACTGATACAGGCGCCTTACCCAAGTTTTTCATTACCCTCAGGTGAGAAAAAAATGCTTCCGTCATGGTATCATACTTATTGTAAGGCAGGTTATATTCTTTACATTTTTCCATCACAATCTTACTGATGGCAGGGTAATGCACATGACTTACCTTGGGGAAAAGATGGTGCTCTATCTGGTAATTTAATCCCCCTACAAACCAGGAAATTATTTTATTGCCCATAGCAAAATTAGCTGTTGTTCTTAATTCATGTTCGGCCCAGGCTGTTTCAATATGCTTGGTTTCATCCAGGGCTACATTTTCAAACCCGGTAATTTCCACCACATGTGCCAGTTGAAAAACTACTGACATGGTAAGCCCCATGGCGGCATTCAAAATAAAATAACCCAGCAACCATGGCCCTGCACCCCATACCATTGCCGGTATAACCATATAAAATGTGATATATAAAACTTTGGTTGACCAAAAAATGATATGGTTTTTCAAAGTCATTTTCCATGCAGTGGTAGTGAATATCTTTCTTGTAAAATATTTAGTAAAGTCCATGATAAAAACCCAGAACAAGGTGCTTAAAGCATAAATAGGAAGCAGGTACAGATGCTGCACTTTATGAGCCGGCACCCATCGCTGAGACTCACAATGCCGGATAATAGGGCTTTTGGCAATATCATCATCTATACCATCTACGTTGGTGTAGGTATGGTGGATAATATTGTGCTTTTGTTTCCAGAAAAATGCACTGGCTCCCATTGCATTCATACTGAGGCCAAGTGCGTCGTTCAACCATTGCCTGGTACTGTAGCTGCCATGATTGGCATCATGCATTACGCTAAACCCAATGCATGCCATAAAATACCCTAATAAAGCAGCCAATATTAAAGCAATCAAGGCACCAGGATGCAAAAAAATCAAACTGTAATAAACAGCCATAGCGCCGCCGATAAGTATGATCGTTTTATTATACAATCGCCAATCGCCTGTTTTCTTCAGCTTTTGTGTTTCAAAATAATCATCCACCGCTATTTTTAAACTTTGGTAAAAAAGATTGTTCCGGTTGTCAAATGTTATTTTTGCCATAATAGGTTTCCTATTGGATTTTAAATAAATATTTTTGAGGCGATACTGTTGCCAATCAGGTCCTGTGATTTTAAAGTTACAGTTAAAACGACAGTTTAGTTCATTTTAAAAGGTACAGTCATTTCAAATGCAGGAATAGTAACTTCAAATTGTTTTTGATTATTCATGTTTTCCATCTGGTAGGTGCCATACATTTTCCCCATTTCTGTTTTCAAATTGCACCCGCTTATATATTGATATTGTGTACCCGGATTAATGTGAGGCTGCACTCCGATTACCCCTTCACCTTCCACTTCCCGCAAACTTCCCGTAGCATCAAAAATAAACCAGTGCCTGCGCAGTAGTTTTACAGCAAACAGGTTATTGTTTTCAATAGTGATCCGGTAAGCAAACATAAATTCATTATTAGCCGGATTACTATAATCAGGCTGATAAAATGTTTCTACAGACACTGTAACTCCTTCCGATATTTTTGAAACCATTGTTGTATGTTGAAGACTGTAAAAATAATCAAAAGAATACGCTTTTATTGTAAATTAGTAAATTCAAAGTATCTAAATCAGAAAAAAATGCCTGTTACTACTCATAAATACAGCAATAGCGAAATAAGCATTCTATGGCAGCCCACCCTTTGCATCCACTCTGGCATTTGTGCCAAAGGTCTGAGGCCCGTATTTGACCCTGCAAGAAAACCCTGGATCGATATGAGCAAAGCTGGTACGGATCTGATTATTGAACAAGTGAAAAAATGCCCCAGTGGTGCCTTAAGTATATTGAATAAGGACTGACTGTTTTGGCTGCCGTATTCAATTCAGCTGGATACAATATTCTTAAACAATTACTGTTACAATTAAGTCTCCGGGCATGCATGAAATAAAATTGCCAGCGGTATCAGCAGTTACAGCAAAATATTTCCCGGGCAGGTTTAGATTTTTTTTGCAGCACCATATCCATTCTTTTGGAGCCATTGCAATACTTTATCCCTATTGTCGCCCTGAATGATGATGTCGTTATTTTTTACAGACCCCCCGGTGCCACAGAAAGTTTTTAGTTTTTTCCCCAATTCTTCCCTGTCATTATCTTTCCCTGTAAAACCAGTAATAAGCGTAACCGCTTTACCTGCCCGTTGCTTTTTATCTAAAATAATTTTCAGCTTTTGAAGAGCGGGAGATATCGTTTCCTGTTCCTCAATAATTTCTTCACCTATTTTAAAGTCAGGGTCGGTAGAATAAACCAATCCGCTTAATGAGTTTATTTTTTTCTTCTGCATGACAAATTATTTATTGATTACAGCTTTCAGGCTAAGGTCCAAACTTCTTGCCTGGTGAATGATGGCACCGCTTGAAATAAAATCTACGCCGGTTGCTGCGTAGGCTTCAATGTTGGTTAAGTTAATTCCTCCACTGGCTTCGGTTTGATACCTGCCATCAATAATTTTGAGTGCAGCCGATATCTGGTCCGGGGTAAAGTTATCCAGCATTATAACATCCACTTTTCCGGCAACCATCACCTTTTTTACATCCTCTATATTTCTTGTTTCCACTTCTATTCGAAGCCCTGGTTTTTTTGATTGTACATAACGGTAAGCTTTTTCAATCGCACTTTCAATGCCTCCGCAGTAATCAATGTGGTTATCCTTCAGCATAATCATGTCGTACAAACCAAAGCGGTGATTAACACCGCCACCTATTCGCACTGCTTCTTTTTCAAGCAACCTGAAGTTGGGGGTTGTTTTCCGGGTATCCAATAATTTGGTTTTATAGTTTTTTATTTTATCCACATATAACCTTGTCAGTGTAGCAATGCCGCTCATTCTTTGCATACAGTTCAGCACCAGCCTTTCGCATTGCAAAATAGTGTGCACTTTTGCTTTTACTTCAAAAGCAATGTCGCCATATTGCATGGTATCGCTGTCGTTTTTAATAAGGGTAAAATCAATATCAGGTTGCATATACCGGAATATCTTTTCAGCCACGGCCACACCTGCCAGCACACCCTCTTCCTTTATTTTCAGAACGGCTTTGCCTGCAGCAGTGGTATCAATGCAGGATAACGTGCTGTGGTCGCCATCACCGATATCTTCTGCCAGGGCATTTTTTATCAACAGGTTTAATTGTTCCTTGTAATTGATCATCGAGCAAAGCTAAATAATAAAAAATCCCCCGGTATAAACCGGGGGATAAAATAATATGTACCCTTTATTTACCTGCTTTCAAAGCGCAGTTCCTGTAAAACCTGTACCTCTCCTTTCACCTTCATATAAATGGTAGTCCGGAAAGAACCGCTTTTGGTGATCAATGTGCCAATGCAATATTGTGATCCTGCATTCTCGCCTTTGTGAATCACTTCAAAGTTTTTTACCGGGTTGTTGGCAAAAAAATCTTTTAGTACTATTTCTGCCTGGCTCTTGCTATAGGTATTGCTTTTGTCGGGCAAATTTATTTCCACCGTATTATCAAAATATTTAGCAATCTGGGCAGCATTGCCGGATTTGATGGCAGTTACCACTTCATCTATTCCAATAAAAGTAAAGGAGGAAAAAAGTATTACAGCAACTGTGGCAGTGATATAGGAAAATTGTTTCATAAATATTGACTTGTGCTATTCATTTTACTAAAAACGTGCCAACCCATACATTATTACTGTTAACGGCATCAAAGTACCAACTATATGACAATTTGCTTTCGGAAAAAGTTGCAAATAAGTTAGCTTTGGACTATGAAAAATAAAAAAGCAATACTTATCATCATGGATGGCTGGGGCCTTGGCAGAATAAAAAGCAGTGATGCTATTCAGCATGCGAATGTCCCTTTTGTAAGTTCTTTGTATAAAAAATATCCAAATACTACTTTAATAACCTGCGGTGAAGCCGCAGGCCTCCCTGAAGGACAGATGGGAAACAGCGAAGTGGGTCACCTGAACCTTGGAGCCGGCAGGATTGTCTACCAGGAGCTCCAGCGCATTAATGTAGCCATAAAAACAGGCGATTTCCAACGTAATGAAATATTGCTAAATGCAATCGCATTTGCCAAAACCAATAATAAAACCATGCACCTGCTGGGCCTTGTAAGCAATGGCGGTGTTCACTCTCATATTAATCATGTAAAGGCGTTGACTTCGCTTTGCAAAGACAATGGCTTAAGTGACGTGCTGATACATGCTTTTACAGATGGAAGAGATACCGATCCAAAAAGTGGCTTAGGGTTTTTGACTGATTTGCAACAACATTTAGATGCCACAACCGGCAACATCGCCACTATTACCGGCCGGTACTTTGCCATGGACAGGGATAAAAGATGGGAAAGAGTGAAACTGGCTTATGATGCCATGGTAAACGGAGTGGGAACAAAAACTAATGACGTACTGGCAGCTGTAAAAAAATGTTATGCCGATGGAGAAACAGATGAATTTATTAAGCCCATCATTAACAGCGCTGTTGGTGACAGCAAAATTAAAGATGGCGATGTGGTGATCTCTTTCAATTTCCGCACAGACCGTTGCCGGGAGATCACGCAGGTGCTTACGCAAATAGATATGCCTGAGCATGGTATGCACTGCCTAGACCTGCATTATACGACCATGACGCAATATGACCAGACATATAAAAATGTAAACGTAGTTTTTGATAATGATGATTTAAAAAATACACTGGGAGAAATTTTACAACAGCATGGCCGGACACAAATCCGTATTGCCGAAACAGAAAAATATCCTCACGTTTCTTTCTTTTTTAGTGGTGGAAGAGAAGTTCCTTTTGAAGGCGAAAGAAGAATTATGATACCCTCACCAAAAGTGGCTACCTATGATCTTCAGCCCGAAATGAGTGCTGCTGAAGTAACAGCCGCCATCATTAAAGAAATAGAAAATAACCCGGCTGATTTTATCTGTCTAAATTTTGCAAACGCAGATATGGTAGGGCATACAGGCGTATGGAATGCGGTAATAAAAGCAGTTGAAACAGTGGATGCCTGTGTGCAAAAAGTAGTTACCGCTGCATTGAAACAGGATTACGCCATATTCCTGACTGCTGATCATGGCAATGCGGATTATGAAATAAACGAAGATGGCACACCCAATACAGCGCATTCATTAAACCCTGTTCCGCTATTTATTATAGACAATAACTGGAAAGGAATAGTAAAGCCAGGTAAATTAGGAGATATAGCTCCTAGTATACTTACCATGATGGGCCTGCCGATACCCCGGGAGATGAGCGGTGATATTTTACTCAGCAACCAATAATTACCAGTAATGAAAGGGGTAATTAACCTTATTTTTTAGCCAGCTCATTTGTTGCCTGAGGCCAAAACAACGACCCATAACTGAACAAACGCTATGCTCAATAAAAAACCTAATCTAAAGCTATAAAAATCGATTTGCTGACGGGCTGCATGTATCCTGCGATTTTTAAAATAGCCGGTAAAAAATAAATATTATCGGCCCCGGAAATACTTATCATAACCCGGAAATTGAAATATTAACTGATCAAACGGGAATTGGAGAAGAAGCCGGGCAGGATGTTCTCAAATTTTAAAAGAAAGTTTTGGGGAAGAAAATATGTACTTTGTTGAAATAAAAAATAAAAACAATTTGCAGTAAACAAAAAATCTATGGCAAAAAAAATATTTTATCTTCTGGTGTTGGCTTTTATCATCATCCAGTTTTTTCATCCCCAAAAAAACAATGACAGCAGTGCTGGTGCCTTAACCAATGATATCAGCAAGGTGTTACCGGTGCCTGACAAGGTGCAAACCATTTTGAAAACCAGTTGCTATGATTGCCACAGCAACAACACCCGGTACCCCTGGTATGCAGCGATACAACCGGTGGCCTGGTGGCTGAATAACCACATTGAAGAAGGAAAAAAAGAAATTAATTTTAATGAATTTGCCTCCTACACGTTAAGGAGGCAATACAAAAAATTGGAGGAAATTATCAAGCAGGTGAAAGAAGATGAAATGCCGCTTGGTTCTTACACCCTCATTCACCGGGATGCGGCACTGAGTAAAGATCAAAAGCTGGCATTAACTTCCTGGTCAGGTACTGCAATGGACAGCATGAAAGCAAAATACCCGTCAGACAGTTTGAAAAGAAAATAAAATTCCATTTAATCCCTTTTTTAAATTTGCAATGAACTAAGCAGGCAAAGAATATTAAGGAAGGCATGGCTATTATTATTTTAATACGGGGGAAACACTTCTTGATAATTTTTATACCCTTATTAATTCTTAAAAGCAGCCTTTCTTAAGGTAAATTTGCCTATATTTATATTGTAAAACCAAGCACAATATGACCGAAGAGCAAATGCTTGCGGGAAGCCTCCAAAATAATGCAGCTTCACAAGACGCCTTGTATTGCCGTTTCAGCCCACGGATGCTTGGGGTTTGTTACCGCTTTGCAAAGAACAGGGAAGATGCGGAAGATATGCTCCAGGAGGGTTTCATTAAGATATTTTCTCAAATTCATCAATACAGAAATGAAGGGGCACTGGAAGGATGGATAAGAAGAATAATAGTGCACACCTGCATTAATGTTCTCAAGAAAAATAAAAAGTTTTCTGAAAGTGTGGATATAATGTATGCAAGCAGCATTGGAATCAGGGAGGATGCCATCCCTTCAATCATGCAGGCAAAAGAAGTAGTGGAGTGCATCAGGCTTTTACCCTTAGGTTACAGAACCGTGCTTAATCTGTATGCCATTGAAGGATATTCTCACAAAGAAATCGGGAACATGCTTGATATTGAGGAAAGCACCAGCAGGTCTCAATACACAAGGGCCAAAACGATGCTGGAAGATGTTTTAATAAAGAAAAAAATATTGACGAAGGCCAGGGAAAAAGAAGTTATTAACCGCTCAGTGGCAGCAATATAAAAATTACCAAAACCAAATAAAGATATTTAACAGTAAGATGCTTGTGAAAAATGGATAGTAAATACAACATAGAAAATTTTGAACGGTTTTTAAGAGAAAAATCTGATGAATTCCGCATATATCCTTCTAAACGGGTTTGGTACAGTATATACAATAATATGCACCCCGGCAACAGGCTGCCTTCTATTTCAATGTCCATTATTTTAATTTTTTCTTTGCTGCTTGTGGGTTATTTAAATACTGATACCAGTAATCAATGGAACAATAACCGGGATAATTCAATCCTTCCTGAAATAAGACTTATTAAATCGCCGGGTGATGTTCCCACCCCCTGGAAAAAATATTTTTCCGGTTCAAATCAGCGGCAATCTTCAAACCAGCAGATTGCTTTTGTTGACAAACACAATCCTGATAAAACTTCTATTACGATACCATCTTCTGGTAAACCAGGTAACACCATAAAAAATAATAATAGTATTTATTCTACCAGCCAGAAATCAACAGCTTACTACAAAAGCAATAACCAAATTGCCCTACGGGAATACAACAACAGCATTACAGGAACAACTGTTGCCAAAGGATCTGCTGTTACAGAGGTACCAATTGCCACAATTACCTCAGCTCTTCCTGAAATAAATAATTTAGAAACTCCTGAAACATTTGCACCCGTTAATATTTATACCAAACAGGAAGAAACTTCATTGAAAACCAGCTTCACCGGTACTAACAATTCTACCACTTTTGTATTGGAAAATAAAGGAGCCGAAAAACAAAACAGCATCAGTAATAACCCCGGGGCAAATAAAATTTATTTACCTGCCATTGAAAGGTTCAAAGAAAATGGCAGAGAAATTGTTGATGCTATTGCTAACACAAATAAAAACAATTCTAAAAATAATTTACATAAAGTGTCGGCTTTATCAGAAACAGACAAAGCATGGATAGACAATTTTGCTATGTACAACAAACCCATTCCTAAAAAATGGGCTGGCAAGGTTAGCTGGCAGGCATATATAACCCCATCCGTTGTGTACAGGAAACTGGATAACAACGCGGCAGGTAAATTACTTAATAACAATGCGGCAAATTTCAATAATACTGCTGTTGCCAATGCAGTTAATCACAAGCCTTCTTTGGGGCTTGAAACGGGGCTTGCATTGCAATATGATGTACTTAAAAGAGTAAAAGTAAAAGCAGGTGTGCAATTAAATTATGCCAGGTACAATGCACACGCTTTTGAAAATTACCACCCTATTGCTACTTCTCTTGAAATGAACAGTGATAACAGTGAAGCAGTTTATGAAGTTTACAGAACTACACCATTTTCCAATGGTACTGGCCTCTCACCAGTTAAGCTGCATAATGAGTCATATCAAATATCTTTACCCATTGGCCTGGATTTTAAACTGGCCACATTTGATAACCTGGAATGGTATGTAGGCGCCACTATACAACCTTCAATGGTTGTATACGGAAGGTCTTTCGTTATTTCTACAGACAGACACTATTATGTACAGGACCCATCCATACTTAACCGTTTTAACCTGAATGCAGGTTTTGAAACCTATGTTTCTTTCAAAACCAATAGCTATACCTGGCAGTTTGGTCCTCAACTCCGTTCACAAATTTTCACCACCAACAGCAAGCTATATTCTGTAGAAGAAAGACTGCAGAATTACGGATTTAAAATTGGCATCAGCAAAAAATTATAAATCTTTTATCTGTCAATATTTTTTGGGGAAGACAATTTTTGTTTCCTGAAGGCGTTTATTAAGAGTTCCCAAAAGAACAAGTTTTAATTAAAACCACTGCGCCGTACCAGCAGTGGTTTTTTGTTTTACAATTTCTTTCAGGCTAATTTTGCAGCATGAAAAAATTGTTTTTCCTTTCCTTCATTATCTTCACGATGGCTGGTTGCAGTGGTAATAAAAATGACCAGGCAGAAACGGCTGCTGATAAAAAAGAAGACTCCCGGAATGCGGATACAGAAAACCGGTCTTTTTTCCCGGTAACATCTTTTTTAAAAGGCCAAATGGTTTTACTTGATTCCCTGCAGATAACTTTTTTACAGGTAAACACGAAAGGCAGCAAATCTGATTCTGTTTGGATTTCAAATAAAAAAGTAAGGCCACTATTACAACCTTTTATTGTGGATGAAATTGATAAAGAAAACCTATCCGCTTTTTTTAAAGAATCAAAATTCAATGATCAAAGTACGGCTGCTATTACTTTTACTTACGACCCAAAGACCATTTTGCCCGACAGCATGACTCTCCGCCATTGGGATATTTACGTTAACCCCGAAACAGGCAATGTAAAAAGAGTTTATATTCTAAAAAAAATGAAAATAAATAACCAGGCCTATACCCAGCAACTTACCTGGCAAACTGGCAAGTGGGCAAAACTCGTGAACATTTTAGACAAACCAGATGGCAACAGTGAAATACAAAGTGAAATAAAATTAGTTTGGGACCTGTCAGGCACCCCATAAGTATAAGGCCAAAGACTACATTCTTTTTCAAGTATTTTTTTTAGCACCATAACAGCAATGACACCCGAAGAATTTGCGAAAATAGCCCAAACAATTCCCCTGCAACCGGGCATATACAAATATTACGATTCGAACAACCTTCTCTTATATGTAGGAAAAGCGAAAAGCCTCAGAAAAAGAGTGGGTTCTTATTTCTCAAAAAACTTTACTTCATACAAAACACATGAGTTAGTACAACGTATCCATAAAATAGAATTTACCATAGTAAACTCGGAGCAGGATGCTTTTTTACTTGAAAATTCGCTGATAAAAAATTTTCAACCTGTCTTTAATATTAATTTGAAAGACGACAAAAGCTATCCTTATATTGTTATAAAAAAAGAACCTTTTTCCCGGGTATTTTTTACCCGGAGAAGAATCAATGATGGTTCACAATACCTTGGCCCTTATACATCATTGGGAAGGGTGAGGGAACTTCTTGATTTTATCAAACAAAACATTCCCTTAAGAACCTGTAAACTGAACCTTACAGAAGCCAATATTGAAAAAAAGAAATTTAAGGTTTGCCTTGAATACCATCTGGGCAACTGCAAGGGCCCCTGCGAAGCTTTTCAGTCTTTAGCCGATTATGACAACGGATTAGAAATTGTAAAGAGCCTGTTGAAAGGAAATCTGTACCCGGTTATACATCATTTTAAAACTGAACTTCAGCAACAGGTATTGCAGCTTGAATTTGAAAAAGCGGAAATCACAAAGAAGAAAATTGAACATTTACAAAACTACAAAGCCACCTCAACAGTCGTAAATGAACGACTGGGTACGCTCGATGTATTCTCCATTTTGGAGGAAAAGGATACTGCTTTTGTAAATTATTTAGCGGTAACAAATGGCAGTATTATTCTTACAAAAACAATTACCCTTACTAAAAAATTAGATGAATCAGCCGGTGAAGTATTAAGTTTTGCAGTGGCACAATTGAGGGAAACTTTTAACAGCGAAGCAAAAGAAATAATTATCCCTTTTGCAATTAACTATCCTGATGATACAATCGCTTTTACTATACCCAAAGCAGGTGACAAGAAGAAATTACTGGAACTTTCAGAAAAGAATGTAAATTATTTCAAAGAGGAATTAAAAAAGAAAAAAATGCTGCTGCTGGAAGATAAAACTTCCGATGAAATTGCTATGGTATTGATGCAAATGCAAAAGGACCTGCACCTGTCTGCTGTACCAAAGCATATTGAATGTTTTGATAACTCCAATTTCCAGGGTAGCTATCCGGTATCAGCCATGGTTTGTTTTACCAATGGCCAACCCAACAAAAATGAATACAGGCGCTTTAATGTAAAAACAGTAACCGGGCCAAATGATTTTGCCACTATGACCGAAGTGTTATACAGGCGCTACAAAAGGCTTACAGAAGAAGGGGCAGCATTGCCCCAATTAATAATTATTGATGGAGGAAAAGGCCAGCTGAGCGCTGCAATGGAGAGTATAAAAAAGCTGGGGCTTGTTGGAAAAACGACTTTGATAGGACTGGCAAAAAATGAAGAAGAAATATTTTTTCCCGGTGATACAGAATCATTAAAATTACCATGGGATAATGAGAGCCTCAGGCTTATAAGAAGAATCAGGGATGAAGTACATCGTTTTGGCATAACTTTTCACAGGAACCAGCGGAGCAGGGGTAGTTTTAAAAATGAGCTGGAACAAATTGAAGGTATTGGAAAAGGCACCATTGATACCCTGTTGAAAAAATTTAAATCAGTAAAGAAAATTAAAGAAAAAAATACCGAAGAATTATCTGCTGTAATTGGGCAATCTAAAGCAGCCATTATAGTCAATTTTTTTTCACCCGGCAAGTTCCCGGCAAAATGAAATCAAGCATCCACTTTGCCAGAATGTTTTGTTATTGCGAGGGAATTCTACACTGCCAATGAAATAAAAAAAGGGCCAGGATAAAAATCCAGCCCCGTTTTAAAATCCAATATCCTATGAAAAACCGAATTAAAGATATGGAGTATTCTTTTTTAAACAATACCCCAAAAGAGGAATTTCTTCTTTTTCCCTTATTATTTAGTAAGCGGCGGATTTGAGGTATTAAGTGGCGGATATATAAACGATTGCAAAAAAAATACCCCCGGAAAACCAGGGGCATTTTACATATATGAGTTCATTTAATCAGTAACTCCACAAATCAAGTTCGTAATTAAATACTTTTTCTTTAAGTCTTTCCCCTTCTAACAACTGGAAAATGCCATTCCCTTTCAACCCGGGAATTTCATCCAGGTATTTATTAAATGGATTGTCTATAGTGCTTTTAATAATCCGCCCGCTGAACATACGGCTTTCAAACAATTCTTCCCAACTTTGCCGCTGACCGAAGTTTTTACCGTTATAGATTTCATATTTGGCAAATATCGGCCTCATATCCGGGTAATATACCCAAAACATTTCATTATCTATACCCACCAACTGGTTAGTTTGAGCAGAATAAACATTGTAAAGCGGTGCAATGCCAAGGATACGCCAGAAAAGCCTTGATGCTTCCTTATCAAAAATAACTTCTTCCTTTATCCTGAATTTAGTGAAAGAATCCAGCACAATATCCCTTGATTTAGTAGTGTAGGAGGTATTGCCATTGGAGTCAACAACTGCGATCTGAACCGGCTCCCCTGCAATTTTAGTTACCACTTCGGCTCTAGTCATTGGAGTTGTAAACCTGTCATCTATGGGCGAAAAGACGGTAACAAGACTATCTTGAATAGCCTGAAACAATATGGAAATAAAACGTTGGTTCCCATTATTTTCATCAGCTGAATAACGGAATGGTAGATTTATTTTTTCCCTTGTATCAATATCACGCCATATTTTATGCCGGTAAACAGCATCATCCACCCTTAAATGTTCGTAAGCCAATGGTACCCTGTCGCGGATATCCTTGGTTTCTACAGCTTCATCAGGGCGCAAAGACTTCCTGATTTTCTTAATAGGCATACTGTCATTAAGAGGAGCTATCGCAGGTGCAGTAACTTGCTTTGCCGTTGACAATGAGTCAACCTGAACAGCGCTGATAGTAGCTTTTGTTTTCCCTTTGGTCGTTTTCCGGGTAGTGGTATTACTGCGTTTAGTAGCTGCCCGCTTTTTTTGTGCTTCCGCCATATGGCTAAGCAAGCAAAGGCAGGGAATCAGTAATAGGAATTTTAAAAGATAATTTTTCATAAGTTATACTTTGTTTTAAACTAGAATAAGGAAAAGCCCGGAGGGTTCTGGATTGTTCTTGGTACGTTATCTGGCCCAACTACCTTGATATTATCAAAAGTAACTGTAGCACCAGGCACCAGCAAATTCATATATTGTGAGGCAGTAGATAAACTTCCACTGGTAAGCGTTACCTGTTTCACATTCCTGTCTCCGGGAATATTAAAATAAACGGTAGCACCGGTAACTGTAAATTTTGCAGCGAAATCAAAATTCTCTAAATCAGCTCTTACAAAACTCTGACTTCTGAAAGCTACAGCCTGCATTCTTCCGCCTCCACTTGTTCCTACTTTAATGATAGGATCAGGAATTCTTTTTACCCTGAATTTAAATGGTGTTGTTTTTCCATCTGCAGTAACATTAAGCATAGCCTCTCCTGGAGTTGTTACTTTAACTATGAATTTCCCGTTACTTCCGGAAAGGGTTGCACCAGCACCTGAGACATTTACATTTGTCTTGTCCCATCCTGTAGGAGAACCTACTGTAACCGGGTTATCTACCCCAATATAAAATACATTCATCTGGTCTGCAGAGGCTGCTACTCCACCTGGCGTTCCTACAACATAATCAATATCCTTTATCAGCTGATCAGGTTTGCCATCTGGCTTAAGGTAATTAATGACTACATGCACTTTCCTGCTTCCACCACCTGAAACATTAAACTTTTTTTCTGCAACGCCATTGTCATTAATTTGAACCGGCGCACCGTCAATAGTAATAACCGGCTTTGCAGCTGAATTAAACGCACCTACTCCTGCAGTTACAACCAATTCCTGCCCTGGCATCAGGTAAGTTGAACTCGCTGCCGCAATAGGTTGGAATTTATCATAAACTACTTCCACCGCACCTACTTTATTGTGGCAATAAGTAACAATCTGGTTTTCCGCATTTTTAATATCATTTTCAAATTTGCTCAAAATAGTCACGGCAGCAACTGTTGGTGTCATGTGAAAATAATTGTATTCCCATGAATTTTCACTACCTGTAGTTGATGGAGGTACCGACAGATCAATAGGCAGTTTGGTTGCGAATTCCTTACTGATCTCCGGGTCAATTCCCAATAACTGCGCTTTAAAATTGGTAAGTTCCTGTAATAACTGTGGCCCCCTGCCATTTACTATAAACAGGTGGGTAGCAGCTTCAAGATCATCAAGCTTATAGGTAGTATCTCCTCTTTCCGGGGCATAACCGGAAGCTCTAACCAAACTGTCCTTAAGCGATTCAATCTTCGCATATAATACGTCTGACATGTTCTTCGCTTTATCTGCCCTGCCAAACCAAATCGTTGCGTTCTCAGCCGTTTCCGGCTTTTTCATTTTATCCTGAAGCGATTTGAAAAGGGTGCTGTTAGAAGCGTCAATTGAACTGTTAGACTTTTTTAAGCTTCTATCCACCACTTTAAATGCATTCAAAATTTCGGCAGATACATTCAGGGCAAGGATAGCAGTCAACACCAAGTACATGATGTTGATCATCTTTTGCCGGGGCTCTTTAGGTAAAGCCATAGTAATTTATATTTTATGGATGTTTTTAAATTTGTTTGGATTCACATTCACCAGATAAAGAATTCATCAAAGTTTTACCCTTGTCAGTATAATCTAGCTGATGATCAAGAAAAAGATAACGCTTATTTACCTCCCTGCATGGCACTTAGCATATTACCATAAACTGAATTCAGTTTACCCAGGTTACTTGCAAGTGTACCAATTTGTTCTTTTGCTTTATTGGCATCATCCACACTATTCATCATAGCCTGGCTGGCCTCAGCCATTTTACCATAAAATCCATTAAGAGCTTTAAGATGGTTGTTGCTTTCTTTTAACTCTAATTCGTAAATGGTATTTAGTGAACCTAAATTTTTAGTTAATACCTGAACCTGCTCGTGAAAGCCTCTTGCACTTTCAGAAGCATTGTTGAATGAAGCCATTGTTGTTGCACTGTTGTTAAAAGCAGTAGCCATAGTGCCAATAGCAGCGGTAGCTTCTTTTGTTTTAGCGCTGAAAT
The DNA here is from genome assembly GCA_043787935.1 of Chitinophagaceae bacterium. Taxonomy (GTDB): domain Bacteria; phylum Bacteroidota; class Bacteroidia; order Chitinophagales; family Chitinophagaceae; genus Ferruginibacter. The sequence continues at coordinate 4,296 of JAYVUL010000194.1, read as the reverse complement.
CACCGGTTGATTTTACCACATCCCCAACATCTGACAAGCCGTTTACTGTAGTACCCAGTTTCTGGAAACCTTCTCCCAATTTTTTCAAATTAACAGGTGTAATATCAGCTTCCTGTATCATTTTATCCAATGACTTTAAAGCAGGGTTACCAGCAGGAACTGCTGCTGCTGCAGGCGCATCTTCTTCATGTGATTTTGGTTTAACCCACTCAATAATGGCGTACACCATAAAGATTGCCGTCTCTGTCCACATCCCAATAGTAAGCATTGAATTAGCATAGGATTGGTGGGTAATTTTGGCCCATGCAGCAAAGATAATAACGGCAGCACCGGCACTTACTAAAACATCAATTAAGGTTAGGAACGTTCTTTTTTTAGCAGCCATGATTTTTAAAATTTAAAATTTTTAATTTGGGGGTTATTTAAAGTTAACAGAACACAAAAGGTATTAATCTTTACAATATTAATTATAAAGATTAATGTTTCACAAAACAGCCAGGCGTGGAAAAAAATAATTAATTTTTATTTGCCCCGTTTCATAGAAGGAGGCAAATCAATTACACAACGGAAACCGATATACGATTTCGATGTATCCTGATACTCGTAATTACGGGTGCTGGTCTGTAAAAAGTAACCAACATCTTTCCAGCTTCCGCCACGGGTAACTTTTCTTTTCATACGTGGAGGATCAGAATCTTTAGCATTATACCTAATATCCGGGTTCATATCATGCTGAAATGAGTAGCCACCTTCGTAAAATAATGATGATGTCCATTCCGCAACATTTCCTGCCATGTTATACAAACCAAAATCATTTGGCCAGTAAGCATCGGCCCTTACGGTGTAAAAGCCACCATCTTCCGGGTAATTTCCGCGGCCGGGTTTAAAGTTTGCCAACAAACAACCTTTTTTATTCCTGAGGTAAGGACCGCCCCATGGATAAGGAGACTGAGAACGGCCGCCACGGGCTGCATATTCCCATTGTGCTTCATTTGGTAACCTGAAGTCAGCTTCAGTAGCTTTCTTTTTGCTATCCAGGAAGGCATTTAAGTAATGTGTTCTCCATTCGCAGAAAGCGGTAGCCTGTTTCCAGTTGATACCAACCACCGGATAGTTTCCAAAAGCCGGGTGTCCATAATATTTTTTAGACATTGGCTCATTATAGGCATAAGAAAAATCCCTAACCCAGCACAATGTGTCAGGATAGATCTGGATGTCTTTTTTAACGATGAATTTGGAGCGTTGAGCAGTAGCATTCACTCTGAGTGCGGCTTCCTTGTAATCAAAGGTTTCTGAATGATAAACCAGCTTACTGGGGTCAATTTCTTTTTTATTGAAGATCCGGTTATCCGGAGTAAAGATCATGGCATCAATTTTTTCCAAAGTGGCTTTTTCGCCCCATTTGATCGTACTGGCCTTCTTCCAGTCAATGTACTCGTTGCCATCCTTTCCCTGCTTAACAAAAGACATTTGCTTTGCAGCAATTGAATCTCTTACCCAATTGGTGAATTGACGGTACTCATTGTTAGTGATTTCTGTGGCATCCATCCAAAAGCCACTGATAGATACCTGCTTATTGCGGGCAGTGTAAGCATAATTTATGTCTTCATCGCTGGGACCCATGTGGAAAGTACCTGATGGAATATAAACCATACCGGGGGGTTTAGACAAAGTCCATTTAGTACCGGGAGCTACGCCATGCAGCTGTCCGTCGTTTGGCAAATTGCTTCCTTTGTTGTTTTTACTACAACCGGCCATAGACACAATAGCTAGTACAGCTACAAAAACGTTTAACTTGTTTTTCATTGTTTTAATCTTTGAGGGTATTGGCAAATGTAATGATTATTTTGATTTACGCACACTATGTGCAGTATTCTAAAAAAAATTTTCTTAAAAATAACAAAACATATCAGTAAAAACGCAAAGTTGTGGAGAATATTGTGTTAATCTGTCTTAAATTTCCTGTGTTTTCATTGCTTCTAAAAATTGCTCCAACCCAGAAAAAGGGGCCTGGCAAACATATCCTTTACATACATAAATTAATGCTGCCTCGCCTGCCGGTTTACCCTTTAACAAGGGAAATGAATCATTTATTTTTTCTGCTGCCATAATTATTTTATTGGGAATATAATAAGCAGTTTGTACTGCAGCGGCTGTAGCTAAGGACTGGTTCCCCATGACGGCAATTTCACTGGTCCCTTTTATTCTTTGCAAAAGCAAACCCGCCCATACACCAAATGATCCCGGGAATTTTATAACAGAGGAGGAAATGGCCATAAGCATTTTATCTGCCCTTGCTTGCCAGGCAGGTATGTCGAAAATGAGCGCCAGCTTTACCAGGTTATGAGCCATTACAGCATTACCAGATGGAACCGCACCGTCATAAATCTCCTTTTTTCTCACAATTACATCCTCCTGGCCGGCATGGGTATAATAGAAAAACACCCCTCCTTCATCACTAAAATTGATAATTACCTCATCACAAATAGCTTTAGCCTTTTGAAGAATGCCTGTATCAAAAGTTATTTCATACAATTGTAACGCTGCATCAAGCAGGTAAGCATAATCATCTAAAAAAGCAGGATATTTTGCCACCCCGTTTTTCCAGGTATGCAGCATTTGAACGGGATTACCGCCAACTTTATAACTGTTTAGTATAAAATTATAATTTGCCATCGCCAACTCTTTATACTCGTCATTTTGCAATACAATTGCAGATTTGCCTATCGCCTTCAGCATAAGCGCATTCCAGCCTAAAATAATTTTGTCATCCAGTGCTGGCTTTACTCTTAGGCTTCGTTCTGCCTTCAGCGTTAGCAGGCATTTGTGCATTAACGTTGTAAACTCTGCTATGTTCAGTTTATTTTCGGCTGCGAAATTTTCTAAAGGATTCAGCATCCGCAGGATGTTTTTTCCCTCCCAGTTACCCGCTGGGGTAACATCAAAAAAATCACAAAAGATACCTGCATCACTCCCCAGTATCATTTCGATTTGAGTTTTTTCCCAAACATAATATTTTCCCTCCTCCCCTTCACTGTCGGCATCTAATGCTGCATAAAAGCCACCCGCCGGATGCCTTAATTCTTCCCTGATAAAAGCAATGGTGTTTTCAATGGCAGCTTTATACTTTGTTGCTTTTGTAATTTGAAAAGCATCACATAAAACCATTATCAGCAAAGCATTATCGTAGAGCATTTTTTCAAAATGCGGTGCAAGCCATTCATTGTCCGTACTGTACCTTGCCAGGCCCCCGGCCACCTGATCATATATTCCCCCCTGCAGCATTTTATCCAGTGATAACAATCCCTGTTGCAGCGCTTGCCTGTTTCCGGTATAGTGATAAAAATGAAACAGGTACTGGATACTAAATGTTTGGGGAAATTTTGGCGCTTTCCCGAATCCACCCCATAGTGTATCCGCAGATTTCATTATAGCAGAAAACATGGTTTCGCATTGTTCAAATCCCAATTCGTTTTCGATTTGGTTTTGAATAATATTTTTACCGGAAAAAGTAAAATCACCTGCTTTTTCAAGATAACTGGTCAGGTTTTCCGCCTGTGCTTCCATTTCATTCCTTTTTTCTTTCCAGGCATGCGAAATGCTTTTCAAAACATCTGTCCAAGACGACCTGTTAAAAGCTTTAACCGGGGGGTAATAGGTGCCTCCATAAAATGGTTTGGCTTCGGGTGTAAGAAAAACATTTAACGGCCAGCCGCCGCTTCCGGTGATTGCCTGCACAGCATCCATATAAATGTGATCAATATCCGGCCGCTCCTCTCTGTCAATTTTTATGTTCACAAAATTTTCGTTCATTATACCAGCTGTAGCCTCATCTTCAAAACTTTCCCTCTCCATAACGTGGCACCAATGGCAGGCAGAATACCCTATGCTTACCAGTATTACTTTGTTTTCATCTTTTGCTTTTTGCAAAGCCTCTGGTCCCCAGGCAAACCAATTTACGGGGTTATGGGCATGCTGAAGCAGGTAAGGGCTTGTTTCATGAATTAGATTATTGGTATGCTGGTGATTCATATTTACAAACTTAAATTATACTAATGATGTTGCCTTTGTTACTTTTGAAAAATACAAAAAATGAATTAGGTAATAACAATTATAGATTACGATAAAAGCAACCTTTAACGATCCTCACATTATTTATATATGGGTTGATGAAAAAGAAGTTTTTAAATATTTTATTTTCAAAATTTGAACTTCATTGTTTGAAAATACTATTTAGATTGATTAACTTACTAACCATTAAAAAATATTGATCATGAGGAAATTTTTACAAGCGCA
>JAYVUL010000193.1:0-3442 GCA_043787935.1 Chitinophagaceae bacterium | reverse complement strand
GGATGCAGGTCTTCAATTAATACAAGATGATTTCCATCTATCCATGCATTACCTGAAACCTCTACCAGCTGATCTGGCAACCGCCATGTGTGGTTGGGTTTTGCAAGATTGTATGCACCGCTTCCGGGATTTTTTTTCTCAGCTACAGAAGTATCTTTTGTTTTATCAGTAACATTTATTTTATCAGAACCCGGGTTGTTTGCACAGCTGCTAAATGAAACTAAAAGCAGTAAAGTATAAGTGAGATGAATGCGGGGCATATTTTAGTTTTTTAGAACAAATGTAATTTAAGGAAATAAATAATCTTCCCTGTACAAAATTCCAATGCTCTGGTGAGTGACATCACCACCGATTTAACTTGTGCAAGAACTGGTAATAAAAAATTCAAACTACATAAGTACGAATACTTATATTTGGTAATCAAAATAAACTCATGAGAAAATATCTTCTGCTTCTGTTTATTCCGGCACTGTATGCATGTAGTAATGCAACCACTTACGATACCATTATCCGCAACGCCATGATATATGATGGCAATGGCGGCGCTCCTTATAAAGGCGATATAGCCATTAATGCAGATACGATAGCTGCAATGGGCAACCTTGGCAGCGGCAAAGCCAAGGAAGAAATAGATGCAAAGGGAATGGCAGTGGCGCCGGGCTTCAGCAATATGATGGGTCATTCTGAAGAAACACTTTTTCAGGATAATCGTGCACTAAGCGATGTAAAGCAGGGCGTAACGATGGAAGTATTTGGCGAATCAAGCTTTGCGCCGCTGAATGCAAAAATGAAAAAGCAAGCGCAGGATGCACAAGGCGATATTAAATACAATGTAAGCTGGAACACGCTTGGAGAATATATGAATACACTGGAAAAAAAAGGCATTGCTGTAAATATTTCCTCCTTTGTAGGCACAGGAACAGTAAGACAATATGTGATTGGCGAAGACAATGTTGCACCTAATGCACAACAGCTCGACAGCATGAAAATGCTGGTTGGCCAGGCCATGCAGCAAGGTGCATTGGGTGTTACCAATGCATTGATATATCCACCTGATTTTTTTGCAAAAACAGATGAACTGATCGCCTTATCAAAAGAAGCATCAAAATATGGCGGTACTTATAGCAGCCATATGCGCAGTGAAGGCAACAGGTTGGTGGAAGCGGTGAACGAGATTATTACTATTTCGAAACAAGCGAATATTCCCGTGCATATTTATCACCTGAAGGCTGCAGGGAAAGACAACTGGAACAAAATGGACAGTGTGATAAAAATGGTAAACGATGCAAGAGCCGATGGCTTGCAGGTAACTGCAGATATGTACACTTATCTTGCCGGCGCAACAGGTTTAACTTCTTCTTTCCCTCCTGATTTACAGGATGGCGGCTTTGGTAAATTGCGGGAGCGCTTACGTGATCCTGCAATAAGGAAACAGATGGCAGTTGCTATGAATACCAATGCGAATAATTGGGAAAATTTATACTACGGTTGTGGCGGTGCAGAACATGTGTTATTGCTTTCCTTTAAACAGGATTCTCTGAAAAAGTACACCGGCAAAACATTGGCTGAAATGGCAAAGATTCATGGCAAGTCAGCAGAAGAAACAGCGATGGACCTGATTGTTGCTGACAGCACAAGAGTTGGCGTTGCTTATTTTTTAATGAATGAGGATAATGTAAAAAAACAGGTTGCATTGCCATGGGTAAGTTTTGGTTCTGATGAAGGATCTTATACACCCGACGACACCATATTTAAAAAGTCGCAGCCACACCCCAGGGCTTATGGAAACTTTGCGAGGGTAATTGGTCATTATTCAAGAGATGAAAAAGTACTTACACTACAGCAGACCATTTACCAATTGGCAAAACTGCCAATAGAAACTTTGAAAATAAAAAAGCGTGGCGAGTTGAAGGTGGGTAATTATGCAGACATTATCATCTTTGATCCGGCAAAAGTAAATGGGCTCGCTACTTACGATAAGCCGCAACAATTGGCCACCGGCATGATCGATGTTTTTGTCAACGGCAAACTCATACTCAAAGAAGGTGAGCCAACCGGTGCCACTCCGGGAAAATTTGTAAAAGGCCCCGGTTATAAGGGGTGAATTTTATAAAGGCCAAAACTCCGCCGGGACTAGAAAGGCCTTCAATCAAAAATTTTAGAAGGATTCAAAATTCCCCGTGGGTCAAATGCCTTTTTGATACCCCTTAATATGGACAAATGATTTTCTTTAAAAAAAAGGTTCATAAAAGGCTTTTGCAAATACCCAATGCCATGCTCGGCCGATAGCATGCCGCCGAGTGATTGCACTAATTTGTAAATCTCCCGTTTGCCTTCTATGCTTTTAAGGCGCCAGGCTTCCGTGAGGGGTTCATCGCTGATGATAGAAAAATGAATGTTGCCATCGCCGATATGCCCGAGGTTGCTTGTTTTAAGGCCGAGCTCTGCACCAATTTTTTTAACCCCTCTCAGTAAGTCAGGTAACTTTGTTCGGGGTACCACGGTATCTTCGGTAACCATTGCATAAGAGAGCGTGCTAATGGCATTGGCCGCATTACGGCGAAGCTTCCACAATTCATTTTTTTGCGCCTCGCTATCTGCAAAAAGAATATCACCCACCTCAAACTGCGAAAGTACTACTGCAATTTTTTCACAATCCTGCTGCAGTATATCCATATTGTTGCCATCTACTTCTATCAGCAACAACGCTTCATCATCCGGCGAAATAACAAAAGGTGATGACCCAACATAACGCACGGCATACGCAATGGTTTCTTTATCCATAAATTCCAGGGCAGAGGGGATAACGCCTGATTTAAAAATATCAGCAACAACAGCACAGGCATCTTCGGCCTTACGAAAAGGGGCAAGCATCAGCAAATTAAAATGCGGGTACGGTAACAGCTTTAAAACAATTTTGGTAACCACGGCAAGTGTTCCTTCACTACCGGTTATTAACTGCGTTAAATTATAGCCAGTGGAATTTTTTAAGGTATTGGCACCTGTCCACATTATTTCGCCGTTTGGTAAAACTATTTCAAGATTCAACACATAATCCCGTGTAACACCATATTTCACACATCTGGGCCCGCCCGCATTGGTGGCAACATTTCCGCCAATATGAGAATAGCCGCGGCCTGCTGGGTCGGGCGGGTAAAACAATCCTTTATCCTTGAGCACATTCTGCAAATGTTCTGTAATAACTCCCGGCTCTACAATTACCTGGTAGTTCTTTTCATCAATGTATACAATTTTATCAAAACGCTCCATAGATAATGCAACACCGCCATGTACCGGTACTGCACTGCCGGTTAAGCCGCTTCGTGCACCCTGCACCGTTACAGGAATGCGTTGTTTGTTGCACAAGGCCATAATTGTAGAAACCACTTCAGTACCGGAAGGTGCCACCACCACCTCCGGCAGAAAATAAATATCCTGTGAG
>JAYVUL010000192.1:0-25307 GCA_043787935.1 Chitinophagaceae bacterium | reverse complement strand
GAGCTTGTTGTTTGCGATACCATTCCGGTAAAAGCGCTAAGTGCTAAAATAAGGGTGGTTTCCACTGCAGAACTCTTTGCCATTGCTATCCGCAATGCCCTGGAAAACAGGAGTATCAACAGCTTATTTTTAAGGAGCCGGATGCAGAATAAAAAATAATTCCCCCGGGTTTTATCAATTTAAATTCATTAAGCCAAATCGGTAATTATCCCTTACCTTCGCAGCTCAAAAAAAATTAACAATGAAATCAATTACAATCGAAGGACAAATCAGGACCGAATTTGGCAAAACAGCCACCCGCCAGCTTCGCCTTGAGGAAAAAGTGCCAGCTGTAATTTACGGAGGTGCTAAAGAAATTAATTTTGCTGCTCCGGCGGCATCTTTTAAAAACATTGTTTATACACCCGATTTTTTGGTGGTGGAAGCATTGGTAGACGGCAATTCTTATAAATGCGTATTGAAAGATCTGCAGTTTGACAAGGTAAGCGACAAGCTGATACATGTAGATTTCCTGGAACTGGTAGAGGATAAAAAAGTGACTGTTACCTTGCCGATTAAATTTTTAGGTACGCCGGCAGGTGTTAAGGCCGGGGGTAAATTAGTTACTAAAATCAAGAGCCTGAAAGTAAAAACGCTGCCTAAGTTCCTGCGTGAAAATATTGAGCTTGATCTTACTAACCTGGAATTAAATGAAAACATCAGGGTTCAGGATGTAAAGGCCGACAACCTGGAGATCATGAATTCACCTCGTATACCTATTGCATCAGTTACAATGACACGCCAGTTGAAACAGGATGAAGCTGCTGCTTCAACAGCACCTAAAGCTGCTGCACCAGCCGCTGCAAAAGCTGCCGCGCCAGCCGCTGCAAAAGCTGCGCCTGCTGCAAAAAAATAATTTGAAAAAACACTTTATTATAATGCCCTGGGTTTTTCCGGGGCATTTTTTTTATTAATACAGGCGGCAAATTATAACTGCAAAGTTTAATTACCTTTGCCCACTTAAAATTATATTATGGGAATGGACAGGAATACAGTGATTGGTTTTGTGTTAATAGGCCTATTGATGATGGGGATGTTTTATTTTAACAGCCAGGGAAGCAAGGCATACCTGGCAGATCAGAAAAGAATTGCTGATTCTCTTGACAGATTGAAACCCAAAGTAGACAGTGCAGCACTGGCAAAGGATTCTGTTACTGCGGAGTTGGCCATTAAAACAAAGGAAGCTGGTGGGTTTCAAAAAAATCTAAACCTGCCCGAAGAGTTAACAACCATTGAAAATGAATTCCTGAAAATAACTTTTACCAACAGGGGCGGCCAGCCAAAGCTGGTAGAATTGAAAAACTACCAAGCGTACGATGGTAAACCGGTGATATTAGCGGAAGGCACATTTAATAAGCTTTCCTATAAAATTAATTCTGGTGAAAGAACTGCACAAACCAGTGATTTAACCTTTTCAGCAGGGGTTAAAACAACAAATGCCGATAAGAGCCAGACAATCCGGTTTAGTTTGCAAGATACTGCGGGTAAAGAAATCATTCACCAATATACTTTGCACCCCAACGATTATTTACTTGACTTTTCTATACTACTCAACGGTGCCGATAAGTTGATTACTCAAAACTCACTGAATGTAATTTGGCAAACCCAAACACCACGTGTAGAAAAAGACATGCATTATGAGCAGCAACAAACACATATTTGCTATGTAAAAGATGATAAATATGATTTTGAAATGATAGGCAACAGGGGCAACAATATTAAATTTGATAAGGCAGTGGATTGGCTTGCCGTGAAGCAGCAGTTTTTTTTAGCAGCACTGGTAAATAAAAATAAATTTAAAACTGCTGAGGTAGAATGGACAGTGCCGGATACCGCTAAGCATATCATTGCTCAAACTACTGCGAATCTTACCATTGCTGTAGCAACAGCAAACAACAAAGCCGAAATACCATTGCAGCTGTATTATGGGCCAAGTGATTACCATGTGTTAAAAAAATATGATAACCATTTAGAAAATATTGTTCCTTATGGCAGTGGTATTTTTGCTTTTGTAAAATACATCAACCGCCATTTTTTGCTGCCGGTTTTTGATTTTTTGAGGGAGCATGTAGCAAGCATGGGTATGGTGATTTTATTACTTACTCTTTTCATCCGTTTACTTACTTCTCCTATTTTATATAAGAGTTATTTAAGTGGCGCCAAAATGAAAGTGCTGAAACCGGAGGTAGATGCATTAAAAGCAAAGTTTACAGATAAGAACGGGACCCTTGATCAGCAGGCATTCAGCATGGAGCAGATGAAACTTTGGAAAACAGCAGGTGTAAGCCCGTTGGGAGGTTGCCTGCCGGCATTGCTCCAGATTCCAATCTTTATGTCCCTGTATTATTTCTTCCAGAGTAATATTTCGCTTCGTGGACAAAATTTTTTGTGGGTAAAAGATTTGGCAGCGTATGATTCTATTTACAATCTTCCTTTTAATATCCCATTCTATGGCGATCATGTAAGTTTGTTTACCCTAACGGCAACAGCCACCAGTTTACTGATCTCTATTTACAGCATGAGCAATATGCAGGATAATTCCAATCCTGTAATGAAGTACATGCCATACATTTTCCCGGTATTATTGCTGGGTGTGTTTAATAACCTGCCTGCAGCTTTAACCTGGTATTACACTATATCCAATACCATTACACTTATCCTGCAAATTGTTATACAAAAGTATATTATCAATCATGATAAAATACTGGCTCAAATAGATGAGAACAGGAAAAAACCGGTAAAGCAAAGTAAACTGCAGGAGAAGATTCAGGCAATGCAGGAAGCAGGCAAAAAAATGCAGGACCAAAAAAAGAAGGGATAAAATAAGCAAAGGTTTGGTTAAATTAGTTGCCTAGAAATATTATTTCAACGCAAAGGTTCTTGTGCAGTGGTAACAGTGTGAGTTTGGCATATAATTCTATTATCTTGGTAAAAAATGATAAACAGATGAAAAAAGCTACGTTGGGGTTTACCATAATTTTACTGCTGGCTGGTAATTTATCGTTTGCCCAAAAAACAATTTCAGAAGGTGCCATTACTTACACCATTAACATGCAGTCAGCGACTAACCATCAGTTGACAAACTCTTTGAATGGCGCCTCTGTAACTGTATATCTGAAGGGGGCTATGAGCCGTACTGATATAGTGAGCAGCCTGGGTAATGAAAAAACAATTTATGATGCCAGGACAGGGAATGCAATAATATTAAAGGAATATAGTGGCCAGAAGTTGATGATAACGCTTACAAAAGAAAATTGGATAGCGAAGAATAAAAAGACTGATGGCATTGCTTTTAATAATACAAACGATATAAAAGAAATACTAAACTACCGGTGCAGCAAGGCAACTGCAAAACTGAATGATGGTTCCATACTTACGGTATTTTATACAAAGGATTTAATTCCTTTAAGCAAAGAGTATGATCCCGCATTTAAGAACTTACCCGGTTTACCTGTTCAATATGAGTTTGAATCCGGTAATGTGAAGTTTGTTTACACGCTCGCTAAGATTGATTTTAATACAGTGGAGGCAACTAAATTTGAAGCTCCCAAATCCGGGTACAGGGTGATCACTTATGATGACAATAAGAAGAATAAAAAGGATAATCAATAAAATAAGCGTTTTACAGACAATAAAAAAGCCCCTAAAGAAAGTTAGGGGCTTTTTTTTGTCAAAATATGTATTTATTAATATTATCTATTGCTCCTGATAATCAATTTTATACCCGCATAGCCCTGCTTCACTTCTGCAAGGGTTATTTTATTTTTGTACGGGATGATATAGGTAGTATTGCCTTTTTGATAGGTCATTAAAGAACTGGTTACTGCAGCAGTGTTGGTATTCGTTTGTTTTGCAGGCGCCAGCAAACTGCCTTTATAGGTTAATCCATAGCGGATATTGGTGAGGATTGAATTTTTAAGGTTATTTCCTGTATTGATATTTAAAACTGTTTTAACCTTACTTTTCTTGCCTGCACCCCTATCTGCAAACGTAACACCTGCAAGGCATGTAAGCGTTACAAGGATTAATATTTTTTTTATGTGTCTTTTCATAACCAAAACTTTGGGTGAAGCTAAATAAAACTTTGTTAAAAGCCGAACCGCTCATGTAAATATTTACATATTCTTAACGGTTCTGCTGTAAAAAAGTTACAGAATGTGCATAATTAATTTAAATTCCCTTATCTTACAATAACCTTTATAACTATGAGCGATAATCCCTACAGGCAAAACCGAGAAGAATTAAAGGAATTATTATACCAGTTTAACAACCTGAAATCTGGCAGGAGTCATTCTTTTATTGAAGAAGAGGCCTTTGAAACAATCATTGACTATTTTGATGAACAGGAGGAGCTGACAAAGGCTCTTGAAGCAACGGAGTATGCCATTGAGCAATACCCTTACTCCGCAGCTTTATTGCTTAAACGGGCAGATTTGCTGATTGCTTCCAAGCGTTATAAGGAAGCACTGCACAACCTTCACCAGGCGGAAATACTGGATACCAGCGATATTAATCTGTACATACTTAAAACAGATGCTTACCTGGCTTTGGATAAGCAGGAGAAAGCAGCAGCTGTATTAGAGGCTGCTTTGGATTATTTTGAAGGGGATGAAAAAGTAGAATTATTATTCGAACTGGCTGATGTATATGATGATTATGAGAATTTTGACAAGGTATTTGACTGCCTAACGATGATTTTGAAAATAGATGCCAATAATCAGGAGGCCTTATACAAAATATGCTTTTGGACAGATTTTACCGGCCGGAATGAAGAAGGTATCAGGCTGCACCAGGGAATTTTAGAAGAATACCCTTTTAATGAGCTGGTCTGGTTTAACCTGGCTGCGGCTTATCAGGGCATTAAGTTGTATGAAAAAGCTATTGATGCCTACCAGTATGCAGTGGCAATAGACGATAAGTTTGATTATGCCTGGCGTAACCTGGGAGATGCCTTCCTCAGGCTTCGGCGTTATAAAGAAGCCATAGAAGTTTTACAAAAAGTGCTTGAACTTGCCAGGCCGGAGGATGTAATTTATGAAGCTATCGGGCATTGTTATGATAAATTGCAAAACTATGCCCAGGCAAGATTTCACTACCGCAAAGCCACACATTTAAACCAGGATAACAGCCTGTTATTTTATAAAATTGCCACTACCTATATGAATGAAGGGGTATGGGATAGTGCTGTTAAGAACCTTGAAATTGCGATGCGGACTTACAACTCCCATCCCGATTATAATTTGGCAATGGGCCAATGTTACATGGAGATGGGCAAAATAGAATTGGCAGTTCAGTATTTTGTTAATGTAGTAAGAACCAAACCTAAAAACAGCAATGGCTGGCTGGAATTGCTGAAATGCCTTTACAAAACAAACTGTTTTGAAGAAGGTGCAGAATACGTAGACCATGCTTTGGAATTAACCAATCAAAAGCCGATATTCTTTTTGTACAAATCTGCCTTCTTACTGGCACTGGGCAAATCAAAAGAAGCTGTATTACAATTAGAAACAGGGATGTCGAAAAACCCAAGACTGATAAAAAAACTGGTTGACCTTAACCCTTCAATTTTGCAAAACCAATTAATAGTGGATGTAATTGCAAGGTTTAAAAGAAATAAATCTATTTAAGCACAACAGCGCCCGGGAAGGATTTTCTATACTGGTTGAAAAGTACCAGGTATATAAGAATCACTTTTTTGAAAATAGTATTCAATCACTCCAATTCGCCTTCAATAATTATCTTTGCGGCAATCAAAAAAAATGAAGGCATGAATTTTCATCTTACCCAGATACCTGAACGTATAAGTAAACCCCGTGCACATGGCATTACAATGGTGATGGATAAAGGGTTAAGTATTGAAGAGGCAAAAAATTTCATGAGTGTTGCCCATCCTCATGTTGACATTGTAAAGCTTGGTTTTGGAACTGCTTTTGTAACACCTAACCTTAAAGAAAAATTAGCGGTCTATCAATCCTACAATATCCCGGTATATTTCGGGGGTACTTTGTTTGAAGCATTTTTAATCCGTAACCAGTTTGAAGATTATATCAATGTTTGCAAAGAATTTGGGATACAGTATATGGAAGTAAGCGATGGCTCTATCACTATACCCCATGCAGAAAAATGCGGGTACATTGAAAAACTTACCAGGCATGGAATTGTATTGAGCGAGGTGGGTAGTAAGGATGCGGCCCATATTATTCCTCCTTATAAATGGATTGAATTAATGAAGGCGGAATTGGAAGCAGGTTCCACTTATGTTATTGCAGAGGCAAGGGAGGCCGGGAATGTAGGTATTTATCGCGGCACAGGTGAGGTAAGAGAGGGCCTGGTGCAGGAAATACTGACCCAGATACCAGAGGAGAAAATTTTATGGGAAGCACCTCAAAAGGCCCAGCAGCTCTACTTCCTGGAGTTGATTGGCTGCAATGTCAACCTTGGAAATATTGCACCTTCTGAAATGATTGCCCTGGAAACAATGCGTATTGGTTTACGAGGCGATACTTTTGACCTTTATCTTGATAAAAACAACAATTGACCATTTTATTCTCCACTTATTAGCCGTTATGAAAGTATTTGGATTAATTGGATATCCGCTGGGGCACTCTTTTTCAAAACAATATTTTACTGAAAAATTTGAAAAGGAAGGTATTAAGGATTGCCGGTTTGAATCTTTTCCAATTGCTTCTATCAACGAATTCCCTGAATTATTAAAAACCAACCCGGATTTAAAAGGATTAAGTATAACTATTCCTTATAAAGAAAAGGTACTTGCTTTTGTTGATGAAGTATCTCCGGAAGTAATCTCAATAGGTGCCACCAACAGCATAAAAATCAGGAACGGGAAATTAACTGCTTTCAACACAGACATCACAGGTTTTGAAAAATCATTTGCCCGGTTGTTGCAACCGCATCATAAAAAGGCGCTGGTATTGGGAACGGGAGGTGCTTCCAAAGCAGTACAGTATGTGTTAAGAAAACTGGCTATTGATTTTTTGGTGGTAACAAGGAATGAAAATGCCGTGCCGGGTTTTATACATTATGCCCAAATTGATGAAAACAAAATGTCCGGGTACAGCTGTATCATAAATTGTTCTCCGGTTGGTATGCACCCCAATGAAAAGGAAGCACCGGCAATACCTTATCAATTCATTAACCCGCGGCACTACCTGTATGATTTAGTGTATAAACCGGCAAAGACAATTTTTTTGCTGGAGGGGGAGAAAAGGGGTGCCGTTATAGAAAATGGTTATGATATGCTGTTAATGCAGGCAGAAGAAAGCTGGAGGATATGGAACAGTGATTGATTATTTTCCTGCCAATGCCATTTTTATTTCATCTGAAATGGAAACCGGCTTTTTTGTTTCGTAGCTGTAATACACCATCCCGGTTTTTGCATTGGCGAGCAAGATTTGTTTATTATTTCTAACAGTATTTAACTGGTAAAACAGTTCAAAACTTACCCTTGAAATTTCACCTGCAAAAAGAGACACTTCAATAATATCGCCATAAAAAGATTCACTTTTAAATTCAATTGCAATATCTCCCATTATTAGTCCTGCACCACCGGCATTTAATTCTGTAAAGCCGTGCTGCTGCAGCCAATGTATCCTGGCTTCATGAATGATCGAGACAAAAGCATCATTACCCGCGTGATTACCGTAATTGATGTCGGTTATCCTTACAGCAATTTTTATTACTGCAAGTTTGGTTTCAGGCATTTCAATTTTTATCCGGGGCATGTATCTTCTTATTTTTCAGAAAGAAACTGAATCAGTTTAACCATGGCTTTTTTGCGGTGGCTGAAAATATTTTTTTCGTCCATTTCCATTTGTGCAAAACTTTTATTGCTGCCGTGGGGCATAAATACGGCATCATAACCAAAGCCTTTTTCTCCAACAGGCTCCTGTAAAATAATACCTGTGCATATTCCTTCAAACTGGTGCGCCTCTCCATGCATCCTCAATGATATAACCGTCCGAAACCTGGCTAACCTGTTTTCCCTGCTGCTTAATTTAAGTAGCAGTTTTTCAATATTGGCTTTGTTTGAAGCCGGCTCACCGGCATAACGGGCGCTTTTTACTCCCGGCTCTCCATTTAAGGAATCAACAAATAAACCGGTATCTTCACTAAAGCAGTTATTCCCGGTAAGATCAAAAATTGTAGTGGATTTTATGGCAGCATTTTCTTCCAGTGTATCGTAAGGTTCAGGGATATCAATTTCAATGCCGGCCTCCTGTAAAGAAATTACGTCAAAGGAATTGCCCAGCAGTTTTTTTATTTCGGCTACTTTGTTTGCATTATTGGTGGCAAATATTAATTTGTTTATCATGCTTTAAATGGAAAAAATTTCTTTCAGGCAGTTCCATAATTTTGTTTTTTCTGCTTTGTCGTGTTGCAGGCCGGATAAATCCGGGACAGAAAGATAGACCTGGTTGTTGTATTGCTGGATTTGATAATCAGGAAAAGCCAAAGGCAACTTTATTTTGCCAGGACTGGTGCCAAAAAGAAAAACTTTTTCTGCACCGAGTTCAGCAGCAATACTGCTATAATCTGCAGCTGCGTTTTTTGCAAAATTTAAAATGCATACATCATCCATATTGAGTTTACATGCCGAAAGAATTCCCAGTAAGAAATTCAATTCATCATCTTCTAAAAAAGCAACTTCAGGATTGTTTACCACAATCACTGTCCGTTTCAAATTTTTACCCAAAATAGTTAATGAAGAAGCCGAACCTGTTGAAGCGGCTGCAGGGCTGCTTTTTAACTCTACCAGTGATTGCTTAAATAACCCCTGAATAAGGAACGGCTGTAATTGTAAATTATCTAAACTCATATAGCTCCGCTTTACTCAACAATATTTTTGTTTCTTTGACGTAAAATTAAGGATAATGGAACCTACAAATGATTTTAAGATTTCACTGGTTGAACAGAGCAAGCTGCAGGGCATCAGCCTTGAAAATGTACCTTTTGGAAAATATTTTACCGACCATATGTTGGTGGCAGATTATGAGAACGGGGAATGGCAGGTGCCAGAAATAAAGCCGTATCAGCCTCTTATGCTGGATCCTTCGTTATCTGTACTTCATTATGGCCAGGCAATTTTTGAAGGTATTAAAGCCTACAAGAGCCCTGATGGAACGGTAAGCATCTTCAGGCCTTACGATAATTTCAGGCGTTTTAATACCTCTGCCGAAAGGATGCAAATGCCACAAGTACCTGAAGAGATCTTTATTGAAGGCCTGCGAACGCTGATCAATATTGACAAAGAATGGATACCGGTACAGGAAAACCATTCCCTCTACATCAGGCCATTTATGATCAGCAGCGACGAAGCTATTGGGGTAAAACCAAGCAGCAAATATAAATTCCTAATTATCCTGAGCCCTACAGGGCCCTATTATGCTGCCCCCATGCGTATTTACGTTGAGGAAAAATATGTGCGGGCAGTGCCAGGGGGCGTTGGTTTTGCCAAAGCTGCCGGCAATTATGGCGCTGCATTATATCCATCTGCGTTGGCGCAAAAAAAAGGATTCGACCAGGTATTATGGATGGATGCCTTTGAACATAAATATGTTCAGGAGTGCGGTGTGATGAATGTATTTTTTATTATCGGAAACCGCATTATTACCCCGGGCCTTGAAGAAGGAACAATTTTAGCAGGCGTAACCAGGGATTCCGTAATTACTGTATTAAGGGAAATGGGCTTTACCGTGGAAGAGCGGCCCCTGGGCATTGACGAAATAATTGAAGCATACAAAGTTGGCGAACTAAAGGAAATTTTTGGCACAGGCACTGCCGCCACTATTGCCTTAATCAAAGAACTAAAGTACAAGGAATTAGATATGGTTTTTGATACTGAAGGCTGGAAGATAGCCCCGGCAGTAAAGCAAAAAATAGATGCGGTGAGATATGGGCTTCAGCCTGATACCCACCAATGGATGTACCGGGTATAATTGCCCAAAAAATGAAAAATAAAATGTAAAGGAGCATAATTTTTGCTCCTTTTTTGCGTTTAGGTTACCAGGGATAAAAGAGTTTTTTTATTATAAAGGCTGTTTTATCCCTTAATACATAACCGTATAATATGAAAAACTAAGACAAGGTACCCTATTCTTCGATTTAACAAAATATCCGTTTTGATTGATCTGTAACCCTTACCTGCCTTAAGTTTTTTCAGTTTTAAACGTATTGCCACCCGGTGGTTTTACAATGAAATGAACGTTTTATGATACTGCCATGCTCACAGGCCGGCAAGCATTGCTTGAAACCTGTTGCCGCATAACAGTTATTACTAAACTAAAATTTAAAGCATGAAAAAAATTTACTTCTCCATTTTTGCAGTGTTATTTTTTTGCACCGTGCTGCCAGAGTATGCTGCTGCGCAGCGGATAGGATGTGAAAGTTTTACTGCAACCTTTAAAGCTTATGAATCGAGGTGTACAGCTACAGGCTCAATAAAGGTAAATGCCACAGGGGGCTCGGGTATGTATAAATACAAAGTAACCGGCCAGATAAATATTAATTTTACCAGCGCTGATTCTATTACCGGTTTATCAGCAGGGGTGTACACGCTTACAGTAAATGACATCAATACCAACTGTTCCATCACTATTCCTAATATTATTGTCTCCGGCACTTACCAGGATCCGCGGTTTACCTTAAATACACTTGATGTATCCTGTGATAACGGCAATAACGGTAAGATCACACTCAATGATCAAAGCTTTGGCAGGGCGCCTTTCAGGTACTCAATTGTGGCCCCCTCTCCAATGGGGGTAGGTACCACTAATTCAACAGGTACTTTCAATAATTTAATTGCCGGCGTTTATTCTATAAGGATGATGGACTCCTGTGGTGGTATCCAGACGAGGCTGGTGACCATTAATAATTATACCTGGAAAATAGATTCCGTAAAATTCAAAAAAATATCCTGTGATACTGCCAGCGGCTATATCAGGGTAAGCGACAGTAAAGGAAATATCAGTACCATCGGAGGCATTCCCGGCCTCACCTATGGAGTGGTAAGGACTGCAGGGGATACTATCTGGTCAACCAATCCTAATTTCACCTTTTACCTGGCTGGTCATTCAAACTTTGAATTGATAGTAAGGGATGCTTGTGGAAAAATTAAGAAGGCCCCTGTGTCCGTTAATTTTACCCCTGCAGTTGCGGCTTCCGTAAATACCTCTTCCTTTACCTGCAGCAGTTTTTCTGCATCGGTTTCCGGGGTAGTCAATTTTTTTAATCCGCAATTTTGCCTGTATGATTCCAGTGGTGCTGAAATAGCTTGCAATGCTACCGGCATATTTACAAACCTCTCCTATGGCAGTTATTGCATAAAGGCGCATGATTCCTGCAGCGATACCAGTATTGTAAGGTGTTTCAGGAAGACTTCACCGACAATAAATGTTGGTAATGCCGTTATTTTGAGCAATAAAACCTGTGCCTCTTTTTCTGCAGCCATTACCGGGCAGATTGGTTTAACCGCTCCCAATTATTGTTTATTCGATTCTGCTCAAACTTTAATAAGGTGCAATACAACAGGTATTTTTAATAATCTTCCTTATGGAAATTATTGCATTACTGTAAGGGATGGCTGCCGGGATACCACCTTGCAACGGTGCTTTACAGGAAGAAAACCGGTACCATTGGTGCCATCTGTTTTTGTTCCCAACTATCTTGGCTGTTCTTATTTTAGTATTGCAGCATTTGGGGATAGTTTAACCAACCCAAGATTTTGTATAGCTGACAGCAGTGGTGCGATTGTAACCTGCAATTACAGCGGCATTTTCGATAGTTTACGCTATGGAAACTATTGCATAACCATCCACGATTCCTGTTACGACACAACCATTACCAGGTGTATTTCTGTGCTTGGACCGCAGGTGTTCAATGATTTGAGGGTAAACTTAAGCAATAAACTTTGCTTAAATTTTACCGCAACCGTTACGAGTAATAATTTAATTGGGCCAAATTATTGTTTGTATACTGGTGCAGCAGTGTTGGTAGCCTGCAATAATACAGGAGTATTCAATAACCTGCCTTATGGAACATATTGTGCAAAGGTTCATAATAGTTGCCCTGATACAACATTTACCAGTTGCTTTACTGTATTAGCACCCCGGCCGGCAATGGATGCAAATGTTAGCATCAGCAATAGAACCTGTGGAACGTTCTCTATAAAAACCACAGGAGAACAAAATTTTACCAGCCCCAGGTATTGCCTGTACAAAAACAACAATGTTTTGTTGAGTTGCAACAGTACCGGTGTATTTTCCAATATTGCTTACGGCAATTATTGTTTGCAGATTAAAGATGGTTGTTATGATACTGTCATCAACAGGTGTTTTTCTGCAGCCCCAACACCAGTGAGGGTAAACGTGAATTCAAGAAAATCCTGCAGTTATGGATTTGCCCGGCTCACTATTTCAGTTACTGGTGGTATATTGCCTGTAGACATAAGGGTCATGAGCCCAAATGGGTTGTTGTTTTTTAACGGGTCGTACAACACCAGCAGCATCACTATTGACAGCGTTCCCGGAACGCTAACAGGAGAAGTTTTTAAAATATATGTTTCTGATAATTGCGGTAATACCGATTCCATTAAAACGGCCACTCTTGCCAGTGTTATTTCGCATATACCGGTGGTATTGCCCAAATGCCCCAGTTCAACATGGCTCAATGGCTCAGGTACAATACGGATAAGTGCATCATCCAATACAGGGTCACTTACCGTAAGGATCATAAAGAAGAATGGCCTCACGTATTCCCCATTCGTTCCGCCCAGCGTGGTTTCTGGCAATGTATTTACTTTTAATAACCTTGGCCCTGCCACCTATATTATACGATATAAGGCCAGCGATGCCTGTAACAGATATTTTTATGATACGGTTACCATTAAACCATACCAGTATCCAAATTTAGACAGGTCAACTGCTTACCAGTGTGATATAAATGGCTTTAGCATAGGTGCAGTGGTGGCAAATGGCGTAGGGCCGTTCACGTATGAAATAATCGGAAGCAGCCCTTCTTCCCCTGCTGTTATCACCCCTCCCCAGGCAAGCCCGTTATTCAATATTAATAATGGCACCACCTATTCCCTGGTAAGGTTAAGGGCCCTGGATGCCTGTGGTAATGCCAGCCTTGAAGATGCCAGTATTTTACCATTGGCTAATAATGGCATAATTTCTACTTTCAATTGTTTCCAGATATATACTACATTAAGCGTGGATACGCTCTATAATTCAAGCTATGACTGGTATTTAAAGCATAGTGCAGATGGCACAGACAGTACTTTTATAGGGTCTGGCTTTAGTATTTATCTGCCAAATGTAACTCCTTCTGATACCGGCTTATATGTTTGCCATTTAGCGGTAAATAATGGTTGTATAAAACGAACATACTATTATCGGCTGGATGGTGCCTGCTCCCACTATCTTCCGGTAACGCTGGAAGGCTTTACAGGGCGGTATGCCGGGAATAAAGTATTGCTTAGCTGGCAAATGGCTGCTGATGGGCAGGTGAATAAATTTTTGATAGAGCGGAAAAACAGCAATAATTCTTTTGTTCAGATTGGCTCAGTAACAGCTGTTTCCAACGCAACTTCAGCGGCAGGGTACCAGTTTCTTGATACACTGCCGGTTGCAGAAAATAATTATTACCGCCTGAAAGTAGTGAGTCATAATAATTCATTTGCTTACAGTAATGTTGTGGCACTCTCCAAAAAACAGGGGATTAATGGTATTAGTGTTTATCCCAACCCCGTGAGCGATGTCCTTACTATTGACTTTAATAAAACAGGAGTTAATCATTGGTATAAAATAAGGTTAGTAAACCTCTTGAACCAGGTAGTCAGGGAAAATAATTACCACAATTCCGCAGGCAGTAAATTGCAGATCATCCGGTCAAAAGATATTGGAGCAGGTGTTTATGTAATAAAATTGTTTGACTTGACAACAGGAGAAGAGTATTCTCAAAAAGTGGTTTTTCAATAATACTATTTAGTTCCACCCGGTAAGGCATAATATTATTTGTTGGTCATTGTAGATCAGGGTTGTTTTTATTACCCGGTATCTCGTTTAGCCCGTTCCCCAAAAGGGCTTTTTTTGCAGGCCAGGGAGGCTTCAGGAAAAAATAAAACTGGCTATATTTTAAGCTGGTAACAGCAGCTTCATAGAAATATTGGCAAAATTCAAAAAAAAGAACAATGATTGTTTCATTTTTAAAAGAGAATACATACCTTCGCCGTCCAAAAATAAAAGGTTCACAATGCCTACAATACAACAGTTAGTTAGAAAAGGAAGAGAAATCATTACCGCAAAGAGCAAGTCCAGGGCACTGGATTCTTGTCCTCAGCGCCGGGGAGTATGTACAAGGGTTTATACAACTACTCCTAAAAAGCCAAACTCTGCGTTACGTAAAGTAGCCAAAGTGCGGTTGACAAATAAAATTGAAGTAATCGCCTACATACCAGGTGAAGGTCATAATCTGCAGGAGCACTCCATTGTATTGATCCGTGGCGGAAGGGTGAAAGATTTACCAGGTGTACGGTACCATATAGTACGTGGCAGCCTTGATACAGCGGGTGTAAAAGACCGTAAGCAAAGCCGCAGTAAATACGGAACTAAAAAAGAAAAAGCCAAGAAATAATGCCTCATCCCCTAAAGGGAGAAAGGCAGCAAACAAAATCTAAAAACGGTTGAGTAAAGTTTTAATACTTGAAGAAATTCAGCCTAAAATCAAAATTAAAAAATGCGTAAATCACAACCGAAAAAGATACCCTTAGCACCAGATCCTAAGTTTAACGACAAACTGGTTACCCGTTTTGTAAACAACCTAATGTGGGCTGGTAAAAAGAGTGGTGCTTACATCATTTTTTATGATGCCATTGATAAGGTATCAAAGATAACCGGCGAAAACGGTTATGATGTATGGAAAAAAGCGTTAGGAAATATCACGCCAGGTGTAGAAGTACGCAGCCGCCGTATTGGTGGGGCAACTTTCCAGATACCGGCTGAGGTACGTGCCGACAGGAAGATTTCTTTGAGCATCAAATGGATGGTACGCTATAGCCGTGACAGAAACGGTCGCAGCATGGCAGACAAATTAGCCAATGAAATTGTAGCAGCAAGCAAAGGTGAAGGTGCATCTTTCAAAAAGAAAGAAGACACTCACCGTATGGCTGAAGCAAACAAAGCGTTTGCCCACTTCAGGATTTAATAATTTTAAAGTAAAATATTTTACAAGGCTGTTCTGAAAAGAGCAGCCTTGTTTATTTTTAACTGCCGTACAAAATAGGTTGAGCGTTTTAATATTATGGAGGCTGTTTGTTTAGCCGCATATTCGTTGAATTTGCCTATATGCATTCATTCTATTTATAAACTGGAATCCTTTGAATCTTAACTAATACCCATAAATACCTGGACGATAATCTCCCTGTCCACCTGTTTTTTCAAAGATTGGTTAAATTGTAATTCCTGAGGTGTGAATTTTGGTGCAGATGGAAAAGCACCTGGCTGGAGGCATTTTGTAAAAACTTTATTTTTAAGTGACCCCGGAGAGGCTCGAACTCTCGGCCCGCTGATTAAGAGTCAGCTGCTCTTCCAACTGAGCTACGGAGTCATAGGAGGAATCAAAACAGGGATATTAATTATACCTCCATAGAGTACCCGGGAAAAAAATGAAAGGATATCTTTCTTGAGTACTGTTTTGATTTATATAAACAAAATTATTTTTTTTGTTAGAAATTAATTTTCACCCAAAAGCGTATCAATGGTTTCTTCAAAATATTTTTTATACTCCACATAGTGGATACCGGTTGCCGGTCCGTTAAAGCCGGTATCCAATTTTCTTATTTTTCCTTTTTTATCAATAATTACCGAGGAGGGGAAAAACTTGATTGGGGTCAGTTCAGGTAAAGTCTTTTCTGTGCGCAAGGAATCAGTCACTGTTACTTCTGTATTTAAGATCGGGTATTGGACATCGAGTTTTTGCTGGAATTTTTTGAGGCTTTTTATGGATCTTTCCCATTGGGTACTGTATTCATATGCAAGGGCTATAATCTCCACCCCCCGTGCCTTATTATGTTTATAATATTCAACAAGAAAAGCTGTTTCATCCAAACAATTGGGGCACCAGCTACCCATAAGTTGAACCACCACCACTTTGTTTTCAAAGCGTTTATCCTTTATCGAAACCAGGCGTCCTTCTAAATCTTTAAAGGTAAAGTGCAGGCTTTCTTCGCCCGGTTTTACATACATGGCTACCGCATCCTGTGGTACGGTTGCCTTGGCATCCCTTACTGCAGACCAGTTTTCTTTATGCACTGCACCTGAAAAGAAAGTTCCGCCGGTAATTGTTTTATCGTTTTCAATAGCTGCGGTAAATAAAAAAGCATGCCCGCCATCAAAGCCCGAAAGGAATAGGGAATCTTTGCTTACCATGCCTTCCAGGTAACGGTAGTCACCTGTTGAGTTTAAGAATGTACCGGTAAGTTTGTTACCTGCCTGCTTAAATTCGCCAACCGATATTTCATTCGTTTTGTTGCCGGAAAATACTACTGCCCATCTTCCTGAAATATTATTATCAGCAGCTGCACCAGCCGTAAATCTTTTATTGCCATGCCCGGCAGTAAAAGGGATAACTGATGTTTTTACTGCCCCGCCTTTTATCCATACTCCTTGTAGTGTGCTGCCAATTTTTTTTACCCTGAATTGGGATTCAAATACCGGCATCTGCACAAAGAGGGAATCTCCCTGCACTGTAATATTATCGACCCTTATTATTTCTTCCGCATTATGGATGTACCAAACCTGCCTGCCCTTTTCTATTTTCCATTCAAAAGTAAAAGTGATCCTATTGCTGTCAGCACGCAGCAGTGTTGATTTCCACCAACCCTGTTGGGCAGATAACGAAAAACTGCCGGTAAGAAATACTATGAGTACCGGTAATATTTTCCAGTTGTGTGAATTCATCTTTTCCAGTGGTTAATTTATTTTGTAAACAGGCAAGGCCTTAAAAAAGTATAAAGCTATGATATTAATTATTCATCAGCCGGGCTTCAAAATCGGTACACGCTACCCACGGCTCAACTTGTAAACAGTATATTTAAATTAATGCGTGGTGTGTATGTTATTTTGTTTGAAATATATTTGTATCTGAAGAAAAAAAACTGCTCTTTAAAAAACAGGCAGGTTAAATAAAAATTATCAATTATGGCCGGCATCCTTGACCTGGTAGGTAATACCCCACTGGTAGAATTAAGCAAACTCAATACAAATAAAAAGGTAACCATCTATGGGAAACTCGAAGGCAACAATCCGGGAGGCAGTGTAAAAGACAGGGCGGCTTACGGAATGATCAAAGGTGCCATTGACCGTGGCGAAATAAAAGACGGTATTGCTTTAGTGGAAGCCACCAGTGGCAATACAGGTATTGCACTGGCCATGATTGCCAGCTTATTTAACGTACCGATAGAGTTAGTGATGCCCGAAGATGCCACAAGGGAAAGGGTACTGACGATGGAAGCTTTTGGGGCCAAAGTAACCCTTACTCCAAAAGAAAAATCCATGGAAGGAGCTATTGATTATGCCAATGCACAGGTAGCTAAAGGCGGGTACTTTATGCTGAACCAATTTGGCAATGAAGACAATCCACTGATGCATTACAAAACCACCGGGCCGGAAATTTACAGGGATACCAATCAAAAGGTAACGCATTTTGTTTCGTCAATGGGCACTACCGGCACCATCATGGGAGTATCAAAATATCTGAAGGAACAAAACCCCAGTATACAAATAGTAGGCTGTCAACCTACAGATGGTTCTAAAATTCCAGGTATACGCAAATGGCCCGAAGCTTACCTGCCCAAAATATTTGACCGCAGCAGGGTGGACCGGGTGATAGAAATTGCCGAAAGAGATGCCCGTGTAATGGCAAAAAATTTAGCCAGGGAGGAAGCCATCTTTAGTGGTATGAGCAGTGGCGGAGCTGCACATGCCGCGATTGAATTAGCAAAAGAATTAACCGAAGGGGTAATTGTATTTATTGTTTGTGACAGGGGAGACAGGTATTTGAGTTCTGATCTGTTTGACTGAATCCTGTTTTGCAGTTGAAATCTATTACAAAAAAAATACTTCAAACAAAGGCATTTACTTGACTTTATCATCTCATCGCAGTTCACTATGCGTTCGACCAAAAAATCTGTCTAAACGCCTGTCTTTATTGCCTTTTTCGGCTCATTACCCTTTCAACTGCAAAATCTGGGTTAACGTAATTATTTGCCAGGTTTTTAGATTCCTGGTAAAAAAGCTATTGCTTTACGGGTGCAGGTTCTTCAGCCGTTTTTTCTTTTTTATTTTTTTTATCCTTGTCTTTTTTATTCCACTTTCCTTTTTTATCGTCTTTTTTACCTTTTTTATCAGCTGAGTCATTTACCCTGTCATCATCAATTTTTTGCTTGGCATGTTCAATTACGAAGAAATAATTAATGTGGTCATCAACATTTTTTGATGCATCAATGATCTCAATGAACAGGTTGTTTTTATTCCAGTCCGTATCCTTGTTCAATACTTTCATCCCGATATTTGGAATAAATGATTCTCCGTCTGCAAGCCCAAGTGAAAAGATTGGCGTTTCGGGTTTTTTGCCTGTTCCACTATAGATCATGGCGTTCATAACTTTATCCACAAGGTCCATATAGTATTTTGCACTGTCTTCTTTTTTAAATGAATGATAACAGAAGGATGCTTCATTTAATACCTTCAGGCTTAACGGGTGGGTTTGCAGGTAAGCTTTTGCTTTTACCAGCGCCTCGTAAATACTTCCTGCTTCATTGAGTTCGAAGATTTCCTTTTCTGCTTCCATATCTTCAAATGGTTTGTATTTAGGGTCTTCCGTATAGCCAATCATCAATGCCAGTGTTTCTGCATCGCTGAGGGTGGTATCCCTGTCAAGAAACCGGATCAGCAATTTTTGATAGGAGAGATCGCTGCCTTTGTCTTGCGTTTTTTCGAGGATGGCCTTGAAATCCCTTTTGTAATCGAAAGCTACGTTGTCGGTAATTTGACCAACCGATTTTGAAAACGGTACCAGTAATAACAGGTAAAAAATAAATTTCATAAATATCTTACAATTATTGCTGTTAGTTTTAAATGCAGTTAGTCGTTGCTGAAATGAAGTTAAACAATTTCAGGAATAAAAAAATCCTTCCATATTTTTTGATGAAGGATTTAAAACAGCTATACAATAGAAAACGATCATCGATTGTTTTCTATTGAAACCGTCAATATGTTATATAAACTTTGGGCTATTGTAATTTTCTTTTTTATTCCTATTATCACCGGATCAATATTTTCAATGCACGTATCGTTTTCCTGAAATTTTTTCTACCTCAGTAGCACTACTGTTCCTTTATTAACAATAGTTTGCCCCTGCTCACATTCAGCTTCTACATACCAGGCAAACGCTTCTGTAGCTGAGGTGGTTTCTGCATTCTTTATTATCCCATCCCAGCCTAATGAAGGGATATTGGGTGAAAAGTTTTGTCTCTCAAAAACCTTATTACCACGCCGGTTATAAATTAAAAATGTTTTGATCATTCGGTAGCCCTTTGCAATAGGATAAAAATAATCGTTTAAACCATTCCCGTTGGGCGTAAATGCCGTTGGCAGCAATAAGTTGCTTTTTTCACAGGCTACAAAGATGGTAATACGGTCAGAATATTTACAGCCCTTCGCTGAGGTGGTTTTTATTGTGAAGGTTGTTGTAGTATGTGCAATACCGCTGATGGAAGGGCAGTTCGGGCAGGATGTACTTCCAGCCGGTTCCCAAAAGTAAGATACCACATCCGGGCTGTACACCGGTGTAATGGAAAAAGTTGTATTGAAAGGTAATATTTTATCAGGGCCTGCATTCACCAGCGGCAATGGAAAAACATTGGTATTAACAACAGCAGAATCGGTATAACAACCAACATCATCCTTTACTGTAACGGTATACCGTATACTACCGGTTGGAATGGAAACAGGATTGCTGACGGAATTGTTGTTCAGGTAAGTGGCAGGCGACCAGGAAATGACACCAGGTATGGTGCCACCAAGGCGATAGGCTACCGGTTGCCCGGGGCATACAGCGGTATCAGCCGGGAATACCCTGAGGTGTAAAGGGCTGTATACTTTTATCAGGCAGGTATCATAACTGCGACAGCCAAATACGTTGGACGCTTGTGCCACATAGGAAGTGGTAGAAGCAGGATACACTTTGGTGGTATCGCAGGAAGTGCAATTGATTCCAGTGGAGGGTAGCCATAATAAAGTATCCACAGTATATCCTGTCAGCAGTGCGGTGTCCCTTAGCCCGCAGATGGTATCCACAGCAGGAAAAGCAATGATTTGTGGAACAGGTGCTGAAACCACTGTCCTTTGACTGCTTTGCGCACAGCCATTAACATCCGTTGCCGTTAATATAACATTCCAAACATACGCTGCTGTAAATAAATGTGGTAAAGGTGTTTTTACAGAATCCTTCTTATTGTCACCAAAATCCCAATGCCATTTTGTAATTGGATCTGTTGCATAATAGGGATAACTGTTGTTGGTAAAACTAAATGCTTTATCTGCACAAAGTCTTGATGGTGATGTGAAGTCAACCACAGGCCCTTTTATAATAATATTGCTGTTAAGCTGCAGCGTATCGCTGCAAGTGCCTTCAACAGCATCCTGTATCAGTGCATACTCGGCAAAACTACCATGGTTGCCCGGATAAAAATTTAAAACGGAATCAGCACCGTTGGATATTGTTTGGCCATTCACATGAAAATCGTAGGTATAGCCTGCGCTCGAAGGATAGGAGTTAGTTACCCTGTAGGTTACAAGGCTATCTTTACATGCACTATTGGTGCTTCTGTTCAATAAAGGAACAGCCGTGTAAATATTGTAGATTGCCTGATCGGTGCATTGGGTTGTGTTATCAATAATTGACAGTGTAGTGGTAAAGCTGCCTGAAATGGGGAATTTGTGGGTTAGATTAAAATTAACGGAATCTTTTGAACCGGTATCATCTGAAAAATTCCAGTCAAAATGTGTAATGTTTCCCTGGGATAAATTGGCAAATTGAAATATTGTTTTTTTGCTGCAGAGATTGCTGTAGGTAAAATCTGCTATTACCCCTTTAATAAAAATGAGTATGCTGTCTTTAGCGCCGGCGCAGCCATTTAAGAAAGGCGTAATAATAATTTTTTGACTTCCCAGTGTGCGGTATTTATGTGTCGTGAAAGTGTCTGTGGTCATTAGGTTTGAGCTATCTCCCAATTCCCATTGGTAGACATTGGCGTTAGTAGCTTTGCCGTAAAATTTAATAGTTTCTGATGCACAAAAAGTATCTTTCAATAAGGCGGTTATCAGGTTGGGATTAACAGGCGGGTTGCCAAAAGCAAATGCAGGGAAATTAAACCTGTTATCACAACCCTGAACGCTGGTGATAGTTACGTTTGCAGAATTAATCGTGTCTGTGATAGTATACCGGTGACTTATATTTCTTACTTCTCCGTTATTAATAATGGGGCTACCATCTCCAAAATCCCAGGAATAATATAGTGGTATATCGCCGGCCGGCAGATCTGTGGTTACCAAAAAATCTGGAATTGCAGGCAGGCATCCGCTGTTGATGGACATTGTTCCTTCTATTCCAAACTTGCTTACCCTGATATCGTAGTTTCGGGTAACATTGCAACCAAATGCGGTAAACACTTTCACTGTGGCGGTGTAATTGCCATAATCCTGGTAAGGATGCGAAATTGTATTCACAACAGTGTTTTGTATGGGGCTGCTATCACCAAAATTCCATTCAAAACCTGTAACTAAAGCACTTCTGCTTGCAATAAAATCTATAGCACCTGGTTTACAAAGATAATTTTTGTTTGCAATAAGGGACACCGTTGGCGAAGGATTGACGGTGATTGTTTTTGTTGTACTGATAGCGGTATTGGCAAAAAGCGCAGTTAGTGTAACCTGGTATGTTCCTGCTGTATAGGTAACAGTTCGAATGGGATTGATCCCCCTTTGATGGTTTCCATAATTCCAGACATACCCAATTGGATTACCTGTACAAGCGGCGGTAAAAGTTATGGGGTAAGGTTCACAATTATTTACATTGGCAGAACTGAAGGTGAAATCCGCCGTTTGCGCACTAAGGCTATTAAACCAGGCAATAAGCAAGAGTAACAGCAGGTAGCTTTTTATGGGTAAGTTTTTCAAGTACATAAAGAAATTGTTTAATTCGGGTCAGGATTAACAGTCCTTTTTTTAACAATATGTCTATTAAACCAAACATTTGCAACACCTCTTCACTTTCAATTCAATAAGATTAGTACCGGTTATAAGAAAAAAAATGATGAATCACCACACAGGTTTTTTTCTTTTTACATTGTTAATGGCCCGGGATATTATTTAGAACAGCCAGGAACCGAAACCAATGGTTTGAACCCTGATTTCTGTATTTAAACCGGGACTTCAAATGCAATACAAAGGTGAGTACAGTTAAGGCGCTAATTGTTACACATTTACAGAAACATATTGCATGATTCACAGGTGATATTTTGACCTGGGAATGCCAGTGGACTTTGCCGGAGCTTGCCTGTATTTCATTTGGTGACTGTTGGCAGATAACCAAAATTGCCCTATATTTGCGCCGCTAAAAGATTCAGTAAATATGCGATGTCGCTGAACTATTTAGCATACTATGAGAGGAGAAACACATCATATTACTACCCACAACCCATTAAAGGGGCTTTAACATGCGGGTAATTACAGCGTATTCAACTGCTGTAAACAAGTTCAACAAAGACATACAGTACAAGAGTGCGACGCCAAAGAAGATATAAATTGCTTCAACAGCCGGGCTCAAAACAATAACTAAAACAATAAACAATTAATTAATCAAATGGCAGATTTACGTTATCAACGAAACTTTGGTATTGCAGCTCATATTGATGCCGGCAAAACAACTACCACCGAACGTATACTTTATTATACCGGTGTGAATCATAAAATTGGGGAAGTGCATGATGGTGCCGCCACCATGGACTGGATGGCACAGGAACAGGAGAGGGGTATCACGATAACGAGTGCAGCCACCACCTGCTTTTGGAACTTTCCAATGATCAATGGCAAGAAAACACCTGATACACACCAATACAAGTTCAACATTATCGATACTCCCGGCCACGTGGATTTTACGGTGGAGGTAGAGCGTTCCCTTCGTGTGCTTGATGGTTTGCTGGCATTATTTTGCGCTGTTTCCGGCGTAGAACCTCAGAGTGAAACCGTTTGGCGCCAGGCTAATAAATATAAAGTGCCGAGGGTAGGTTTTGTAAACAAAATGGACCGCAGCGGTGCAGACTTTTTAAATGTGGTAAAACAAATTAAAGAAATGCTGGGCGCTAAAGCGGTGCCCCTGCAATTACCAATAGGTGCAGAAGACAATTTTAAAGGCGTGGTAGATCTGATCACCATGAAGGGTATGGTATGGGATGAAGCCGGGCAGGGTATGACGTTTAATGAAGTGCCCATTCCGGAAGATATGATTGAGGAAGTGAACGAATGGAGACAACATTTAATTGAAGCAGTTGCAGATTACGATGATAAATTGCTGGAAAAATTCTTTGATGATCCTAACACCATCACGGAAGATGAAATTCATGAAGCTATCCGTAAAGCAACCATTGATATTTCTATCATCCCTATGATGTGTGGTTCCTCTTTCAAAAATAAAGGAGTACAAACAGCGCTGGATGCGATTGTTCGCTACCTGCCTGGTCCGATGGATATTGAAGCGGTGAAAGGAACCAACCCGGACAATGG
This sequence comes from Chitinophagaceae bacterium, assembly GCA_043787935.1. GTDB lineage: Bacteria > Bacteroidota > Bacteroidia > Chitinophagales > Chitinophagaceae > Ferruginibacter. The sequence continues at coordinate 1,407 of JAYVUL010000192.1, read as the reverse complement.
AGAAGAAATCCTTCGTCATTGTGATCCCAAAGAACCTTTCAGTGCGCTGGCATTTAAGATTATGACCGATCCATTTGTAGGCCGCCTGGCTTTCTTCCGGGCATACAGTGGCCGTTTGGATTCTGGAAGTTATGTGCTGAATACCCGTACCGGTAAAAAAGAGCGTATCAGCCGTATTATGCAGATGCACGCCAATAAACAGAACCCGGTGGACTATATTGAAGCTGGTGATATTGGTGCAGCAGTAGGTTTTAAAGATATCAAAACAGGTGATACTTTGTGCAACGAAGATCATCCAATTGTACTGGAAGCAATGACCTTCCCTGAACCGGTGATCTCAATTGCCATTGAGCCTAAAACACAGGCCGATGTGGATAAGATGGGTATGGCCATTGCCAAACTGGTAGAAGAAGATCCAACTTTACGGGTACGCACAGACGAAGAAACAGGCCAGACCATTTTGAGTGGTATGGGTGAGTTGCACCTTGAAATCATCATCGACCGTATGCGTCGTGAGTTTAAGGTTGAGATCAACCAGGGTGCACCGCAGGTGGCTTACAAGGAAGCATTCCATAATACCATTGAACATAGGGAAACCCTGAAAAAACAAACTGGTGGCCGTGGTAAATTTGCTGATATCATCTTTTCTATTGGCCCTGCTGATGAGGAATTTTTGAAAGAAGATAAAGGGCAGTACCAGTTTGTAAACTCTCTGTTTGGGGGTAGTATTCCAAAAGAATTTGTACCTGCTATTCAAAAAGGTTTTGAAAGCGCCATGACAACCGGTGTTTTGGCTGGCTACCCGATGGAAAACCTCAAAGTAGTGGTAAAAGACGGTAGCTTCCACCAGGTGGATAGCGATGCGATGAGTTTTGAATTGTGTGCCAAGCAAGGTTTCCGCGAAGCCGGCCGCAAGGCAAAGCCAGTATTACTGGAGCCGATCATGAAAGTGGAAGTGTTGACTCCTGATCAGTACATGGGTGATGTAACGGGTGATCTTAACCGTCGCCGTGGTATGCTGGAAGGTATGGACAGCAAGCATGGAGTACAGGTGATAAAAGCCAAAGTGCCATTGAGCGAAATGTTTGGTTATGTTACGCAACTGCGTTCTTTATCATCCGGCCGTGCTACCAGCACCATGGAGTTCAGTCATTACGCCCCTGCACCAAACAACGTGGCAGAAGAAGTGATGGCTAAAGCAAAAGGCAAGCAGAAGATCGAAGATTAATGTGCTTATCCCCGCCAGCCAGCGGGACTAAATAATAACAAACCCTGCATGTGAATGCGGGGTTTGTTATTTTGGGTATGGGTAAGATTTATTAATCCGCATTGGTTCGTTGCTCATTTGTATGGTAAACCGGTAACGAATATTTATTGAGCCCCCCGCAGATGGAAGAGACTTTATTC
>JAYVUL010000191.1:0-18342 GCA_043787935.1 Chitinophagaceae bacterium | reverse complement strand
CATCAACGATGTATTGAAACTGGAACCTGAAAATTTTGAAGCACTCACATTAAAGGCGCTGGTCCAGTTATCGCAGCATCATTTTGCTGATGGCCTCGCTACAGCAGAAACCGCAAGGAAAATAAACCCTTACAATGCATTTGTATTTGGCATACTGGTAGATGCCAATGTAGAAATGGGCCACTACGATTCAGCAGTGGCAGCAGCCGAAAAAATGATATCTATTCGTCCCGACCTGCGTTCTTATGCCAGGGCCTCTTACCTCCGTGAAATTTACGGCGATTATCCCGGCGCTATTGATGCGATGAAAATGGCAGTGGATGCAGGTGCCCCGGGCGATGAATCAACCGAATGGAGCAGGGTGCAGCTGGCACACTTGTATGAAAATACGGGTGACCTTAGAAATGCCTCCATGCAATATACTGTTTCTGTAAATAACCGTCCGGGCTACCCTTATCCGTTAGCCGGGCTGGCAAGGGTAGCATTGGCGCAAAAGGATTATAATAAAGCTATTGCTTTTTACCGGCAGGCAGATTCCATTGTAAACAATTACACTTTTAAAGAAGGGCTTGCCGAAGCATATAAAATGGCTGGCAGAAACGGGGAAGCAAAAGCACTGATGTATGCAGCCATTGCAGAAATGACAAAGAATGCACAAGCTGCATTAACTGATCAAAACATTGGCCATTATACAGATAAAGAACTGGCTGAAGTGTATGCAAGAGTGGGGGATTATGATAAGGAACTGGAGCACGCACTAGCCGAGTATAACCGCAGGCCGGAGAATATTGAAGTAAATGAAACCCTTGCCTGGGCTTACTATAATAAGGGTAATAGTACCAGGGCATTGCAATATATTAAAGTAGCTTTAAAAACAAATAGTCAAAATCCTGCATTACTCAATCACGCAGGCCTCATCTTTTTAAAGGCAGGCGACAAAGTACAGGCAAAAAAATATTTACAGGATGGCCTGAAAAATAATCCCAACATTTTGGCTGAATTAAAAAATGAATGTGCAGCAGCATTGAAGCAATTATAAAAAAGCAATCACGAAAAAATGCCTTGCCACATGCTTGATAAGTCAAAAAAAATATGGATTGCTGCTGCAGGCCTTTTCTTTGCCCCGTCATTATTTGCGCACAGCATTAACTATGCGCTGGAAGATGCCCCGGCAAGAGATGTAGTTTGGTTTTATATGAAGCTTGGGTTCACCCATATCATCCCTTCCGGGTCCGATCATATTTTATTTGTAACAGGGCTCTGCCTGTTAAGCCCGAAAATTAAAACTATCCTGTGGCAGGCCACGGCTTTCACTGTTGCTCATTCCATAACACTTGCCCTCAGCATGAAAAATATTGTGGTGGCTCCCGGTGCAGTGGTAGAGCCAGTCATCTCTCTCTCTATCATGTTTGTAGCTGTAGAAAATATGGTGATTAAAAAACTACGGCCCTGGAGGGTATTGGTGGTTTTTTTATTTGGGCTCATACACGGGATGGGCTTTGCGAGTGCATTGAATGAAATTGGTTTGCCAACAAATAAATTTTATACCTCCATCATTGCCTTTAATGCCGGTGTGGAACTAGGACAAATGGCAGTGATAGCCGCTGTATTTTCCCTCCTTATTTTTCCATACCATAACAGGGTATGGTACAGAAAAAGGATGGTGTATGGGATATCCTCAGCAATAACATTGGTTGCTTTTTACTGGACAATTCAGCGGGTTTTTTTTAGTTGAGTACTTATTTATTGCCTGGGTGATTTATTGGTTCCGGTTGGCCAAACCGCAAATTGGAAAAGGTTAGGTGCTGATTATATTTCAGGGAAACAGTTGAAAAGCAGGTTAACTTTCCTGAGATTTAGGCTGTATGAAAGATAGTGGAAAACCCATCTCAGGATGCCTGTTGATAACGAATAGCCTAGGTGAAGGGATTGTGTAAAGCCCTGGTGCCATAACAGAAGTTTGCATCTGGTGCGCCTGTTGGGCAATATAGCCCTGCCAAACACCTCCTTTCTGCTGCGTTAAGGCGGTAACAAAAAAGGTTACAGCTTTCGCCATAACCTATTTGCTGAAATTATTTTAATTTGTTAAATATCAGTTGCCTCGCCATAAGCTACTGCAGTCGCTTCTTTCAATCCTTCGCTCATGGTAGGGTGGGGATGGATGGCATTTAAAATTTCATGCCCGGTGGTTTCTAATTTACGGGCCACAACCGCTTCAGCGATCATTTCAGTTACGTTCATGCCAATCATGTGGCAGCCCAAAAACTCACCGTATTTGGCATCAAAAATCACTTTTACAAAACCTTCAGTGGCACCGGCAGCACTGGCTTTTCCGCTTGCCATAAAGGGGAACTTACCAACCTTTATTTCATAACCGGCATCCTTAGCCGCTTTTTCGGTATAGCCTACCGAAGCAATTTCCGGGGTGCAGTAGGTACAGCCTGGTACGTTATTGTAATCAATTGGCTCAGGATGGTGTCCGCATAAATGTTCTGCCGCATTGATACCTTCTTTGGCAGCAACATGCGCCAGAGCCTGGCCAGGTGTGCAGTCGCCAATGGCATAAATACCCGGTACAATTGTTTGACCGTTGGCATCAACCACAATTTTTCCTTTATCAGTTTTTATGCCCAGGGCTTCTAAACCAATATTTTCAATATTAGCAATCACCCCCACCGCACTTAATAAAATCTCCGCCTCCATTATAATTTCGCCGTTGGGTGTTTTTACTTTGGCTTTTATACCGTTGCCCGAGGTATCCACACTTAATACTTCACTGCTGGTTAATACTTCAATGCCTTGTTTCTTGTATTGTTTTTCCAATTCCTTGCTGATGTCTTCATCTTCTACCGGTACTATCCTGGGCAGAAATTCTACTATGGTAACTTTGGTGCCCATGCTGTTGTAGAAATAAGCAAATTCACTGCCGATGGCGCCACTGCCGCAAATGATCATACTTTTTGGTTGTGTTGGCAGCACCATAGCTTCCCTGTAGCCGATTATTTTTTTGCCATCTATCGGCATGCTTGGCAATTGCCTTGCCCTGCCGCCTGTAGCGATTACGATATTTTTTGCTTCTACAATTTGTTTGCTGTTATCCGCCGCAGTTACTTCCAGTTTTCCAGGCGCTACCAGTTTGCCATATCCCATGATCACATCAATCTTATTCTTCTTCATCAGGAACTGAACACCCTTGCTCATTTTATCTGCTACCCCGCGACTGCGTTTAATTACGCCATCAAAATTATGGGTGGGGTTTTGTATATTGATGCCGTAATCGGCCGCATGCTTTGCATATTCATATACCTGGGCACTCTTCAGCAAGGCTTTGGTAGGGATACATCCCCAGTTGAGGCATACGCCACCAAGGCTTTCTTTTTCTACAATCGCTACTTTTTTTCCTAACTGACTGGCCCTGATAGCCGCCGGATAGCCGCCGGGGCCGCTGCCTAAAACAATTACATCGTATGCCATAATTAATCTGAGTTTTATTTGTTCTGATGCCGCCAGGTGCTGTTTCCTGCCGGAATTTTTTATGTGATGGCAAATTTACTCTGAAAGTGAAGATTAACCAAAAACTAAATTGAGCGGTATTTAATTTTTTGCATTGGCGTTCTTAGCCGGGTAAATAGTAATTTTAAGGATGAAGAAAACCTGCCTGCTTATTATTGCTGTAACGGCTGCTCTTGCAGCAAAGCCGCAAAGGATACCTTCCTGGAAGATTACTGTTGTGGTGGATTATTATCAGAAAAAAACTGATTCCGTTTATGTGATCAATTTCTGGGCAACCTTTTGCCGGCCCTGTAATGCCGAAATCCCTTTTATGCAGGACATCACAAAAAAGTATGCAGGAAAAAAAGTTAAGCTGTTGCTGGTGAGCCTTGACCAGGCCAGTGCTTACCCGCGTGCTCTTGAATCGTTTGCTGGCAAAAACCATATCACTGCCGATAAAGTATGGCTCAACGAAACGGATGCAGATTACTTCTGCAATATGATTGATCAAAAATGGACTGGTTCTATTCCCGCCACTATTATGGTGAATGCGGCAACAGGGTATAAAAAATTTTATGAACAGGATTTTAAGCCTGGGGAATTTGAGTCAGAATTGAACAAGGCGCTGAACGGTAAATGGTAAATGGGGGCTAAACTATAGTTTTAATTGTTACCTGTTTAATCAATGCCAGGACACTATTTACTATCATCCATCTTAGCTTTTACGTTTGATGCCACAACCCACACTTTTGGTTTCTTTTAACGAAATTTCTTTTCCTGATAAAAGTTCATCAATGGCTAGCTGCAGGTGTTTACGGGTAACATTGTCTCCATCGGAAGGGTTGTTATCAATGGCCCCGTGATAAGCCAGTGTCAAATGTTTATCAAATAAAAAGCACTCGGGGGTTCTGGTGGCTCCAAAGGCATTTGCTAATTCACTGTTGTCATCCACCGCATATTTCCAGTTGTACTGTTGTTCTGATGCGTATGCTTTCATGGCATCAAAACTATCTTCACTACCCCGGTAAGCTTCATTGCTGTTAAGCACTACTACACCAATATCATTCTTTTTTGCATAGTTGCAGATGGTTCTTGTTCGCTCCTGGTTTTTTATTACATAGGGGCAGGTGTTGCAGCTGAACATTACCAGCAAGCCGTTTTTCTGATTCATTTCTTTCAGGCTGATTTCTTTACCGGAAACCTCTTTTAATTTTTTATCCCCTTTGGGGAGCGGGCTGCCAATTGGTAACGGGCTTGAAGGAATACAAGCCAATAATAAAGCAACTGCAAAAATCGCTGCTATGGATACTATATTTTTCATACACAATTTTTTATTGAAGTTAATAACTATTGCCGGTTTACAGGGGCTGCTTAAATGATTTGTTATCAAGTTGCCTTCGGCCCTTCATCTGCCTTTCGCTGCTCGGCAATGGCTTTCAGCGATTTGATACTTACATTCAGTTCAAAGCCAATAAGCAATACGAGGGAGTTAATATACACGAGGGCCATTAATACGATGATAGTACCGATAGAGCCGTAAAGGGCATTGTACTTGCCGTAATTGTTTACAAAATAGGAGAAACCAACGGTGGCCATTATGCTTAGGAAGGTAGCCAGTATAGTACCGGGTGAAATGATCTTCCAGCGCTTGTGTACTGCCGGGGCGTACTTATAAATAAAAGCAATGGCGTAAAAGATTAACCCGACTATAAAAATCCACCGGACATAAAAGATGATACTGCGAATGGTGGCACTTTTAATACCAATCCATTTTAATACCGCTCCCTGGGTTATTAACAGTATAAGGCAGCCCAATACCAATAAAAAAATCATTGCGGTTAACCTTATTGCTACCAGGCGGTTGTGCAGGTCATTGCGTTTGGCAAAGCCAATATAGTTTTTATTAAAGGAACGCATAAGCCCCATCATGGCATTGGAGGCAAAAAATAATGCCAGTATCAATCCAAATGAAAGCAAACCTATTTTGGAATCATCCAAAAAAGAGTCAACAAATTTTATCAGATTTTCATTGTATGTTTTGGCGGGAACAATGTCGGTGATCAGCGCATGCAATTCTTTCTTCATGCTTGCTTTTTTTATAAAGGGCAGGTTGGGGATCAGGGTAAATAAAAATAAAAAAGAAGGGGGAATAGCCATGATAAAATTATAAGCAACTGCCGATGCCCTTTCGGTAAGCCCCACCGTTTTTACCTGGCGGTAAAAGAAATTGATTACGTCAAACAATGGCACGCCTTCAAAGCCGGGAAGGTACCAGCTTTTGCTTTTGCGCAATACAAAGGCAATAGGTGTTTTGGTTACTATGATGCGTTCAAACCTGTTCAAGTTGTTTATGGTTGCGTTGTTATCCGGCTTTATTAATTGTTAGATTTTTGTTTCAGGAATCAGTGTCCCCTGGTTCTTATTTAAGGAAGCTTTACTATTCAACAATATAACTATATAATAATCCCATTACTCAATTTTCTCCTGCTTTATTTTTCATCAAAGTATCCAACGCCTGCTGGTAAGCCTTTGCAAACCGCAGGTGTTCTTCATAGGTGGCAGCAAAATTTGAACCGCCCCCCAGGTCGGGTTTGGCAACAAAATATAAATAATTGGTGGCAGGTGCATTCAGTACCGCATCAATTGTTTTTTGCGATGGAGTGCATATTGGCCCCGGCGGCAGCCCCTTGTTGAGGTAAGTGTTATAAGGTGATTGTACCCTTAAATGTTTTTCATAAATACGTTTAAGTCCAAAATCTTTCAATGCAAATTTAACGGTTGGGTCGGCACCCAGCGCCATATTTACCCGCATCCTGTTAAGGTATACACTGGCAATTTTTCCTTTATCCGCTTCTTTGTTGGTTTCTTCTTCTACAATACTGGCCAGGGTATACACCTGCCGGGTGGATAGCCCCAGGCTTTGCGCCTTTTTCTTTCTTTCCTCATTCCAGAATCTTTGCTGTTCGCTGTACAGTCGTTTAAAAAGTTTTGGGAAAGTGGTGTTCCAGGTTAAAGAATATGTGTTGGGTATGATGGCACTCATTACCGTATTGCTGTCTAAATGATATGGTTCCAGTGAATCATTATTGTTTAAAAATTGAATTACCGTTAAGGAATCACATTCAAAATTCGAAGCCATTTTTTTTGCCAGGTCTTCCCGGGTTCTCAGCTTGGTGATCACTAAGTTGACTGCTGTTTGCCTGCCTGCCATTAAAGTTTTAAGGATGTGGTAAATACTGCTGCCTTTTTCAAAAACATATTTGCCTGGCTTAATATTGCCCGGATAATCCAGAACCCTGGCCATTAAGTGGAACAGGTTGCTGCTTTTTACGATTTCATCTTGCTTTAGTCCTTTTTCGACCATAGAAAAATCGCTGCCGGTTTTTATAAAAAAACTCTTTTTATCTTCTTCAAAACTGGTATTGCTGCCAAATGCAAGCCATGCAAAAATAGAAGCAGTTGCCAATACGCCAATACCTATCCATTGGAAGATTTTTTTACGGGAAGCCATAACTGCTGTATTCTGCTGAATGTTGGATAAAAGTAAAATAAAAAACCCCGCCATTGACGGGGTTAAGCATATTTTTAGAAACTTTATTATTTCCTGGGAGAATCTGGAGCAGTGGTTCCTGGCAATTGCTGGGTGGCAGGTGCAGGTTTTACCGGTGCAGTGCCGGAAGCATTATTGATCAGGTCATCTGCCTTGGATGAATTGCCGCCGGTTTTGGGAATAAAAACAGGGGATAACAAACACAATATGCCAACGATTCCTGCAAAAACCCAGGTACCTTTCTCCAGCACATCGGTTGTTTGTTTTACACCCATCAGCTGGTTGCCCACGCCACCAAAAGTTCCTGATAAACCACCACCTTTAGGGTTCTGTACCAATACGATCAATCCTAATATCACTGAAGCAAGGATCACTAAAATTCCGAATAATAATAACATATCACGATTCTTTTATTTGATTAATTTTGGCTGCAAAGTAAGCGCTTTTGCCGGGATCGAGCAAACTTAATTTTCCCAGCACTTCAATGGCTTTACTTTTTCGTCCCTGCTGCACTAAAACATCGGCCATCGCTTCGGTTACCACTTCATCATCCAGGTTTGATTTTTCTGCCAGTTGCTGAATATTACTTTCTGTATTATCGGCTTCTATTTCTGAAGCGGTACTGGTTTTCATGATTTGTTCTGCGTGAACTTTTTTCATTGTTTTGAGCCATTCGGTAAAACTTTTGAGTTGCTTGCCCAATTTGTCTGCTGACTTTGCGTCTTCACTTAATTTAATACCCACACTGGCAAAATAATCTGTGGTGTGGAGCGGTTCAAATAAGGGGGCATCAGCTGCAATAGCTATGGCTGAAGGGTCGATGGAAATCTTGATTTGAGGAATTTCGGGTTCTTTTTCCGGTTCATCCTTTTCCGGTGTCATTTCTTTTAAGTCAACTTCCTCTTCCTTTTTTTCCTCTGTTGTTTCGGTAACGGTTATTTCGGGTTGTTCTTCTGTTAGATTGCTTTCTATGGCCGCTTGCCCTGTAATTTCCTTATCAGTATCCAACACTGCAGCTTCCGGTTCGATTGCCTGCGAAAATTTATTTTCAGTTAAATTAGTATCACCTTTTGCCGGGAGTTGTTCCTTCAGCGCAGAAACAATTTCACTATGGTCAGTCACCTCCTGTTCTTCCTTTGCTGGGGTAGTATCATTTATTGCTGCCACCACAGCCTCGATTGCCGAAGACTCATCAATTGGTTCTGTTACCTGCGGTGCTTCCCAGGTACCCATTGCAGCAAAATTTTCTTCCGCAATAATTGGATTGTTATCCGCAGCCATATCTTTTTCTTCCAAAGAAAATTTTTGCTGGTCAACAATAGAAGCATGCTGATGGCCTGCTTCAAGCAGCAGAAAATTGAGCCAATAGTTATTATTGAAAATGGCAGCAGTTTTTTTTACCTGCTTTTTATATGCGGGAGTATCTTTTTTTAAAGACAGCAACAGGTAAAACTGGGCAGTGGAAAAATAGGGGTATGCTTCCGTTATTTTTTCCAAAAAGCTAACCGTATCTGCAGCGGCAGGATCCTTTTTAAAAACAGATTCGAAAAGCAATTGGTATTTTTCCATGAATCAAAACTATACTTAAATAGATAAAAATAGAAATTTACGCCTACCAGTTAGAAAATATTTTGTTGAATATGGCATCAACAATATTCTTTACAATCTCATCATTCCGGTCGGCCTCCACCTGCGAAAGGCTTTGGTTTGAATTAAAATCAAAAGTGCTGGATACATCGGTCTCCAGGTTTTTCTTATCATCCAGTGTGTTTTTAAATACCAGGTGAAATGATACAGACAACCGGTTTGTACTTGCATTGCTGCCGCTGATACCGGTGGTGGTTACAGAATAATCTGATACATAGCCGCTGATATCATAGTGTGCATTGTCATCGTTTATTTGTGTGAGCCTGGTGTTGCCCCGGATCTTTTCTTTTAATTTTTCAGTTAATTGCGGACTTAGATTAGGGTTGATATACCGGGCTTTATTTTCTAGAAAATTTACCCTGAAAGTTTTAACCTCCACCGGAATAGAAACATCTTTAAATGAGTATTTACAACTGGCATAATTAAACAACCAGCCGCAAACGAAAAGCAACAGTGCTACCTTCAGGCTGTTGATCACCGGCGATCGGCTGCTGGTCAGCTTATTCTTCAATATCATATTCTTTCAGTTTTCTGTACAGGGTTCTTTCACTAATACCCAAATCGGCAGAGGCATCTTTGCGCTTCCCCCGGTGTTTTTTTAATGCCTTTATGATCAGTTCCTTTTCTTTATCCATGATACTCAGCGATTCTTCCACTGCTTCCAGGTGATGAATATCTTCACCATTCTGATTGATATAAACCGGCTGGCCGGATTGGCCAAAATTGCCGGATGTTTTTAAGTCGTTCAGGGTATTTTCGTTATTGTTGTTGTAAACAGGTATATGCTGTGCAATGGAGGGGTTTTGTAAGATGTCGAAGAACATTTTTTTCAGTTCTGTAACATCCTTCTTCATGTCAAAAAATAGTTTGTATAAAATTTCCCTTTCATTGGCAAACTCATGATGGGTTTCTGCATTTTTATGTCCAACCAGCACCGGCAGCCGGCTGAAATTATTTTCCGGTAAAAATTTTTGCAATTCCCTGGCGGTAACATTTTTATCTTTTGCTAACACAGAAATTTGTTCAGCAATATTTTTCAGTTCCCTTACATTTCCGGGCCAGGGATAGTTCATCAGTAAATTCCGGGCTTCATCATCCAGCTGCACCGGCGATGTTTTATAGCGGTCTGCAAAATCAGCTGCAAACTTTCTGAACAATAGCGGTATATCTTCTTTCCTGTCCCTTAAAGCTGAAACCCTTATTGGTACTGTATTGAGGCGGTAATAAAGGTCCTCCCTGAACCTGCCTGTCTGGGCAAATTCAATCAGTTCTTTATTGGTAGCTGCAATCAGCCTCACATCTGTTTTTTGAACTTTACTGCTACCCACCCGGATGTATTCGCCGGTTTCCAGCACCCGCAGAAGCCTTGCCTGTGTTCCCAAGGGCAATTCACCGATCTCGTCTAAAAAAAGGGTGCCGCCATTTACAGTTTCAAAATATCCTTTGCGGCTGTCTACTGCCCCAGTAAAGGAACCTTTTTCATGACCGAACAATTCCGAATCAATAGTTCCTTCAGGTATTGCACCGCAGTTCACCGCAATAAAAGGATTGTGTTTCCTGGCACTGAGGGCATGAATGATCTGGGAAAATACTTCTTTGCCCACACCGCTTTCACCGTTAATGAGTACACTTAAATCGGTATTGGCCACCTGTATGGCAACATTCAGCGCATGGTTGAGTGCTGGCGAATTGCCTATGATGCCGAACCTGTTTTTTATGCTTTGTAGATCCATCTATTTTTGTAATAATTTTTTTATTTCTTCTTTGAGTACTGGTAATTTTTCTTTGGCAATCCTGTAAATTGTCGAATCGTCAATAAGGTCGTATTCATGGATTAGTATATGCCGGAAACTGATAATTTTCGTTTTATCTATAACTGAAATAGAAGGCATTATTTTATTCGCTTTCCACAATGCTTCGCCAATAATACCAAACCTTCTTTCTACTGCATCAGATACGGTGATATTTTTTGAATACGCTGCAGTAGATTGGATTTCTTTTAAGTGAAATTCAATCATGTCAATTGAGATAAGAATGTCTTCAAGAAATTTATTTATCTCAGGATTCATACAATTTTATTTTCCCTTTGTTTACGCTTTCTATGAAATACTTATTCATTAATTTTTCTTCAGCTACCAAATCCACTTTCTTTCCGGTTATTTCTTCAAGGGAAAATAATAAATCAAAATAGTCATAGCCAGATAGTGGCATACCTTCCTGGTTTTTTTTGAAGCGAAAAAGGAAGTCTAAATCACTGTCTTTATTAAATTCACCTGTGGTAGTACCAGACCCAAATAAATACAAAGACTGCACCTGCATTTTTTTGCAGGTTTCAATAATCCTTTCCATATTATTTGTTATCGCATCTACCATTTTATTTATTATCGGGGAGTACCAATTAATGTGCCTGCGGTACACCTGTCAATTACTACATGCACATATTCCCCTTTCTTATAATTTCCTTTTGGAAATACGATTACCTTATTCTGTTCATTCCTGCCATGCAGTTCATCTTCATTCTTTTTGGAAACACCTTCTATTAATACCTTAAAAGTTTTGCCTACTTCTTTTAGCATACTTTCCAGCGAATGTATCCTGTGCAGGGCAATCATTTCCTGCAGCCTTTTCTTTTTTACTTCTTCAGGAATATCATCTTTAAATCTTCTCGCAGCAAGGGTTCCGGGCCTTTCACTGTAAAAATACATATAGGCCAGGTCAAAATGGCAATACTGCATCAGGCTCATCGATTCCTGGTGGTCTTCGTCTGTTTCCGTGCAAAAGCCAGTAATCATATCGGTAGATAAGCCACAATCCGGTATCAGTTCTTTTATCCTGTTTACTTTGGAAATGTACCATTCCCTGGTGTAGGTTCTGTTCATCAGTTGTAATACCCTGCTGCTGCCGCTTTGCACCGGCAGGTGAATATAATTGCAGATGTTTTCATATTTCGCAATGGTAAACAACACTTCATCAGTAATGTCTTTGGGATGAGAGGTGGAGAAGCGTACCCTCAATAAAGGATTTATCAAAGCTACTTTCTCCAGCAGTATGGCAAAAGTTACGGTCAGTTCTTTTTGTTCGTCAATCCAGTAATAGCTATCCACGTTTTGCCCCAGTAAAGTTACCTCCCTGTAGCCGGTGTGGAATAGTTCTGTACACTCGGCAATGATGCTATCTGCATCCCTGCTTCTTTCCCTTCCTCTGGTAAAAGGTACCACACAAAACGAACACATATTATTGCAGCCCCTCATGATACTAACAAAAGCGTTTACCCCATTACTGTTGAGCCGGATAGGCGAGATGTCTGCATAAGTTTCTTCCCTGCTTAATAAAACATTTACCGCCTTCTGCCCGGTTTCCGCTTCCTGTATCAGACCGGGCAAAGTGCGGTAGGCATCAGGGCCTACAACGATATCCACCAGTTTTTCTTCCTGAATAAATTTTTCTTTTAAGCGTTCAGCCATGCAGCCCAACACGCCTACCAGTAAACCCGGGTTTGATCTTTTTAAACTTCTGAATTCAGTAAGTCGCTTCCGTACGGTGATTTCGGCTTTTTCCCTGATAGAGCAGGTATTTACAAAAATCAGGTCGGCTTCTTCCAGTTTTTTGGTAGCTCCAAATCCATTGTTTTGTAAAATTGATGCCACCACTTCGCTGTCTGCAAAGTTCATTGCGCAGCCATAGCTCTCTATATAAAAATGTTTTTTGAAAAGGCTGTCTTTTGCAACAGCAGGCGCAAAAGCTTCGCCCTGCCTGCTTTCGTCGTGTATTTTGCCGTTAATATGTGCTAAAAGTTCCATGGTAAAAGTTGGGGGCAAAAATAAGGATTAATACTGTAACGGTGCCATATTGTCAGCGGAACAGTATTCTTAATTTTTGACAGGGGAAAGAAGTGCCTGGGCAGGGTATAAAATATTTGTTGCAAAAAATAGTGGTGGAAGCACCAGCAAAGCAAATTAAACGCAGTTTACACTGATTAGTATCACTTCAGCGGTTATAGATTATGCTGGATGAAGGCGTTTTTTCTTCTGATTTTTTATCAAAAAAAAGCAACTTTACCGCTACCACAATCATTAGGGCTGCGAAGATTTTTTTTACGGTGTCTTGTGGCAAACTAAGGGCTATTTTACTGCCGAAGAAACTGCCGATCAAAAAACCAATGGATATGAACAATACCACCCTCATGTCCACGTAACCCTGTTTATAATACTGGAAAACACCTAAGATACCCACAGGCAAAAGCAGGATACCAAGAGAAGTGCCTTGTGCCATTTTTTGAGAAAAGCCAAGAAAGAAAATCAACGCAGGTACTATTATAATGCCACCACCCACGCCAACCAGGCCTCCCAAAATACCCGCAGCTATTCCTATTATAAGCAGGATGATAATAGTTTGCATATCCATTTTCCGTGTATTAAAATTCATTATTGCTTTGGAAACTTTTTAGCATAAAAATCAACCGCTTTATTTATTACCGCGTAGGCAGCCTCTTTATCCTGGAACTCATCTATCTCCACCACTTTATTCTCCAACACTTTGTAGTTTTCAAAATAATTTCTGAGTACTGCTATAAAATGCTTAGGCAGTTCATTCACGTTTGTAAAATGGTTTACTGTAGGATCTTTCGTGGCAACGGCAATTATTTTGTCATCCTTTTCGCCGTTATCAATCATTTGCATATTTCCTATTACGGTTGCCTGCACAAGGCATAATGGCTGGATACTTTCGCTGCAGATGACGAGAATATCTAACGGGTCATTATCTTCTCCCAATGTTTGGGGGATAAAACCATAGTTAACCGGGTAGTGGAAGGATGAATAAATAACCCGGTCTAATTTTAATAACCCGGTAGTTTTATCAATCTCGTACTTAGCACGGGAGCCTTGTGATATTTCAATCAGTCCGTTTACGATAGCAGGGGATTTCTCTCCGTAATGGGCGCCATGCCAGGGATGAAGTACATACATAATAAATTTGTTTTTATTTAGTTGATTAGTTTAAACCCGAAAAATGCTCCTGCAATACCGATTACAATGCTGGCAATGATATATAAGAAGCTCAGTAATATTTTTCCTTCCTGAAGCAACAACAAATTTTCAAATGAAAAAGTAGAAAAGGTGGTAAAGCCACCGCAAACACCCGTAGCAAGAAATAATTTCCAGCTGTGGCTGATAGATTCATTTTTTACAAAATAACCTATCACCATACCAATAATGAAACTGCCGGTGACGTTGATTAAGAAAGTAGTTAATGGAAATGATTTATTGGTATAAAGTAAACCGCCGGCATAGCGAAGCACACTGCCAATGGCACCACCAAGACCCACCAGCATAAAATGCTTTATCATTTGTGTAAGGTATTAAAGGTTTCCTGAAAAAGTATATTTAAAATCAATAAGCCACCGGCCATTTATCCTTACTGCTTTTACTTTATTCTTTTCTTCTTTTTGGTAGTGTGTGGTATAATTAACAATGGTAACTGAATCGGTTACCGGAGTTACTTCATTAATGATAAGGACGTCTGTATTTTTAAAATAATCCAATTTCTCTTTTGGCCAGGTTTTAAAATATTCCTGGTACTCTTTAAGCAGCCTGGTATTACTTTGTTCAATAAAAAGTAGTTGGTTAGCCTCTTTGAAATCGCCCTTATGTAAGTCATTGATAAATTCAGTAGCTACTTCAATATCGGTATTGGGCAATTTGTTTTCTGAATTACAGGAAAGTAAAACAGCCATGCAGAGGAAGTGTAAATAATTTTTTCGTTTCATAATTAAAGGCAAATATCTTTCTTAAATATAAAACATCCGCTACATTTTTTGCGTTGCGTATTTTTCGTTACGTAACTGCCTTTATTGGTTAATGGCTTCTTTAATTTTATCTAACTGTTCCTTATTGCCATCAATAATTTTTTTCAGTGAATCTGTATTTATATTTTTAAATGCTTTCATGGCTTTGTTGATTGAATCTTTAAGGCCATCCATATTTTTCAGTCCTTCATTTAATTGTGTCATTCCCTCTTCCATGTTTCCTTTTGACATGCCTGTGTTATTCATGCCGGTGGATGACATCGAGATTTTCCATTGACCTTCTTCTTTTTTCAATAAAAATGGCTGAAGGTTTTCTTTTCCATATATTTTGAAATGCACATTGACTGTTGCATTGTCACCTTCAATTTTTTCGTCTTTAATGTCAATTTGTGCATTACCGGTTTTGTTACGGAGTTCTGCACTCATTTTGTCTTTCATTTCCCTTACGGCGGAAGAGTCAAGTTTGGCAATAAAATTCTCACCCATTTGCAGTAATGCAAGATCCTGGCTGGTGATATACTTTTTAAGGCTTTCCATGTCTCCTTTTTTGGCGGCTTCAATAAATGAGGCAACTACCGTTTTGGGAGAATTGCGCACAAGGTTGTTGCAGGAGCTAATGAGTGCAGCATATAGTATCAGAATGGTTATTTTTTTCACAGTGTTTATTTTACAGGTTGATAGGTTGGTGTAATGTAAAGTTAATCACATCCTGCAATTCTGCTGCATGCATCAAATTTTTATTGGTGGCCTCAGCATAAATTAAAAAAGAGGTGGCAAACCTGCCACCTCCCTCGTATTAATATGGTACAGGAATTACTTAATTCCGTTTTTCATTACCCATCTCATGTTCCTTGTCCTTGTCATAGGCTTTAATGATGGCTTTTACCAGTTTATGCCTTACCACATCTTCTTCATCTAATTCAATATGGGCTATCCCGTCTACATTTTTTAAAATACGCAGAGCCTTGTCAATGCCACTGCGCATATTTTTAGGCAAATCTATCTGGGTTGGATCGCCTGTTATTATGGCCTTTGCATTGGCACCAATGCGGGTGAGGAACATTTTTAACTGCCCGTCGTTGGTGTTTTGTGCTTCATCTAAAATAATGAAAGCATTGTCCAGTGTGCGCCCTCTCATGTAGGCCAATGGAGCAATTTCAATGGTCCTGGTAGTCATATAATAACCCAGTTTATCGGCAGGTATCATGTCATCAAGGGCGTCGTACAACGGGCGTAAATACGGATCAATCTTTTCTTTCAGGTCGCCGGGCAAAAAACCTAAATTTTCACCGGCTTCCACTGCTGGCCTTGTTAAAATAATTTTTTTAACTGATTTGTTTTTTAAAGCCCTCACTGCCAATGCAACAGCAGTATAGGTTTTACCGGTACCTGCCGGGCCGATGGCAAAAACAATATCATTTTTATCTACTGCAGTGACCATCCTTTTCTGATTGGCAGTGCGTGCCCTTACTGTTTTTCCATTGGGGCCAAAAACCAATACATCATTAGGGTTACGGTCAATAAAATTATCAACCACCTGCTGGTCATCACCTCCTAATATCTGTTCAAAATAATTTTCACTCATGTGTCCGTTCCTTTCAATGTACTGTACGATGAGATCAATTTTTTCTTTTGCATCCACTATCTGTTCCGGGGCTCCACTTAATTTTACCTGTGTGCCACGGCTTAAAATTTTCAGCAGCGGAAATTTCTTTTTAAGGATGTCCAATTTACCATTGTTAACGCCAAAAAACTCGATGGGGTTAACAGATTCGAGGTTGATAATGGTTTCTGTCAATGTACTTTTTATTTAAGTTTACAAATGTGGTGAGGCACTTACTTTTTTATTCATTCATTGATTCAAATTTAATATTTTGCCACCGATAAGCAGCAATATTATTTATACACACAATGTTAAGAAAGAAAAGAGGAGTTTACATTTCAGCGCTGCTGTTGATTATGGTAACGGGTAAGAGGATTATTTATTATGCAGGAGGGTATTATTTTACTTCTGTTGCCGTTATCAGATTACTGAATGCTATTATTATACCTCCATCCACGTATGATCTGCAAGCAGTTTAACGGGTGCCGCAAATGATTTGTATGGTCCCGTAGTGCCGCCATATTCTTTCGGGCTTATAAGGGAAAGGGTGTAGGTAGAATCCTTTTTTTCATAAAGGAAATACGTATGTCCGATTACCGGCACAAAACTCAGCTTTGCATTGTAAATAAGCATACTCAGTTCCTTACGCATCTGAATTTCCTGTGCCTGAATGGCCAGTAACTCGATTTGTTTGCGTATTTGTTCCAGCTGCATATTGGTCTGTTCCTCCATCGCCGTCAATGCCTTGTGGCGGATCACTCCTTCTTCTGTTGCCTTTATCACTGCACCACTTACCGAAGTGGAGTAGGGGATAACACTTAATTGTTTATGATAAACCTCCGTATTCGAGTAAGCATTGCCGTCCGGTTTATTTCCCTGCTGAATGATTTTGAGGTAACCATTAGGTTGTAATTCATGCTGGACAGTTAGCGTAACCTGGTTATTTCTTTTAAAAACTACTTCAAAATGTAAGGCATCTGTAAATAATACCAATACTGTATCTGCCAGTTCTTTATCATCAAAAGGATGTTCTTCCCCATCGGCAATCAACCTGTAAGAGGACGCGAAGGCCTGGTTCTCAAGCGAAACCCAGGTTAAACTGATGATAATTTCTTTTTTACCACCGGTTGATCCTATTTTACATATTCCTGATTTGGGCCGGTTGCCCGATTCGTAAATTCCTTTTTCAGGAAAGAGTTGCCATGAGGCTAAAAAATTATATACCTGTACCATCCTTAATTAATAATTATTTATGGTAATACAAAAACGGACGAATTTTGTTGCAGCCCGGCAGGCTGCTTTTGAATTTTATTTGTAAAAAAATAAAAGCATGGCTGAACCACGCTTTTATAAATACCGCTGCCTGTAATATTAATTAGTTCATCCACCTTCTCATTTGAAGGGTGGTGCGTTGTCTTTTTCTGAGATTCCACATGTCTACAGTACCAAAGCTTCGGTCAGTGTCAGTTATTTTTACATCAGTGGCCAGTGTTTCCTCTGTTTCTCTCAATGATTCTTTCTGTTCGCTTTTGTTTACAGGTGCAGACATACCTATGACATCACTTTTCATACATTTAATATTTAAGTTTAAATAATTTTAACCGCAAGTATTCAGGTATTATTCACCCGGGCGGACACTTTTTCAGACAAGCAATGGTTTAAAAAACCATTAAATAATGCAGCATTATTGAATTGCGGCTCAAATGTACGATGCAAATGAAAAGCAGCCAAATACTTTTAGTACTTGTCTTACAATATAATGTTAAAAGGCATTAAATAGGGCAGGGCTGCTGGTGTCGAAGGATAACCGGGTATTGTATCCTATTAAGACAGGAATCATGTCATCTTATTATTTTAGCAAATCAATATCTTTATACGCCGGAGTTTAAAATAGTATCATGTTAAAAACTGTATTCCCGTCTTTCTTTTTTATATCATTGTTTATGTTGCTGGCAATCGTTGTACAATCCCAGGAGCACGCTGATAAAACAGATACTTTCTTTTTAGTGAAGAAAAAAGGCCTGCTGGGTAAGTTAGGTAAAAGTATTTCTACCAGTACAGATGAAACTGACCCGGTTATCAAAGCTAATCCCTATCTCATTTACTCAGGTAAAATAATACGGAATATAAAAATCGTTCGGCTGGGTTTTGAAAGAGATATCAATGATACTACAAAGTACAATAATGATTTTGGTTCAATTATGGCCAATGCTTTTCATAAAAAAACAACTACTGCTGTTATAG
>JAYVUL010000190.1:0-10452 GCA_043787935.1 Chitinophagaceae bacterium | reverse complement strand
AGACCTTTTTGATGTGTGGCCGTTGAGCAAGTTATTGGCCCGGTTGAATACCGGTAAACTGGAAAATGAAATAGCAGGATTTTCAATGCTGATTGCCAGGGATGCAGCCTGGCAGGAAGCCATTGATTTTGCCCGTTTGGAAGAATCTGCCGAAAAGGAATTGTTTATTACAGAAAGGGATAAAAACGTGGCTGCATTTGGCAAAGAATTTCTCTATCCCGGATTATGGCTGAGGACACTGGCAAATATCTTCCGGGCTTTTGAATTTGGAAGCATCAGCAGCAAGATTAAAAAGTTGAACCACTGACCGAAAACAAAGATTAAATGCTTACCTATCCTTTCTTTCCTTTCCGGGCACCTCTTCATCCCTAATATTTGTTTTGGGAGATGCCAGTTTGCCCCGTTTAAAAATAATCAATCCATTCAGGAAATTTCGCAGTATCTGGTCACCTGCTTCTACATATCCCGGATGATCTTCATTTCTGAAAAGATCCCCCAATGCGCCTTTTGAAATTTCAAAATCCACCAGCGACAAAATTTTTATGATATCATCATTCTGCAGCGAAAGGGCCACCCTTAATTTCTTCAGGATATCGTTATTGCTTAACATGGTACTTGTTTTTATTTTTTAATGGTTAACTATAAAGATACCCCAGACTACTTTTTACTGTTGGCAAAATCTCCTGTTGGCGGCACATATAAAAGTAAACAAATAATCAAAGTACTTTAGGTTCATTTTTTTCAAAGGCTTCCATAGCAGAATGATAAGCCAGTTTTCCCAAAGCAATTAATTCGGCAGCACGGTAAAATTCAAATACAGCGCAGCTGTTCCGGGGAATTTCGATCAGTACATCCGGCGGATAAAACCGGATCATCATTTCTGTAAGCCGGTCCTGTGTAAAATCATATGATGTGCTTAGTAATTCAAAGAGTGAATACTTGAGATCGGGGCTGCTGTCATTATTTTTTTTCTTCATCGGCAATGGAAGTGATTTAAGCCAGGTCCATGTTCCGGAAGCATTTTCTGTTACTTCTTTTTTAAGCGCATTGACAGAAGTATGATAATGGCCATTCAGGTTCACTGCCACAATCATTTCATTTTCTTTCCTGTTAACCAGGTTTAGTGGGAGAGGATTCAATACGCTGCCGTCTACCAGGTAGGTGCCGGCTTCCAGTACTGGTGTAAATACTCCCGGTATCCCCATGGAGGCCCTTGAGGCATTATACAAATTGCCTGTTTGAAAATGGACTTCTTTTTTGTGTAGTATATCCGTAGCCACCGCCGTAAATGGAATGGTTAGGTTCTCTATTTTTTGTTCACCGGTAAACACCCGTAGTTGGGAAAGTATCTTTTCTCCTTTTACAAAACCACTTTTTGAAAAGGTAAAATCAAACAGGCTGAATACTTTTGCTTTGTTAAGTGTAAGCAACCACTCTTTGTAGGCATTCATAAAACCGGCACAATACATACCACCCACCACCGCTCCCATTGAACAGCCTGTTACGCTTATGATTTCGTACCCCTCCTGGTGCAGTAATTCAATGACTCCAATATGGGCAATACCCCTGGCACCGCCACTTCCTAATACAAGATGTACTTTCTTTTTTGTCATTGTATTTGTTGCTGCATGATGGAGTAAAAGTATAAAAACTCCTGTTCCTTTATGGCAGAAAGAATGTGGTAAAAATATTTATACAAACAGATCCAGCTGCACCGGTCTTATATAAGTTTTACCGGTACTGTCAGTTTTTGAGGTGGTGGCTTCAATGGTCAATAGGCGGGTAGCCTGGTAACGGGAAGCAACGATAATGCTGGTTCCATTGGCATGTGGTAAAAATAACTGTTCTGCCAGTTGTGGTGAATTATTTTCTTTCGATAGATGCGACAGCAACAGATGCGTCATAAAAGGCGGACGGTGAGCCCTGAATAACTCCAGGGCCTGCCTGTTGGATAAATGCCCCTGTCCGCCACGGATGCGGTTTTTTAAATGGATTGGGTAACTCCCGTTCTCCAGCATATCCTCATCGTAATTAGACTCCAGGAAAGCGGCATGGCATTGTTTAAAATAATGGGTGAGCTGGTTGCACACGATGCCAATATCTGTAAATACACCTACTGTTATTTCTTTGTGCCGGATGATAAAGCTATGTGGGTCATGGGCATCATGCTGTTTGGTGAAAGGAGTAACTGATAGTTCACCCACTGCTACCGGTTCGTTTGCAGTAAATGGCCTGGAAAGGTGCCTGATTAATATTGGGCCATTCTTAGCCGTTAGGGGCGTGATATAAACAGGCAAACTGTATTTATTGGCCAATGTGGAAACACCTTTGATATGGTCGCCATGCTCGTGGGATACAAAAATGGCTTTTACGGTTTTCATGGAAAGGCCCGCCTGTTTCATCCGCTTTTCAGTTTCCCTGCAGGAGATGCCAACATCTACCAGCACTGCATCTGTATGGGTACCCACATAATAGCAATTGCCATTGCTGCCGGAGTTTAATGAAGTGATGAATAATGACATGATAACTGCAAAGAAAACAAATTTTAACTGTATGCAGATTCTTTTAATTCTGCTGCAGTTACTGGCCGCGGGCCGGCAACACTGATGGTAACTTAGGCGGTTTAAAAAGTTACTCCCTGCACCAGGGAGAGGATCAAAGCAAAAACAGAAATCACACCCTGGGTTATTGTAAAATACAAAATTAACCCGGCAGTGAAAATACTGCCGGGTTATACGGTATTGCCCGGGATGGGGTTATTCTTTTATGAACCTGACCGATTGTACTTCACCTGATTGTTGTATCACAGTTAATATATATGTTCCATGAACGAGGCTGGCAACACCAATTTTGCTTCCCTGTATTATACCTGTTGCAATTTTCATCCCGTTGATACTGTTTAGCAGGTAAGTGCTTCCAGTAAATTGATTTACCGGAAGGGTTATAAAATCAGCAACAGGATTGGGACTGATGTCAAATGCTTTTTTATTATCAATGGTTATTGTTGCTACCCGGCTGTATGTTTTTTTCCCATCGAGGTCTACTTCTACGATTCTGTAAAACTGTTTTCCTGTCAGGATACTGTTGTCAATATAAGTATAGGTATGCGCCGCTGCAGCAGCATTTGAAGATGCAGCAATATTGCCCAGTGCGGCAAAATGATTTCCGTCCACGCTATGTTCCACTGTATAAAAACCGGTATTGATTTCCTGTTCAGCAGTCCAGCTTACCCTGATGCCGTTATTGGTTTTTTGTGCCGTTACGGAAGAAATGCTGACCGGAAGAACAGAGGCTTCCATAATGGTTAAGTTTACTCCGGGTGCCGGGCTGTCACCGCTGGTGACACCATTGCCATTTACAGCCATGCCCTCTGCATAAAACGTAACACTTCCCGTACCTGCAGCAGGCGCAGTCCATGGAACCGACAATATATAATAGGAGGTTGGGCTTGTGCCGGTAGCTGTTCGGGCAGAACTTTGTTCAATATAATTTCTTGAAGTGGCAATTGTATTTTTGGTGCCTGTTGGCATAGTACCCCATTTGTTAATATTGGTATGTACTGCGGTAGTGGCGCACATGGCATTGAATGCATATTTTGGCGTACCGGAAGCAGCAGTAATTTTCATACTAAAAGTATACACTGTACCTGGAATGTATTGAGTAACGGTAGTTGTACCACTCAATAGGGTAAGGGTAGTCGTTGGATTGTAGGCTCCGCCGCTATGACAGCCACTTTGACTGCAGGTACGGCCACTGTTATCCCATGATGCGCCTGTGTAACCCGCTCCCAAATTGGCAGAAGCGCCGCTTGGATAATTTTTAGACGCTGCTTTGCAGGATGCATGCCTGGCTTTAAAGCTAAACGAGAATAATCCTGTAACAATAGCTAATAAGGAGATGAAGTACATTTTTCTTTTCATTGTAGTGAGTTTGTGGTTAAAAAATAATTTTCATTACCTGTCCGTTATCAAAAAAATATTCAATGCTTGTATCAGTAGCAAAGAAGTTCGCTTTGCAACTTTTGCTGTTATTTAATCATGCTTATCTCCGCATGGGTATGCAACCAGTAATCTTTTTCTATGCTGTCTCCCGGTTAGGAAATAAAGGAACCAGGTTTACATGCAGCCTTCTCCTACCTGGTGGCAGAGGCTTACAATTGCTGGCTGGGGGTTTCAGAAGGGTATTGCATATAATGATCTTAATGTCCTGAATTACTTTAAGACTACATTAATTTAGATCAACTATTGCCAGCTTTAGTTAGGGTTTGGAGTAATTATCTTTATTGCTTCATTTATTATGCACCAGGTAACCTTTACCTCTTATTTTGACTTGGCTACTGTAAACACCCTTGATAAATTGAATCCAAAACGGATCTCGGCTTTACCCCAGCTGTTGGTGGTATTGGTGATAAATGCTTTCTCATTCATGCCGGTGGCATTGGAGAAATGTAATTGAAATACGTGGCCGCCTGTTTCTATATCAAAGCCAACAGACAATGGATCCTTATAAATATTCCTATCCAGTCCATGCACAACATAATGGTAGTCTACCACAAAGGCGGTGCGCTTCGAAATTTTATACCTGGCACCAACGCCCAATGCATACACATTATTTGAGTCGCTGGATATGGCCACAAGGTTTCTGTGAACAAAGGTGGGGGCCAGTTGAAAACTGAACTTTTCACTGAATTTTCTGC
This sequence comes from Chitinophagaceae bacterium, assembly GCA_043787935.1. GTDB lineage: Bacteria > Bacteroidota > Bacteroidia > Chitinophagales > Chitinophagaceae > Ferruginibacter. The sequence continues at coordinate 5,756 of JAYVUL010000190.1, read as the reverse complement.
CAATAATTATTTCATTATAAAATGCCATACGGCTGGAAAAAAAATTCTTTCTTGTGAGGTCTGTAAATGGCGCACTGGTAATGGTGGCGCCGGTTATTAATACTACAGAAACTGGCGAAGGATGCTTGCCGCCCCTGGCCTGCCATATGGGCCTGCACTTAATAAATCCGTCAAACTCTTTTCCCACATTGCTTCTGCCGATTCCAACCATAATGTTTTTGGAAAGGCCATAATCAAAGCCGAAGCGCATATTGGCCTGGTCTAATCCAAATAAATTATTGAACCCCGAATTGACCGCTCCAAAGCGGTGCAGTATCCTCACATCCATTACTCCATTGCCCAAAAATTCCATCGAATGTCCATTGATGACCCGGGTAGATTTAAAGGCATTGGTGACATACTCTTTTTTCTGGTCACCCTTTTGGTCAACAAGGGATAACAGGTCATCCTGGGCAAGAAGAGTACCTGACCAGGAAATGAAGAGAAATAAAAAAATATACCGCATCTGATTATTATTAAGGTTGAATTATTTATTTAAGAATGGAATAGCTGCAATTCATTTTGACTTTGGCCGACTTTGATATTTTATCTTTTACCAGACCCGGAATGGCAATGTTGAAATCTTCCAGCACTATAGTAAAATCTGAAGTGGCAGCAACAGTTTCACCGTTCACTTTAAAAATGCCATTGGTTTCAATATCTTTTTTTACCCCGTGTATTTCTATCGTGCCCTTTATAATCGCAGCATATGTGCCGTCTTTTTGAAAGTTTATTTTATCCAGGTTAATGATCTTTCCTTTGAAAACCGACTTTGGATATTTATCACTCTCCATGTAGTTTTCGTTGAAATGTTCCATCATCAGCGCACTTTTAAATTCAAAACCTTTTACCAGTAAACCAAATTCTATCTGGCCTGTTGCTGCATCAAAAACACTGGTGGTAGATTTGTTTGTGCCATCTATTGCTTCCAGAACAGTGCCTGCTTCGAAATAGGCATTACCTGTTTTGGTGAAATACCTTTTTTGAGCAAAACCTGCATTGATTATAAAAAGTGAGATGATAGCTAAACTGATCTGTTTCATAATTTTAAGGAGTTTAATTTATTTATTTAATGACACTGCATTTATTTAATACTACATCCATAAGTTTCCCCGTGCATTTACCCTTAATGATTACAGCAGTGCCTTTTTGTATTGCTTTTACAGCGGCGGCTTCTTCATTGTAAAAACTGCAGGTTACAGATGCCATTGGATCGCCGCTGTCTAAAAAAACAGTCGCCTGGCCAGATGAATCAGTTTTTATATCAGCTACATTTCCTTTTACTGATATTACTTTATCCAGGTATTTTTTATTGGCCGCAGTTTCATCCCTGTTGAAATCTTCTACGAGTGCTGAGGAGGTCATTTCAAATTGAGCAACCTCTTTTCTTATATCAGCAGGTTTTTTCTCGTGCAGATAAAATCCGTACGATATTGCTCCCATAAAAAGGATTAAGACGCCATAAATAATTTGCTTCCATTTTTTCATAGTTGTAAAATTTAGTTGTTAGGCGTGCCGGAACTTATCCAGCACGATAAAATTGAAATTTCAGTATCCGTAAGTGCCCCGCCTGGCGGCATTGTTTTATCTGTTATGCAGCGTTGTTTTATCCTCGATGCCATTCCGGCAATTTGTGTATATGTTTCCAGCACTGCGCCTCCTGCAGCGGTTGCGGCATCGTGGCATCCGCCGGTAGCACATTTAGTTTGTACCAGGGGCGATACATCAACATTAAATTTGGCATTAACGGCAGTGCAATTGCCTGTTTTAGGAAAATGATACAATAAATCTTCTTTATCGTAGTAGCATCCGGAAATGGAAATGGCTGAAGTGATAAAGATCAGGAAGACAATGATATTGTTGTTGCACATGCTTTTTATTTTTTTGCTTTTATTAGTTTTTCGATGTGGCCATTAACTTCTTAATGGTTTAACTTTTACAACAAGGGCAATCATCTGTTCTATTAATAATTTTTCACCATCAACAACTGTGTGTCATCTTAATAGGCAGCCCTTTGTTTAAAGCCGGTTGATTTATTGTTTATAATGGTTTAATTAATCTGTATACTTATGTCCTGCATTTATCCAGCTGGTAATAGATGCTTTTTCTGTTGCTGGTAATTGCTGGGTAGGCGGCATCTGAATCATTTGATAAGTAACACAGGCTTTATTGATCTGGCTCCAGTATGTCAATACATTGCAATCGCTGTCAAAATTGTAGCCTGCAGTACTGTTACCATTTAAATGACAACTTCCACAGCGGGCGCTGATTATAGAACGAACCGCTGAAAATTTAGGGCCTTTTGGAGTGATGCCTACGGTTACCGTTTGTGTCTTTGTGCAACCATTGGCATCTTTTACACCGATTAAAAAATTACCTGCATTTAAGCCTGAGAATATATTGCCAGCCTGGTACGCCCCGCCATTATTATTGTAGGTAAATCCTGTGGAGCCGCTTGCAGCAATGGTTATACTACCATTATTGGCGGGAGTTGAACAGGGAACTGTATTCATTACTGTTGGGGTAATGGTAATAGTAATTCCTGTGCAGGCACTTACTGCCGTAAGGGTAACCTGCTTTGTTCCCGTGCAGCCATTTGAATTTTTTGCAGTAACGGTATAAGTACCTGCTCCCAAATTAAGGAATGCTGCGCCTGGCTGAAATGTGCCATTATTTAAACTATAGGTAAACCCGGTGCCACCTGTGGCGGAGGCAGTAATAGATCCGTTGGATAGCCCTGCAGTGGGATTTACTTGTGTTGCAGATACGGCGATTGTTATGCCAGCGCAGGGATCAGTTGCTGTTAAGGTTACCTGCCTGGTGCCCAAACATCCGGCTGAAGTTTTTGCCGTTACCGTATAAGTTCCTGCGGCAAGATTTGAAAAAGTTCCACTTGCCTGGAAGGTAGTTCCATTAATGCTGTATGTAAGCCCTGTGCCTCCGGTGGCAGTTGCTGTTATTGAACCAATAGACTGACCTGCGGGAGGATTTACCTGGGTAGTACTAACAGTAATGGTTACACCTGCGCATGGGTTGGTGGATCCTAATGCCACCGTTTTTGTTCCGATACACCCGGCAGCATTTTTTGCAGTGACAGTGTAATTGCCCGTCGGTAAATTAGAGAATGTGCCACTGGCTTGAAAGATACCGTTATTTAAACTGTAGGTAAATCCTGAGCCACCAGTTGCAGATGCATTGATGGAACCATTCGATTGCCCGCTAAATGGGTTTACCTGGGTAGTTGTTACTACCACTGTTATGCCGGTGCAGGGATTGGTACCTATCAATGAAACTTGCTTACTGCCTGTACATCCGTTTGCATTTTTTGCTGTGACGCTGTAGGTGCCTGCAGCCAAACCGGTAAATGCACCCGAGGCCTGGTAGGTACCTCCATTTAAACTGTAAGTAATGCCTGTGCTGCCTGTTGCTGTTGCAGTGATGGCCCCATTCGACTGGTTCAGGACAGGATTTACCACTGTGGTTGAAACAACGATTGCAACACCTGCGCATGGGTTTATAGTGCCAATGGTAACCGGCACAGTGCCAATGCAGCCGGAAGAACTTTTTGCCGCAACCGAATACACCCCCGAAGGCAAAGCAGAAAAGGTTGGGCTGGTTTGGAATGCCCCGCCATTAAGGCTATAGGTAAATCCTGTTCCCCCTGTAGCGGTAACTGTAATAGAGCCGGTAGATTGGTTTTGTGCAGCATCCACTTTAGTGGCGGTAACATTTATAGCTACACCCTGGCAGGGGTTGAATGAGCCAATGGTTATAATTAATGTATCAGTGCACCCGAGTGAATTGTGCCCAATAATCGTATCCTCCCGAAATGGAGCAAGGCCCTGGAAATACCCTGAATCCTGCAATGGCCCTCCATTTATATTATAGCTAAATCCACTTCCGCCTGTTGCTTTTACCTTAACAGATCCCGTGTGGCTATTTAAGATGGCATCTGTTTGTGAAGCGGTTATTTTAAAATGGACTTCTTCACAGGTGATTGGTATTTCATGCCTGCAACTTATTACCAGGAAGGTTATGGTAGATAATAGAATTGCCAAAAGCAAAATGAAGTTCTTTTTCATAAATATTGAATTTTCAGGTGGTTTTAAACATGCTATTAGTTGCAATAACGGTGCTATTTTTCGCAGGTTTTTGTTATTATTTGCTGACTGGTATAAAACTGCCGCCGAACAGACAAGGTGAAATACTGAGTAGTAATATTATTTTTCAATAAGTACCCGGCTTTATTAAATATTGGGGGGTTAATTCAATGAATGGTGGAGCTTGCCGGCCCCCATTGTTAAATTGTGTTATTATAATTGTATACTAAAACGGGAGCTGTTTTTAAAGTATCATAGTGGATGGTTTACTATGAATTACTTGTTTGAGAGGTATTTTGGACATGCCTGATCAGTAATCAAGTTAATGAACTTTTCACAGGATGATCACGTAAAATACCCAACTGTAATCATTAGAAATGGAGCGGGCTATTTTATTGGTTGTATGTAAAATTTAAACTTCGCCCAAGAGCCATTTCTTGAATTGGGAAGTACGTTCAAAACTGGTAACGGTTTCATACAAAGTAGCAGGCTCTAGTGTGAGTTCAATACGTTGCTTACTTGCCGGTACCATTTTGTAAATTGATTTAAGGCTTACAATAAACTGCCGGTTGATGCGGTAAAAAAGTTTAGGGTTCAGGGATTTTTCAAAATTTTCCAATGAGATATCTACAATGAATTTCTGGTTGCCGGTGGTGGTGATATACACAATTTTGTTTTCTGTAAATACATAGGCAATTTCATAGTCGTGTATCAACTTGATTTGTGCACCTACATTTATTATAAATCTCTCCTGGTAATGATTTCTTATTTTGCCGGGTGGTGGAGGGGAGTTGCCTTCTACTCTTTTGTTGCCTGTATTGTTGCTGTCGTACCTGTCTAATGCTTCTTTTAATTCATTCTTTTTCAGTGGTTTTAATAAATAGTGAAGGCCCCGTGCCCTAAAGGCTTCCGGTGCATAAGTGTTATAAGCACTGATAAATATAACGGGAATACTTGTTTTGATTTGCTGAAAAATATCAAAACTCAGCCCGTCTGAAAGTTGTACATCTGATAATATCAAATCCGGATATTCATTCTCATTCAGCCAGTCTATTGTTTGCTGAATGCTCTGGCATTTGCCAATAATTTTTTTTTCCGGCGCTACCTCTTTTATCAGTTTCTCCAGCCGTTCAATCGCATTTTGTTCATCTTCAATAATCAGGATTCTCATTGGATGGTATTGGTTTTAAGTGGTATGATGACATTAAATTCGTTTTCATTTTGAATGATCTTTACATCCATCCCGGTAAGCAATTGCACCCGCTGCCGGATGTTTTTTAAACCAACGCCGGTTGGCTTTGAAAGTACTTCCTGGTGGTTGATATTATTACTGACTACAAGAAAAGATTGTGCCGATTCTATTTTAATCAGTAATGGGTTTTCAGCGGTAACCTTATTGTGCTTCAGGGCATTCTCTGCCAGCAGTTGCAGGGTAAGAGGCGGAATGCCTGCAGGAAGATGTGATTCAGAAATATTCAGGACCAGTTGCAGGTTGTTTCCAAATCTTTTTTGCTGCAGGTAAATATAATTTTCCACCAAATTTAATTCGTCTTTCACGGGCACCATTTCTTTATCCTGCACCAGCAAAATTTCCCGGTAAAAATCAGCCAGTTTTTC
>JAYVUL010000189.1:0-4616 GCA_043787935.1 Chitinophagaceae bacterium | reverse complement strand
CCATTGGAAAAGGGATGCTCAATGCATTTGTTGCAAAGGGAAGCGGAATTGGCCGTACGTTCAGTGGTATTTCGCCTACCCTTCGCATAGACAATATTTTTGTATCACCTCCATTTTCGGTGATGCAATACACCCGTATTAATAAAAAAATGAGCGACCATTTTCCGGTAATTACCGACGTGGAAATAGAAAAATAATGCTATCTTCAATGTACCGGATGAAAAAATTAACTCCATATCAATTTTGCTGTTGCCCTTGCGGCAATCTATAATATCTTTGCTGCCGTTACGGCGTCCGGTTTCAATTTAATAAAATTAGTTCAATAAAAGGTTTACAGCTGAAGTGAGTGACACAACAATGTTGAATATTGCTCTGCAGCCTGCCTCATAAAAAAATAGTATGTCGTTAAAAATTTATAACACATTAACCAGGGAAAAAGAATTATTTGAACCCATTACACCGGGATATGTGGGCATGTATGTATGTGGGCCCACCGTGTATAGTGATGTGCATTTGGGTAACTGCCGCACTTTTATTTCGTTTGATATTATTTACCGCTACCTGGTGTATTTAGGGTATAAAGTACGCTATGTACGTAATATAACAGATGCAGGGCACCTGGAAGGCGACCGTGATGAAGGAGATGATAAATTCAGTAAAATAGCCCGACGCCAACAGGTGGAGCCTATGGAAATTGTTCAAAAATATACTTTAGGCTTCAGGCATGTAATGCAATTGCTGAATAATTTACCACCTTCCATTGAACCTACGGCCACCGGCCATATTGCCGAGCAAATACAAATGGCGCAACAACTTTTAGCCAATGGCTATGCTTATGAAGTAAATGGCACCATTTATTTTGATGTGGAAAAATACAGCAAGGAAAAAAATTATGGCATACTTACCAACAGAAAATTAGAAGACCTGTTAGAGGGAACAAGGGATTTAGACGGGCAGGATGAAAAACATGGCCGCCTCGATTTTGCATTATGGATTAAAGCTAAGCCTGAGCATTTAATGCAATGGCCAAGCCCATGGGGTATGGGGTTTCCCGGATGGCATATTGAATGCTCGGCAATGAGTAAAAAATATTTAGGTAAACAATTTGACATACATGGTGGCGGGATGGACCTGGCGGCCACGCATCATACCAATGAAATTGCACAAAGTGAGGCTTGCTACCATACCAGCCCCGCCAGGTACTGGATGCATACTAATATGCTAACGGTAAATGGTACACGGATGAGTAAAAGTTTGGGTAATGGTTTTTTACCGGAAGAATTATTTACAGGCAATCATCCCTTGCTGGAAAAAGCTTATTCACCCATGACGGTTCGCTTTTTTATGCTGCAAACCCATTACCGCAGCACGTTGGATTTTAGTAACGAAGCATTACAGGCCAGTGAAAAAGGGTTGAAAAGATTGTGGGAAGCATATGAAGTTTTGCAACAAATGGCTGTGGTTGACGGCCAGTTGGCAGCAGACAGTGAATTGGATGAAAAGGTGTTGAAACTGGTAAATAATTTTGAGGAGAGCATGAATGATGATTTTAACACCGCAAAAGTATTGGCCAATATTTTTGAACTGGTACCGGTAATCAATTCTATAAAAGACGGGTTGATAAAAGCGGATGCTGTTGCTGCATCAACATTGGTACTGCTGCAACAAAAATTTAAAGCTTATCTGGAAGATGTGTTTGGATTGCATAGCGTAAGTGCAAATGACAATGGTGCTTTAAGCGGTGTAATGGAATTATTAATAGAAATCAGAAAAGAAGCCAAAACTAAAAAGGATTTTGCCACATCGGATAAAATAAGAAACCAGTTAACTGCTTTAGGTATTAACCTGAAAGACGAAAAGGATGGCAGCATGAGCTGGGGAATATAAAATGATTTTTTAAATGTCATCACACTATTTGCGTGATGACATCTTTATTACAGGCCAGGATTAAAACATAACAATTCACCCTTTTTTTTACCTGTTACACTCCCTTTAATTGTACTTTTTTCTTTAGCTGATGTTATTATTTAAACAAAAAATATATAACATGAAAGCAACAAAATTTACAAGCCGTTTTTTAGCACTCATTACAGCAGGTGCATTAATTACATTATCATCCTGCAAAAAAGACGACAACCCTGTTCCTGTTTCTAACACCATTACCGATGTGGTAGTTAATAATGCGAGCTACAGTGTTTTAAAGGAAGCGGTGGTTAAGGCGGGCTTAAGCACCACATTAAGCGGTACAGGACCTTTTACCGTATTTGCGCCGGATAATACAGCGTTTGCCAGTGCTGGTATTACATCAGCAACAGTTACCGCATTAACTCCCACCCAGTTAAGCGACCTGTTATTATACCATACCATTGGGTCAAAAATTTTAGCAGCTAACGTTCCGGCAGGGCCTAATGCAAAAGTGATAACTGCCGGGGGCGATTCGGTATTTGTAACTAAAAACGCATCGGGGGTTTATATAAATGGTATTAAAGTGGCGGAAGCCGATATAACTGCTGATAATGGCGTAATTCACCGTTTATCAAAAGCGTTGAACAAACCAATTGGTAATATAGTTGCCACTGCACAGGCACCCGGTTCGGGCCTTGATTCTTTAGTAAAAGCTATCGTTCGTGCAAATAATGCACCCGGTGGCGATCCTAATTTAATTAGCACCTTAAGTACGGCAACCATTACGGTTTTTGCCCCAACTAATGCCGCATTCACCCAGCTTTTAACAGCATTGGGCACAAATGATATCAATAATATTCCTGTAGCTACGCTTTTGGCAGTACTTAGGTACCACGTTGTTGGTGGCAGGGCTTTTTCATCTGATTTGGTTGCTGGTCCTTTAACCATGCTTGCAAATGGTACAACCACCATAAATTTAACAGCAGGCGCAACAATTAAAGGAAATGGAAATGGCGCTAATGCATCAAATATTGCAGTAACAAATATAATGTGCCGCAACGGTGTGGTGCACGTCATTGACAGGGTTTTATTACCATAACAATATCTTTTAATAGTTCAAAATAATAACATCAGCGGCGAACAAAATACTGTTAAAAACCGTTGATGTTATTTAATAAAGTATCGGCGATGTTTAACCACAGGCTCAGGTATGTTTTTATTTTGGTACTTACTGCTTATACTTATCTTAACACCGAGTTGTGCGAGGTATATAAGTATTTTAATATTACCATTGAATGGTACTATGCCCTGGGAACAATAGGGATTTTAACCCTTGGTATTTGGGAAAGTAACCGGTTACTGGAATTGTTTTTCAACACATGGGTTACCAATCATAGAAACAAAATAAAGGGGTTACTGCTATTTTTTACTGCAGGTGCAGTAATCACAACAGTACTTACTATTGGACTCGTGCTTTTGGTAAGCCTGGTTTTACATTCACACACTTTTAAAGAAACCATTATTCCTTTAAAACTTAACCTGATATATGCCTGGTTAGCCAACTTACTGTTTCACCTGCTTAATGCCATACTGTTTTATTTTAAAGAATATAAAACCAAGTGGATGGAGGCAGAAGAATTAAAAAGGATATCGGCACAGGCAGAATTGCAATTGGTGAAAAGCCAGATCAACCCGCATTTTTTGTTCAATAACCTTAATGTATTATCCACATTGGTTTTACAGCATAATAACGAAGCCAACCGGTTCATAGAAGAATTTTCAAAAGTATACCGGTATATTTTAAATAATCATGATAAAGAACTGGTAGCGCTTAAAACCGAAGTGGATTTTATTAAACCTTATATTTTTTTATTGGAAAAACGTTTTGCAGAAGGTTTGCATATCACCATAAATATTCCGGAAAATCACCAGCACTATTATATTATTCCGGCATCATTACAAATGCTGATAGAAAATGCTATCAAACATAATGTGGTAAGTAAAAATAAACCTTTGTATATAGAGGTACACACCAATGGTAACAACACTATTGTGGTAAGCAATAATTTACAATTAAAACAAAGTGTTGAAAATTCAACTGAAATCGGCTTAAAAAATATTATCAAAAGATATTGGCTGGTAAGTGGAAAGGAAGTACTGGTAGATAAAAGCAGTACTGCTTTTTCTGTAACTATGCCATTACTTATTTTAAATTAAATGGCTGTGAATATACTGATTATAGAAGATGAGATATTAGCTGCAGAACGGATAAAGTTATTGCTCAAAGCATATGATCCATCTATACACATAATGGCATGTTTGGAAAGCGTGGAAGAAACCATTAACTGGTTAAATACAAAAACACACCCCGATTTATTGATGATGGATATTCATTTATCGGACGGGCACAGTTTCGAAATTTTTAAAAAAACCAATATTCAAAAACCTGTCATTTTTACTACAGCATACGACAACTATGCTATTGATGCCTTTCAGTTATTCAGTATAGATTATATTTTAAAGCCGGTAACAGCAGAGGCATTGGCTGCTGCAATAAACAAATATAAAAATTTAGCCAGTTCATTTGTGCCACAGGATTATGGGGCTTTAATTAGTGAGGTAAAAGAAACATTCAGCATACAATACAAAAACCGCTTTTTAGCCAAAGTGGGCCAGCGGCTTTTTTTTATTAAGGCAGATGAAGTGGCTTA
>JAYVUL010000188.1:0-15170 GCA_043787935.1 Chitinophagaceae bacterium | reverse complement strand
TTAATAGTAGTGGCCCCTGCCCCCGGGTTGAATGACGCCGTCAATGAAACCACAACAGTACTGGTAAAATTGAGTGTGCCTGCATTGGAAACAGCCAGTGCACCAGCTACAGCAAAAACACCTGCACCAGTTGCGCTAATTGACCTTGCTCCGCTGTTGAGGTTGAGATTACCACCGCCACTTACAGTAAGTATCCTTCCATTTAAATCAATATTGGGGGATGCTGTAGAATTTAAACTTAAACCATTGGCTGAACTAATCACCACATCGGTAGCTGATAACTGCGCTGTACTGGTGTTTTGAATAAAAAGGAAATTAAATGTTTCGGTAGCACCCGCAGCTGAAATGGTTTGAACGCTGATGCCGTTAAAAAATACAGCTCTGCCATTGGGTGTAAAAGCACCTGTACTCCTGCTCCAGTTACCTGTTAAATAAATGTCGCCACCAGCAACAGTGCCTAAAGATAAAGCCCCGGTACCTGCAAGGGATACATTGCCATTTACCTGGGGCGATCGGCTACTGCTTCCTAACGAAAGGGAAGTGCCTGTTGGAACAGATAAATTGCCTGCAATGATAAAAGGTGCTGCTGCACTCGTTCCGCCATTTAACAAGGTTAAGGTATTGGTCCCGGCTGTGGCAATACCGTTACAGGTAAAAGTGCTGCTGTTAAAAGTAAATGTATGGCTTGCATTACTTGCAAACGTATATGCCTGCGCAACAGATACGTTGGTACTGATGGTGATATTTGAGCCGGTTACAAATGAAAAATTTGTTAATGAAATAGTTGACGTGCCGGCATAGGTCCCGCTGCCGGCAAATGCCACCGTACCCATTGCGGTAGGCGTAACGATACCATTGTTTGTAAAGGCTCCTGCCGCATTGATGGTTAGGGTCCTTGCAATGCCATCGCTGCCGGTAAAGGTACCGCCACTGATGGTTAAATTAGCCAATGCAATGCTGGTGTTCAGGGTCATATTGTGCCCGCTGCGTATAACGGCTGTGCAGCCGGAAACAGGCGCCACCCCACCATACCAATGGGCACCGGTAGTGAAGTCCCCGGCAGCAATATTTGAAAAATAATAGTTGGCTGGCACAATTTCCCCGGAAGCCAATATCCTGGCGCCAGTGCCATAACCGGTGAAGTTGATGTTACTTAATTGGGTGCCGGTAAGACCAGCACCAGCAAAAAACAACTGCCCTGCGCTGGTTGGTCCCCAGCCGGTAACGGTAAGGGTACCAGACCAGGTGGCCCCATTGCTTGCAGCAAAATTAAGTGAATGGGCGCCGGACCCTAAAGCAATAGTAGCGCCGGAGGTAACGGTTAAAATACCCAAACTGGCACTGAACCCTGCTGCTGCACCGGTACTTAATATGGCATTGTTACTTACGGTGATGGCTGTATTGGGTATTGCATTAGCAACGCCTAAAGTTACTGTTCCGGATGTAATAGAGGTGGTGCCGGTATAAGTATTACCGGTTCCAGGATTTAAGGTAATGTTATTAGTTCCGGAAAAAATAGCATTAGTGGATGACAAGGTGTTGGTGGTGGCTGCACATCCATTCGTGATATCACCTGTGATGGATGCATTAGCAGTCCCAGCAATAGATATATTACCCATTCCTTGAAGGGTACAGCCTTTCCAATATGAATCACTATTATCAGCATTATTGGTTGCTGCAGTTAAATTATAGATGCAAAAACTTGCAATAGGAGATCCCGTATTTATAAATCCAAGGTTGTAATAAGTTGTACCTGCAATAGTTGCATTGAAAGTATTTGATGAAGTAATATCAATCTGTAAAGTTCTGTCAACACCTGCAGTGGCACCAACATTTTCTTGTGTGCCACTGTTATGTACTATTTTCCATCCTCCCGCATTAGTAATTTCAAACCTGCAAACCTGTCCATTGGTATAATCCGCAGTTGAAGTATAAGTAGTGTTATTCTTAAAACTTATGCCCAAAGAACCACTTGGGTTTGATAGTGTGTAAGCTGTAATGATAAACCTGTCTCCCGGCCGCAAGGTTCTTGCCGCTGCTGCATTGTTTGTACCATCAATCGTAAAAGTTCTGAAAGCAGCTGTACCTGCAGCTACAGAAGAAGCCCCGTTTTGATTGGCATATTGCTGAATTTCTGTTCCATTCGGATTGATCGTATTTGCAAAAGCGTTTGCGCTGATATTTTGATTTTGAATTGAATTAAAATTCCCGGTTTGGGTAGTAATGGTAGTCTGAGCTATTGCAACACTGCTAACAAATTGAAAAATAAAGATGAACAGAACAGGCATTATTGAAAAATGCAAAAAGCGCAACCTGCATTGTTCAATATTTAATACCCGGTTTGTAAAAATCTTCATATAACACAATCATTTACTAATGAACAGAAATGCTTATCAGAAGAATAAATCCAGTACAACGGAACAATAAAACAGCCTGACTGAAATGTTTGCTCATATGACTGAATCGGTTATCGTGTATTTATTACACAATAGTTTTTATTTATAAAAAAAACAAACGTTTGCATTTTGTATTAAAAAAAATTAAACGGTTGTCGAGAACATTAGGAATAAACAGCGGTGTTTCCAGGAAGAATATAACAAAAACCGGCGTAAAAGTAGGTTATCCGGAAGACATATCAAAGATTTAGAAGAAATAATTTTTAGCCGGATTCAAACCCGCTAGATATACAAAAGATTGCGCCTGTTTGCATACCAGTGATTTGCTTCCTGCAATCCCAATATTTAGAAATTACGGAAGGATGCAGGCAAAACAAGCCAAAATACAGTTGTTACTCTTTATCAATCACAACTTTAATAGTATTTCTTTCTTTGCCCGGCCCGGTTACCTCAAGCGTATAAACCCCTTTTCCTTCTTCATTTGGATTATTGATTAGCAGGGTGGCTGTACCACCACTGTGCATCATTGCACCATTTACCGATACCTGCCCGGCCTCATTTATCAACCGGATATTGTACTGCCCTGCCGGCTGGTCATTCAGCTGTAACTGGATGGTATTACCCGTAACCGGGTTAGGGAAAACATACATTGAAGGGCTGCCTTTTATTATTTTTATTTTTACCTTGTCACTGTACATGACGGTGCTGTCATTACCATAGGCTTTTATGCGGTAATAATAAATCCCGGGTAAAGGTTGTTTATCAATCCAGCTATATGGGGAAAAAGCCTTGCTGTCCCCGGCACTGTTCCTTCGTCCAAGCATAGTAAAAAATTGTCCGTCAACTGATCTTTCCACTTCATACTTTTCAATATTACATTCATCTTCAATTTTCCATTCTACTACCACATCAGCTTTTTCAATGTATGCATCCAAATGATGAAATTTTACCAATGGCTTAAATACCAGGCGGAACCTGCTAGGACTTGCAGAACCTGCGTCTGCTGTAATTTCAAAATTTACCCGGGTGGTACCCTCGATACGCACAGGTGTTTTTATTTTCAAATAAGTATCCTCTAAAAATGCTGCCGTATGGGAGGGCACACCCAACGCATTCATAATAAAAGCGAACTGGTATTTCCGCTGCCGCATATCCGACAGGTTATAAAAAACAGTATCCTGCGCTCTAATAATTTCTCTTCTCTCCACAGATAACAATTTATCACCCCCGATGATGGAAAAATTCTCACTGAAATTTTTCATCTTACCAATATCATCCCTGTCCACTGCATTGCTGAAACCATTCCCAAAAAGAGACAGGGCCCCATCAATTGGAGCAAATGAACCATCCTCGTTGCTATTACTGAATAAACCGGTTTGCAACTGCCGCACCGGCCGGAATGCCACAGTAGTATTTTTTGTTCTTTTATCCGTTTCATTGAATGTAAGTGTACCGCCTGTGCCAAAATCAACAAGAATGGCTGCACCCGAAGGAATATAGTTGCTGTCGCCAACGCTGTTACCGGTGCCGGTAAGCGGTGCTGAATGCACAAAGGTGGTCCCATTCCAGGTAAGCGCCACAAAGGCACCCGTACCATAAGAACCCCCAAGATATGGATCATACATGTAGTATGAGGGTATGCCTGCCAGGCCTGCTCCTGACCTGGTTGCTGTAAAATAATCTACTGCCGAAGCATAAGGGTTACCCACCACCGTTAGTCCTGCGGAGGTAATGGATCTTGACCCGATAAATAGCTGCCCCCTTGGACGCAGCGTAGTCATGGTTGGTGTTTTGTACTGGTTGGTGATCTGTCCGTAATTCTTCCTGTCACCTCTTAAAAAAAGCATCCAGCCTTCCTGGCTGTTTACAGAAGTGCTGTTAATATTAAGCGGCCCCAGCCATGAACCGCTGCTGTAATATTTTATGCTTGGGTTATTGGTGGGGCTTTGATCAAAACCATTGGCTATGGAACCCCCTGTTATTTGTGTGGCAAAAGAAGCCGTAATGGTATCGGCAGCAATTGAAGCAGCAGTGGCTGCCGAAGTGGTGTAATCCAACCCGGTGGTTCTTTCCTGCCATGCCTCACTTATGGTATGGGTACCCCCGGAAGGTTTTAGTGGCGCCGTCATCAAGTGCCATGATCTCCTGGCCGGCACATAACGTTGCACAATAAACTGGCCCAACTGATCTGTAGCGCCATAAACAAAATCTGTGTTAACAGGATCACTCTGCCCTACCCTTGCTGTTTTGGTGGCGTTGGAAAGAATGGTCAGGAATTTGTTATTGGTGCCTAAATCTACTGTTCCTTTTGTAAAGCCAATCTCATCAGTGATTGATACATTATCCGCCAGCGTTAGTTTAGTGGTTTTTGCTGATTTATTGACGTAGGCAAATGGAAATTGCTCACCGCCTGCAGCAGTGATGGTTGCATCCGTTGCCCCCACAAAAAATACAGCCCTTCCCAGGCCGGCACCAAAATTTACCGTACCGTTGGCATTACGGTTCCAGTTGCCGGTGAGGTAAATATCACCCCCGATGGTATTGGACATATTAAGCGCTCCGGTAGCTGAAGTACCGCCCATAGTAAGGTTGCCGCCAATGTTTAAACTAATGGCTCCCACACCGGTTAAATCGAGTACCCCATTTCCTGCCAGCGATGGGTTACCGATACTTACATTGCCACCACAACCAATGGAGGCAGGTGTGGTATTGGTAAAACTTACAGTGGTGCCGTTTTGAATAATTACATGATATGGATAGCTGGGTGCGCCAACGGTATTGCTGCCCCATTCAAGGTTCCTGGTATAGCTGCCGATATTGTTATAAATTAATGTGGACCCTACAGCATATTTTGGGGAATTATTGATAATAGCCGCAAGATTATTCATTAAAAGAATATTGTTGATTCTGGCATTATTCACAAAATCAACCCCGGCACCACTATTGCCAAGTGTTATATTGTACAGTTCAGGAGTGCCCGTTACGGAACCAGTTCCGGTAAATTGGATGATATTATCCGCAGCTGCTCCCGACAAATATTGATTGCCGCCGGCACCACTAATGATCCCTCCACCCGCCATCAGCAAACTGCCGCCAGTGCCGGCATTGAACTGTCCTGCATTCAGGTTAAGCCTTGGAGTAGTTGTTCCGCTCGTAGTAAGTGTTACCACATTGTTAGGCGCCGTGGCTGTATTGGCAATGGTTAATGTTCCCGGGCTGGTTATTGTAAACGGTAACCCATTGCCTGTTGCCTGGTTTGCTGCTGAGCTGTTATAGATATAATTTCCCGAAACATGATAATTACGCGTTGCCGTTTGTACATTACCAGATGCGGTTGGTGCAGTGGTAATACCGGTAGTACTCCCCATGCCTAAACTTCCCCCACTATTTAAGGTAAAAATATTGCCCGATACAACGCCTGTATTGCAAAATAATGAGGCATTGGCAAGCACCGTAATTGTTGATGTGGTGGCATTCATTGGAAAATCAGAACCCAAAGAAACAATATTGGTGCTGGCACCGGTACCTACAGTAAAGAACAATGGATTGGTATTGATACCTCCGGCAATTGTCGAAAATGTTTGTACCCCACTGGATTTATTGAAGGTTATATTACCGGTTGTTTTTGCAAAATTTGAATTTGAAAATGATCCGCCTGCACCAATGCTAACATTCCCATTCAGGTTAAGGTTTACAGTGTTGGTAGTTGCAACACTATAGGTGCTGAATGAAGCAAGATTGACACTCCCGTTTGTTACAGAAGTATTTCCGGTTACATTAATGTTGCTGATATTGCTGCCATAGGTAATCGTTACACTGGATCCCCTTAATCCGTATAAAGCACCTCCTGTAATATTCAGGTTGCCGGTAATATTCAAGTTGTTTGTGCCTGTAGTAAAATTATTACCCGTAGCCCCACCGGTTAACATAAAACTGCCTCCGGAAATATTTACATCGCCTGCTACATTTATGGTTGCGGTATTGGTCCCATTTGCCCCTCCGTTAATAACAGATAGGAGGCCGGTACCCGAAACACTGATTGTTCCGAAATTTCCGGTATAGGCTGCCCCGTTCATCGTGGTAAGCCTGAAATCAAATCCACCGGTGCCCGCAACTGATAGAGAGGTGGCATTTGTAATGTTACCGCTATTTTGCCAGGAACCTCCGTAGGTTTGGCCCGTGATATTTATGGTAAGATTACCCCATTGTCCACCACTAACTGTTGGAAGCGGCGCGGGGCTGAGGGCGCTTACACTGTTTTGCGCCCATTTTGTTATGTTCACAGTTGCGTTACTGTTAATTGTTATATTGACACCCCCGGTTAATCCGGGAAAATCTCCAGTAGATCCATTCAAACTGCTGCCAATGGCATTGTGATTATAGGTACTGCCGCTATTTAGCGTAAAACTGGTTATACCAACTGCAGCGGCACTGCCACAGTTATTATTAAACACCGAAGCATTGCCCATTGTTAATGTGCCACAAACCAACCAGGTAGGCGTTACCAGTAGCGAATTAAGTGTAATCGTTCCATTGTTAGTGATGGGTCCAGTGCCGGTAGCCCCCACGTACATTTGTTTGGTATCATCACTACCTGTAAGGGTTGCTGCAGGGTTAATGGTTAATGTACTTGGGTTAGCCAAAGCATCAACTGTTACATTATGTCCGTTGTTAATGGTAACTGCATTTAAGGCGACAGGCACGTTGCCACCACGCCAGGTACTCCCTGTATTCCAGGGCCCGGTTTGGGCCGAGATATAACCACTATAGGTGAATGTACCTGCACTAAAAACATTGCAACCAGCTCCTGAAGAAAGAAAAATTGTTCCGGTGGCCCCTGCACCTGCAGTGATGCTTGCGGTGGTGGCTGTTGTGGAATTAACGGTTGCGGATACCCCGCCAATTTTTGCAATGGTAATCCCTAAAAGGTTGGTACCGGTAACCACAATTACATCTCCGGAATATCCGGAGGTTGGCAAAAAAGAAGATATGGTAGGCGGTGTGGCGCAGGTAGAACCATCAAATTCATCAGCTCCGATATCGGGTAAAGAGCCGCCACCATTTACCTGGCCTGTTAATGGATAAGGCCCCGCCCTTGAACCCAATGCATCAAAATCATCCACATAGCCGGCAATGATGGCACCGCCACTTTCTATAGCCGATGGCACCAATGGATCAATATGAAGGAAATTTACATTAGCACCCGCAGTACTTATGAAGGAAGGATTGATTGAAATAGACACATTATCCTTTGCCGTTACCCTTGTTTTATAAGCAGCCAGGGTTTGGTCGTTGATAGCAGTTGTGGCTTCAAAATAAATGAGATTGGTGGATCCGGGTGTACCGGCATAAAATAGATTGTTGTTGGATGTTGCGGCATAATTGGTAAAGCTGTTGGAGGAACGCTGATAAGCGACTGCTTTACCAGTGCCTTTTGGGGTGGTAAGATTTACAAAAATATTATTGCGTAAGTCAAGGGTGGGATTTACATGTGCATACAATGCTGCAGTTCCAAAAGCTGTAGTTCCGGTAGCAGTACCCGTGATCATAACGGTATTGTAATATACATTTATTGGAATGCTACCTGCTGTATTTAGATTAATCCCTTGTATTGAAAAAGGCGGGGTTCCATTTAATATGCCACCAGCTCTTAAATCCCCAACAATATTATTTGAAATATTTATTGTCGTCCCAACCCCTCCTGCAGAAATAATCCCGTTAATAGTTGGAGATGTACCTGCGTCAGATAAATCATAAATCTTATTTCGGGAAATCGATAATGGAGCACCGTTGTTGGTAAGTATTCCATTTACAACACCAAAATTATTATTAGCTGTTAAAGTATTGATAGTATTACCGGTAATATTTCCTATGCCGGTTGAGTTATAATTTATGGCAGTAATTGCACCAGAGGCATTACCTAATGTTAAAGCAATATTGCTGATTGCATTACCGGAGCCATTGCCACCAATTGTTACAGTACCAGTAGCTGTATTGTTAATCCCATTTATATTACAGGTGGCAGTGGTTGTGCCGGTTGTTCCTACCGTAATGGAATTGGCAATGCTGGTACTTCCAATGCTGTTAGATGAAATAGTAAAACCACCTGTACCGCTTGTTGCTATACCATTAAAAGTATATCCAATACCAGCCGCACCTCCCGTTGAAAAAGCAGTAACAGAATTATTTTGAATCAAACAGGCATTCGTGGAAACTACACTGATCCCATTGATTAAACCACCAGAAGATGACGAGGTTATTGAAATGGGACCCGTCGCATTTACACCAATGATGTTGCCGGTAACCGTGCCAATATTTGCTGCACCGGCACTTACATAAATACCGGTAAAAAGCCCACTGGTTGTTGAAGCACCACTTGAGGTGCTCAATGTGATCCCTGCAATGGTATTGTTCTGGATGCTGGAAGCTGTTGCTGTAAGCGTTAAATCTATTCCTATATACCTGTTGGCCACTGCACCAGTATAGGTTGTGGTGCCCGTACCACTGCTATTAGCATACCCAATAATATTGTTGCTGATGGTGTAACCCCCGCCGCTGTTAACCTGGATTGCCCGGTGTGTTAACCCAGTTGTTGCTGTTCTTGTTGCAGTTTGAAAAAACTTATTCCCCGTTATAGTCCATGCCGAACTATTAGACGCAACATTTATCCCGGTAGAAGGAGCACCCACTGAATTGCCCCAATAATCCTGAATGGTATTACTTAGGATTGATATGGTATTATTGCCGGCAACTGAGCCGGATGAATAAATGGCAGTACCAGGTAGATTAGCGCCTGCCGGCCCAATGGTATTGCTGGAAATATTGTTTCCAGTATTAGAACCGGTAGAAAAAATAATGATACCATCCGATGAACTGGTAGTTGACCCCAATATGGTACAATTTTGAAGGGTATTATTTATAGCATTCAATATAAACCGTACTGTTGAAGTTCCAACAGAGGCAGATGCGGTGGTATTAGAAATGGTTAATGCATTACCCCCACTGTTCAATCCATTTATGTTTACATTATCTGCGCCATTCAGATCAATTAACGGGCTGCCGGCTGCAATGGCGCCACTGATGGTTCTGGCTGCACCGCCTGTTGGTTGTATGCTGATGCTGGTATAGGATGAAGCGCCAACTCCACTGGCATTTAACGAGGCAGTACCGCTTTCAGTTGTATTTCCCATTACTGTTATGCTAATTACATTGGTATGCGTTCCTGCATTGATTGCGGCAAAAGCCGCCTGCAAGGTGGCATAGTAAGCATCATTGCCCGGCAAGCCGGTAGACTGCACCCGAACAGCTCCTAATACAGTGTAGCTGGCACCTGCACTTACATTGAGTGCAACCATATTATGCACTGCCTGCGTGGTGAATGTAGTAACATCAGCATTGATATTGGCCAAAGTCCTGTTGCTGGAATAGGCATAATACTGAACGGTGGCTCCGGCAGTTTGTGCAGGAATTACTGCTGTGCCGGTACTTCCAACAAAAGAAAATTGAACAATGGTGGATGCGGCAAAACCATTGGTGCTGTACCGGAGAAAAACATTTTCGCCAGTAGCCGGGGCAGCAGAGGTAACGACTGTAACAGTAACTGGGGAAAGGGCATCAACCTGGGTTGCAATAGGAGCCTGGGAAGGAGCACCGATGGCAACAGGATTAAAACTGGTTTCCAACACCGCCATGGTATTATTGGAGACCGTATTAAGCCCTGTATTGAAAGTGTAATAAAAATTATTCTGAACAGCATTAATAAGGCCATCATTGCCCCCACCAGCTGCAAAATAATTAGCGCCGTTATTAAACCCGGTATTGATAAATGAATTATAAGACATTATCTGACCGGCACCATTGGCTCTCCAGCAGGGTGAATAATTGGGCAAAGCAGGTGTACCACTATGGTAAGCCCAGGTATTATTTCCAGCCTGGTTTGCCTGGAAAACAAATTGATTAAAATTACCTGCAGGTGTAGTGATGGTGTTTAAAGTAAAACGGGAGTTCGCGGGGGATGGCGTTGTCAGGGCCAGGCTGGTATACAGCACCGTTGGCTGAGCAACCACCTCCAAAGCACCAATAAGAAAGGCAATAAAAATTATTGATTTAAAAGTACCCGGCACCAACCTGTAAAATGACAAAATGAGCTGGTGTGCCGGCAATTGAATAGATAATTTTTTCATACTTCAATCAATTTAACTTTACTGCTCACAGGTAGGATTTTTATTCCGTTGTCTTTTACCAGATAGATGAAGGCAGAAAAGACTTTTTGGTGGTGGATGTACACAAGCAAGTAGTTACTTTATTATAACCATACTATCAGCTAATCGTTACACAAAGCTAATTTTTTTCCCGGAGCAATTACAATCAATTAATGCACCTGGCAAAGTTGAGATACCGGTTTCAATACGAAATCTAAAGGTAAAAAGTTCGCTTTCAGCTGATATAAATTTTTGACGGGGCTGCCATTTTCACCTTGATTCATACCGGAAATATCATGCCACTTATAGCCCGGGAGCTATTTTCATTTTGCCGCTTGTAACAGTATATAAAATAAATACTCCTTCTGCAGTAAATCAGCATGGTGTGGATGAATATTTGTAAGGAGGCTCCCTCAAATGACCGATGCCGCTTCATCAGCGGCATCGGTCAATAACATCTTCATAACAATTTTACATGCCGCCATTATGGCTTAGCAGCTATTTTTTCTTCTTCCCATTTACCTCTTCCCCACCCTGCTATCACATGCTTTTCGCTATGATAGGAGGAACGCACCAGCGGGCCGCTTTCCACATAATCAAAGCCTATATGATAACCAATTTCCCTCAGTTCTTTAAACTCATCAGGATGTACAAAACGCTGTACCTGCAAATGTTTCTTGCTGGGTTGCAGGTACTGCCCGATAGTGATCACGTCTGTATCGCTGTCTCTGAGGTCCTGCATGGTTTGAATTACTTCTTCTTTGGTTTCACCAAGGCCGAGCATGATACCGCTCTTGGTTCGCATGCCGCCTCTTTTGAGTATCCTCAGGGTTTCCATGCTGCGCCAGTACTTTGCCTGTATACGAACCTGCCTGGTCAGCCTTTCTACGGTTTCAATATTATGAGATACCACTTCCGGCGCTGCATCAATAATGCGCTGGATACAATCCCCATTCGCCTTAAAATCAGGTATCAATGTTTCTAAGGTAGTGAATGGGTTTAGCGTTTTTACTGCCCTGATGGTATTCTGCCAGATGATACTTCCCTGGTCGGGCAGTTCGTCCCTGTCAACAGAAGTAAGCACCGCATGCTTCACTTTCATTAAATGTATGGCTTCAGCCACCCGCTGGGGTTCGTCCCAATCTACCGGATCCGGCTTACCCGTTGCCACCGCACAAAAGCCGCAACTGCGGGTGCAGATATTTCCCAATATCATAAAAGTGGCAGTGCCTTCTCCCCAGCACTCTCCCATATTGGGGCAATTGCCACTTTCACATATCGTGTGCAGTTTATGCGTATCCACCAGGTTACGAACGTGCTTATAGTCTTCGCCAATGGGCAATTTCACCCGGAGCCAGTTGGGCTTTTTCACTGCAGGGTCCACTGCCGTTTGCTCTACCACACCATCTAGTACAGGTAACATGATCATCGTATCTTTTTCTGTTTTTTTTTAATTGCCGGGAAAGACAATACTCCCGGCAGTTATTAAATGCTTATTTCCTTTTTCCAAATAAAATAGCCACATACACATTCAGGAAAAATGCTTTTGGTGCCACGTATACCAACTGGGGAATTTTCTTGGTGTAATATTCCCCGGTTATCCCCACTTCAATTGCGCTAACCACTTCATTGTACCTGCCATAATCAAAACGCAACGCTGCTTTTGCATACATTCCGGGAGTTATTTTTATTTCATTCCATCCTTTACTGAAACCTGCTGAAGAAACGGTGTACGGATCTGGTGATTTAAAACTGGCACTGTCAGCACTTTCATATTTAATTGCCTTACGGTTACCATTTGAGGTGTCGGGTACTTCTAAATAGTACGGCCTCAGCAGGCCAAGCGAAACGCCACCTCCAAAGTTGGCTGTAACTGCCACTCCATTTTTGTTCGTTTTATTGCCCAGCAAAAACTGCTGCTGCACCCCCAGCTTAAAGGGATAAAAATAATTGATCTTACCGAAAATGAAGGGAGAAGTAGGTAAAAATGGGTTGGTTTGTTTTTGTTCTTTTGCATGCTTACGCTCCGAAAAATCAAACTGGAACAGCATCGTTTTGCTGACAGATTGAGCCCTTCCAAATTCGTAAAAAGCACCGTAGCCGTCATTGGTGAGCTTTAAGCCAAACACACTCTGTTTGCGGTAGGCTATCACTCCTTCTTCCTCCTGCTTGATAAGGGCGTTTATGCGCTGCTTATGTTCGTCTTTTCTTTCTTTTTTTGTTTTTTGTGCCAGCAGGGGCAAACTGATCAATACAACCAGGCCAAAGCATATTATTTTACGCATGATAAATTTTTACTTCAGTAAATTTATGCAAAAATAGTACAATGACAGCAACGATCCTTTACGCCGGAAATTTAAGATGCCATGCCACCCATTTGCAAAGCGGCACCAGTATAGAAACTGATGCCCCGACAGACAACAAAGGGAAGGGAGAAAGGTTTTCTCCCACCGACCTGGTGTGTACCGCACTGGGTACCTGCATGATCACCACCATGGCTATTAAAATAGCCGACCTGGGAATAGAACTGAAAGGAACCACAGTAGCGGTAAAAAAACACATGCTGAGTGACCCCAGGAGGATTGGCAAAATAGAGGTGGTGGTTACTTACCCGGCTGGTTTGGTGCTGGAAGAAAAGGACAGGATTATTTTACAGCGTATTGGCAACACCTGCCCGGTGATGAAGAGCCTGCACCCGGAGATAGAAGTGAATGCCGTGTATAAATGAGGTGATTGTGTAAATTTAATGGGTAGTTAAAAAATCATTTCTCATAAGGTAATAAGGTTTGGATTCAATAATTCATGATTGCTACTAAGGTTTGAAAAGCATTTGTTGATAGGGTTCCTAAAATCTTCTCATAACGGATACCATAAAATCAAAGAGAGCTAATTATTTAATTCACTACCTGAAAAAAAGAATAACCCTTGGCCAGGTCTCTTAGCCTTAGTAGAAAAAAATAACCATGATTGCGATAACCTTATTACCTTATTTTAACTAATTCTTTCAGAATGCCCACTCCCCTTTCAGGCGACCTTATTCCCTTATTTTGAGTAATGCTTTGCAGGAGGCTGAAGCGCTTTTTAATAAACTTAATTATTTGCCAAGCAAAAAGGTTCCAAAAAAAATATCCCTCATGCTCAACTCTCCTAACCCTAGTAGAGGAAAAAATAACCCCGGATTACGGCAACCTTATTACCTTATTTTGAGCAATTCAGTGCAGAAGACAGAAGCGCTTTTTAATAAACTTAATTATTTGCCAAGCAAAAAGGTTCCAAAAAAAAGAACCTCCACACACAGCTCTCCTAACCTTAGTAGAGGGGAAAATAAATAATTATTGCGGCAACCTTATTACCTTATTTGGAGCAATACCGTGCAGAAGGCCCATGAGGTTTTTAATAAATTGAAAAATTTGCCACGTAAAATGCTTCAAAAAAATATCCCTCATGCTCAAAACTCCTAACCTTAGTAGAGGGAAAAATAACCCCGGATTACAGCAACCTTATTACCCTATTTGGAGCAATACTGTACAGAAGACAGAAGCGCTTTTTAATAAACTTAATTATTTGCCACGCAAAAAGGTTTCAAAAAAAATATCCCTCATGCGCAACTCTCCTAACCCTAGTAGAGGAAAAAATAACCCCGGATTACGGCAACCTTTTTTCCATATTTTGCGCAATACTGTGCAGAAGGCCCAGGCGCTTTTTAATAAACTTAATTATTTGCCACGCAAAAAGGTTTCAAAAAAAATATCCCTCATGCGCAACTCTCCTAACCTTAGGAGAAAATAAATAATTATTGCGGCAACCTTATTACCTTATTTGGAGCAATTCTGTGCAGAAGGCCCATGCGTTTTTTAATAAATTGAAAAATTTGCCACGCAAAAAGGTTCCAAAAAAAAGAACCTCCATGCGCAGCTCGCCTAACCTTAGTAGAGGGGAAAATAAACCATTATTACGGCAACCTTATTACCTTATGTTGAGGAATACTTCACAGAAGACTCAATCGTTTTTTGGTAAAATTTAATAAATGCTGCATATTCTTCAGCGAAACTTACTTTGCGATGATGTTCGGGTTGATTAAGGATGTATTTACATACCCTGTCAACTGATGACTTTGATACAGAAAAGGCAGCTGCGGAATCTTGCCAGGCAAATGGGGTAACGCAAAGTTTATTTTGGTTGATGAATTACCCAGAACTTTCTGCAACGATTGATGCCAGTGTTTCTTCTGATAGTTTTGGAGAACGGGATACCAGGAAATGAACATGCTCTGGGTTGGCATAGATGGCATATAAGCGGGAATCGGTATTATTCACAATCCCGGTAATATACTTTTCAATTCGCACCCTGTGTTTTTCCCCAATAACAGGTAAGCGATGCAAAGTGGTAAAAATAAAATGGGTGTACAAATTGTTATATTCTATTTTCATATTAGTTCATTTGGAATAAGGTAATAAGGTTGAGCAACTGCCTCCTGGTTTTTACTAAGGTTTTTAAAACACCCGTTGATAAGATTATCAAAAATCATTTCACTCTTTATAAAATCATTTTTATTTTCATCCTGTCCATTTTA
>JAYVUL010000187.1:0-2801 GCA_043787935.1 Chitinophagaceae bacterium | reverse complement strand
CTTTTTTAATTTTTGGGGCTGGATACTGCCATGTGGAAAAGCAGATGCTTCTCCGAAATTGACCATTGCGAAATCGGGCTCAGCACCAAATTGCTGATGGGCATTGGAAACGATGGCAGAAAAATCAGCAGGGCTCATACCTTCCTTCAAGCCAGCAATACCCATTTTTATTGCTGCAACTGTGATGTCATTTGCCTTTTGCATCAAGGCAATTTCTGCGGGAGATTTTATTAAACGACAAGGCACAGTAACGGGGTCGCCGCTCACATAGTTCAGGTGAGCAGCTTCCTTTTTTATGCCATCCAGAATGAAAAACCTAAGCCGTTCTTCTATGGCAATATTGCCTGACTGAATGCCTGCATCTTTGAAGGCAATTGCGATTTGTTTATACGGACTCTCATCCTCCTGCCAGGGATAAACCTCCTTCCCGATTTTAATCAATTCTCTCAATCGGGATTCTTCAAAACCCGGGCATATATATTTTACGGCTCCCCTGGCGGGAATGATTGCCACCATGGTACGTTCACTTGGCCACCAACTAATTCCGGTGAAATATTTTAAAGAGGTTCCTGCATCCAGTACCAGCGCCTCCATTTTTTGAGCCACCAATAATTCCTGTGCCTTCGCTACCCGTAATTCTCTTTCCTTCAGTGAAATGGGCACCACATCCGAAGTCATCTTCCGTACATCAGCATTCCCCGGCTTTTGATCGGCCTTTTGTTCACTGGATGTACAGGAATTGAAACCGGTAATCAAACCTGTGGCTGCAGCTGTTGCCGAAAGCTGAATGAAATTTCTTCTTTTTAAACTCATGTGTAAAATGTTTACAATTTTTGGATATAATTAAAGTTAAGGGATTAATTTATTCATATGTCATCTTCTAAAAACAAGTCAGTGGTTTATGTCGTCAATACTGAAAGGCTAATTGATTGTTATCCAAAACTGGTGAAACCTTGCAACAACGAGTAGATGTCCCCCATTCACCCTGCTTAAATAAAATACAATTAGCTTATTTTTGGTAAAACTGATTGATATGTCTTTACTGCTTTACCGGAATAGCTTTGGTGACCCTGCAAACGCTGGCAAGGTTTTGTCTAAACCAGAAGCAACTGAATTATTTACTACCTGGGTAATTAATCCCCGGCTTCAATTACATATGAAACAGGTGGCATACCTGATGAAATGTTGGGCACTTGAAAAAGAGAAGCTGGAAGAGGAGGATCAATGGAGGTGGGAGCTGGCAGGTCTGCTTCACGATGCCGACTGGGACCAATGGCCCGATCTGCATTGCAAAAAAATAATTCAGGAATTAGAAACCAGAAAAATAGACCCCGAAATCATTCATGCCATTGCAAGCCATGGGCACCTGCACTTTGGAGTGGTACCGGAGAGCAAGATGGATAAAATGTTGTACGCTTTTGATGAACTAAGCGGACTGATACATGCCTATGCACTGATGCGCCCAACCGGTTATGAGGGAATGAATTTGAAAGGAGTAAAAAAAAGATTAACCGAAAAATCCTTTGCGGCGAATGTTTCCAGGGTAGATATTGCTGATGCCTGCCAGCTTGCATCGGTTGAATTAGATGACCTGGTTACATTTATCATTCCCCGCCAGGCTACCATACAATAAATAAACAGCATTGCCTTGTATTGACCCCACTACCTCCTGGTTAAGAAGCAATCATTCGGTGGGGTTATTCCTGCTAAAAAAGCTTGCTATTTGCTGCTATTTTTCCCCACTTTCGGTTAAAAAAAAACCAGGTATTCTGCTGCTTCAATCTGCTAATATGGCCAAACGGTCTCAATATTCCCAATTAACCTGAAATATCTCAGTTATTATACTGATGCAAATCATTCTTTTACTATTTTTTATCAACCAACTTTATAACTGTAAACAGAACCAATCATATTTAAACCCCTTATTATGACTTATTCTAATGATCACCTGACATGGCTTAAAAGCCTGGATTTCTATGAAAAAGAATTTGATATTTTAGATAACAGACTCCTGGAAATTGCCCGAAAAAATAATGTACCGGATGCATTGGTAGGGATTGAGCATTTCCAGAACCAGTTTATGATACAGCATAACAATATCGATGAATTAAAACATGTAATAGACCAGCATACTTTAAGTGTAGCGGAGGCAGTAAAAAATTTTGAAGGCGATATTGAAAATACCCTTGCGATGGATCATGCCGAACTGAAAGAGCAATTTGACACCTTTGAAAAAATTGCCAAAGAACTAAGGCAGGAATTCAACCAATTTCTGGAGAAATGGATGTGATCATTCATACCTGTGAGCATAATTAATATTTAATACT
The DNA here is from genome assembly GCA_043787935.1 of Chitinophagaceae bacterium. Classification (GTDB taxonomy): domain Bacteria; phylum Bacteroidota; class Bacteroidia; order Chitinophagales; family Chitinophagaceae; genus Ferruginibacter. Next base: position 474 of record JAYVUL010000187.1, on the reverse strand, counting down.
TTATCCTCACCCGTTAAACTTTGCTGCTATTTTTTTGGAAATATCACGTCTGCCTGTGCATAATGCCACCGTCAGTTGTTATATATGCGTAATTACTAAATGGTAATGAATGAATGCCTGGTTTAAAATTATACACATCGGCTTTTCAAAATCCATAAAATAATAAAATCAAAACATTTTACCTTTATTTATAGAAAATTTACATTTCCTTTACCAGGAGTTATACCAAAAATAAAAATAATAAGTGCCTGTCCATTTTTATAAACCAATGGTAATACCAGGCGACTATCAACCTTGTTACACTGGTATTAAATGATAAAAGTTATGAAAAAAGCAGGGCGTTTTTTGTTGACCATGGTAATTGGTTGTTTAATTTTTATTATTTCATCAGTAAATAAATTATTGCTTGTGTTGGATGAAACGTGGAAAGTAAAAGCGTTCTTTCCACTGGATCCTGCTTTATTCAGGCAGCCG
>JAYVUL010000186.1:0-5538 GCA_043787935.1 Chitinophagaceae bacterium | reverse complement strand
CCCTCGCCGCTTGCCCTTGGCAGCTACCGCATGAGGGTGATAGCGAGCAATGATAATGATTTCTCTCCCTGCCATACCAACGGCGGCGAGGCGGAAGATTATATTTTGCAAATAGGGTATTGCACACCGCACAGCCCAAACAATATTTATACGCCTTGCCAAAACTTTTACCTTGCCAATGTTACTTTGGGCACAGTTGTAAACAATAGTACATTCGTTAACAACAGCACAGGCTGCAATGGTTTTTATACTGATTTCAGTGCCTTGCAAATTGTTAGTAGCGCCGCAGGGCAGTCAATCAGTTACTCCTTATCGCAAGGCAGTGTAGATGCACAAAACTGGGGCTCGTCTGCAAACATTTACATAGACTACAATAAGGATGGTGACTTTGGAGATGCAGGAGAACTGGTAGCCAGCAATATTAATATGGCATTTAGCGGCTCACCAGCTGTAGGCAATTTTACCTTGCCAACATTTCTTAATTATGGCAGCTACCGCATAAGGGTAGTAAACAGCAGCTCACCTGACAACACTTGTGAAATAAATAGTGGTGAAACAGAAGATTATACTTTGCTGATAGCAGAACCTACTTATTGCATACCTGTAGTAAGCCAGCCCTGCGACCAATGGATAGCTAACACCACTATTGGCACTATCAATGTAAACAATAACCAGCCCACCCTTTGCACCGCCGGTGGATATACAGATTACACTGCCACACAAAGCACCACGGCAGCGCCAGGTTCAACTGTGAGTGTTTCCTTAACTGGTGGCTACGCCCCGCCAGCATACTATGCACAGAACGCAGATATTTTTGTGGACTTTAACAACGATGGCGTGTTTGATGAAAACTCAGAGAGAGTGGTTACTTCTTTAGGTTTCAATTCTTTTGGAGCATCCACTTCTTCCTTCAGCATTCCTCCCAACCAGGCTTACGGCTTCTACCGCATGAGAGTGAAGAGTTACAACTATGATTCAAACGTAGATACTTACACAGGCCCTTGCGGCAATAGCACAAATGGTGCAGTGCAAGATTTCAGGCTAAGGGTTGATTGTGTACCAAATGGTTCTATAGTGGAGGTGAAAGGAAATAATGTACCCATTGCAGATGGTGACATCATGCCAGCCTTAGCAGATTCTACCGACTTTGGCGATGTGTTGGTTGGCACCAGCATGTCCCGTACCTACACCATCAAAAACACAAGTACTACCACTAATGGGGGGCCGTTGACTATTACCGGCAACCCAACCATTTCAGGCAATGGCTACCAATATTATTTTTCCATCACTAGCAATCTTAACGGTTATGTTTTGCAACCGGGAGAAAGCACTAGTTTCATAGTAACTGTTAACATGCCTATATGGGCAGCCAGTAACCCGTTTGATGCAACAGTGCATGTGCCCACTGATAATTGCGATAGCAAAGATTATGACTTTGCCATTAAAGCCACGGGCAGTTGCCCCGCCGGAGGGCCCGATGTGAATGTGCAGGGCAATGGCATAGATATTATTCAATACAATACCACATCTGTAGCCAACGGCACAGACTATGGCACACTAACCGCCAACAATCCTGTTACGCATACATTCACTATCCAAAACCTGGGGGTGGATGTTTTAAACATTAGCGGTGTGTCTGTAAGTCCTTACTATGGTAATGGGCAGTTCACCATTGTTCAGCAGCCAGCCAGCACAGTGCCTGCGAGGGTCGGCAGCACCATATTTAGCACCACATTTAGTGTGCAGTTTTATCCCGTAGGCAATAGCAGCCAAACAGGCTACGTGAACGTAAACAGCAACGATTGCGATGAACGGTCTTTCGGCATCCAACTGGAAGGTACTTCCCAGTGTGGTGCCACCAACCCATTAATATCGGTAAGCGGTAGTAACAATCCAATTGATGATGGCAGCACGGCAACTTCCACAACAAATAATACCGACTTTGGCATAGCCCCAATTGGCGGACCTGCTACCACACAAACTTTTGTGGTAATCAACACCGGCACCGACCCATTGCAAATTTCAGGTGTCGATTTTAGCGGTGCAAATGCAACAGCATTTACACTGACTACTGCACCTGCTGCCACCGTAGGCGGCACAACTTCATTCACCGTAAGCTTTAGCCCGTTAGTTACTGGCCCACAAGCCGCCACCATCCATGTTCGCAACAATGATTGCAACAAAGGCGATTTTGATTTTGCCATCAGCGCTGCAGGGTTAGCAGCACCTTGTAGCACCAACACCTGGACCTCCATTGCTGCCAATGGCAACTGGAACGACCCGGCCAACTGGTGTAGCGGTGCCGTGCCAACCGTGGCTACCAATGCCATTGTGCCAACGGGCGCCACACCTTATCCAATGCTAAGTGCCGATGGGGCGGTCAACAACCTGGAGTTGCAAGCAGACGTCACTGTAGACCTAAACGGCAAAACATTCACCGTTAACAATGTCATTACTGGTACAGGCAGTTTCAAAGGTTCGGCAACGTCAAGCTTACACACCAACGGTAACGTTAGCGTGCGCTTCGCTACTGGTGCTCAGGTGTTAAAAAATCTAAACGTAACAGCAGGGCAACTCACATTGAGCACTCCACTTAACATCACCGCGGGTACGGCTGCCAACACTTATGGCACCGTCACCGTTTCGGATGGTGCTCTGTTTGCAAGCAATGGCAACCTCACTTTCAAAAGCAACGAGTTTGGCACAGCCAGGCTTGCACAAGGCAGCGCTGCAGGAAATTACATAACAGGTCCGGTTACCGTAGAACGCTACATCCCCGACCACCTTACAAGGGCATGGAGGTTATTGGCCGTACCTACATACGGCTATAACCAAACCTTCCGGCAGGCATGGCAGGAAGGCGATATCAACCCCAACCCGCTGGATGATAACCTGCCCGGTTACGGCACTCAGATAACTGCCCCCGGCAACCTGGCAACTGTTACTGCCAATGGATTTGACAATACTACTTTAAGGCCGTCCTTGCTAAAATACAATGGTACCGCATGGGATGGCGTGGACAATACCAATGTCCCGATGGAAACAAACGGTGGCTATTTTATGTATGTGAGGGGCGACAGATCAAAAGGGGTAACCGGAGCCGTTGATCACAGCAATGCTACCACTTTAAGAACTACCGGAAGTTTATACCAGGGGGATATCATATCCCCGGAATTGCCGGCAGATGCTTACAATGTGCTGGGCAATCCTTTTGCATCAGCCATTGATTTTACTAAAGTTGCCCGGACGGGCGGCGTGGGCAATGTATTTTATATCTGGGATGCCAAAAAGATTTCCGGCAACAGTTTGGGTTTTTGGCAAACCTTTAGTAAGCCCAATAATTTCCATTGCATGGTAGATGGTGGCAGTTATGTGCTGGGCAATCCAAACACGGCCATACAATCGGGGCAGGCATTTTTTGTAGAGAGTACTGGCAGCACGGGCACAGTTACTTTTCCGGAAAGCAGCAAGCTGGCAACCAACAGCAACGCAGGTTTCAGGCCTTCCTCCCCTGCTGATGAGTTGGTGAAGATTGACAGCAGGTTATATGCTGTGTCCGGCAATGCTGCCGCCATGGTGGATGCCAATACGGTAGTATTCAGTACTGCTTATTCCAATACAACAGATGGCGATGATGCAGCAAAACTGGCCAACCCCGGTGAAAATTTTGCCATACAACAAAATGGAAAAACGATCGCCAGTGAAGCAAGGCAACCCATCAACAGCAATGACACTATTTTCTTCAATATGTGGAACCTGCAGCAACAGCAATACCAGTTTACATTTGTGCCAAACAACTTAGGCGCACCAGAACTGACTGCTAAACTGGAGGATGCTTATTTGAATACAAGCACCCCCGTTAGTTTATCTGTAAACACTACAGTAAGCTTTGCGGCAGATACGAATGCAGCTTCATCAGCAAGCGACCGGTTCCGCATCGTATTCAGGCAGTCTGCACCATTACCGCTAAGCTTTATCAGCATCAGTGCCAGCCAGTTATTCACAGGAATAAATGTAGCGTGGAAAGTAGCCGGTGAAAGGGGAATCCTACAGTATGAAATAGAACGTTCTGCTGATGGGGTGAGTTTTATAAATGCCGGCACTGTAAATGCAACGGGCAACCAGAACAATGATGTTGCTTACACTTGGTTAGATGCAAATGCGTTGAGCGGAACTAATTTTTACAGGATAAAAAGCACCGGTATCAATGGGGAAATAAAATACAGCAGTGTTGTGAAAGTTGTTGCGGGCAATGTAAAACCAACCATCACGGTATCACCCAATCCTGTTGAGGGCAATACCATCCACCTGCAATTTACCAATGAGCCCAAAGGCAGTTACGGGTTACGGCTAATCAGTTCCATTGGCCAGCCGGTATTGATGAAACAAATAGAACATACCGGAGGTAACAGCAACCATGCTATACAACTGCCACCTGTATACGCAAGGGGCGCCTATCAACTGGAGATCATTGCGCCCAATAAAGAAAAGCAATTACAAACATTGCTGCTAAACCGAAAATAAATTATCACCCTGTAAAACCTACAAAGTCGGTTAGTATAAAAACTAGCCGGCTTATTTGTTACGTAAACAATAGCACCACATATTTTTACACAGGATTAATTTTTGCTGTACCGGCTGCGAGGCCTGCTGGAGCTTGTAGTACAAATTCTACAAAAAATCAACAGGAGCTACTATTTTCAGTGTCTCTGGTTGATAGTAATTTGCACTTACTAAATAACGGAGCCGAAGAAATCCACCGAACCAATATCTTTTTAAAAAATTTTCTTATGAAAAACCCGGCGGGTTTATTTTAATAAAATGCTTTACCTCCTTGTTTGCACTGAAACCTTTTTTATTGCATTTTCCACCGGCAGCACAAGAACTGCCGGTTTTTTTTGCCTTTACCGTAATGAAACAAAGAATTTTTATCCGAAATACTACAATCAAATCACAGGTAGTGGCTCATTAATCATGTGCTAAACTACCACCATCAATAATTTGCCAGCCTTTGGAAAGCAGTGCTTTGCAGGAGACCTTAAACAAAAAACCTCACAAAGGACTGTGAGGTTTGGTGGGAGTTGACGGGTTCGAACCGCCGACCCTCTGCTTGTAAGACCGAGGGCATACCCTGTTTTTGTTTTCCCCCTGTCTTCCTTTGTACTGTATATCAGTCATTTACAAAATAAACTTTGTTCTTTTACTACTTTTTTTAGCACTTATTCGTACCTTTAAGGTCACATTCGAGGTCACAATTTAAATAAAGAATAATGCTACAACAAAAAGTAACTGTCAGTTTTTTTCTTGACAAGTCAAGGCCAAACGCAGAAAAAAAATGCCTGATAAAAATAAACGTTTACTGTAAACCTAACAAAAAAAGGTATGCAACAATTTACCACGCTACAGAGGATGAATGGGCAAAACTCAACGGAGCAAAGCTCAAGGATGAAAGTCTAAAAGACATTAAGCAAAAATTAAACGCCTTGCAAGCAAGTGCGGAAAAAGCAATTGATAAAATTGTTCCATTTTCATTCATTG
>JAYVUL010000185.1:0-8002 GCA_043787935.1 Chitinophagaceae bacterium | reverse complement strand
GCAGAATCTTCTTTAAATTGTTTATTAAATTTTATAGAATTCACTCCTACAAATTAAAACTTCTTTGACATTGAGCAAACATAGTTCTTTTAAACCAATTGGGCGACCTAAGCGTATATACCTAATCTTTTTTACAAGGTCTTTAAATATTCAATTACTGAACGGCGCTCTGCATTGGATAATTTATCACCGAAATAATGGCCTTCATTGCTGAATCCTTTCTGCGTAGTATTGTATACTTCGTTGTTACCGGGTATATCTTTTGTTTCGTAATTGTAACCGGGGATATCGTAGTTGTAGCTGGGCTGTGTAAAGTTTCGCTGCCAGTATTTGGGGCGTTTCTTGCTATTTAAAACGGCTTCCAGATTGGGCACTGAGCCATTGTGCAGGTACGGTGCCGTTATCCAGATACCATCCAGTGGCGGCGCAATGTAACCCCGATATGGTACCAGCTTTGCAGGATGATCGCCACTGGTAAACCAGCTTTGGTTGAACCAGTTTACAAACTGCGGATTGCTATAATTGCTGGTGTACAAAGCTGAATCTGTTTTGATAATACTTTCGGGAATCAGTAAGTTGGGATAGCTGCCATCTTCTCCATAAGTACCGTGACATTTTTTGCAGGCAGCCATAAAAATTCCCTTGCCTTCGGCAGCCATAGCAGCATCAATGGTTTTTGGAAATTTTGGCGGTTGTATAGAGTTGATGAAGGCCAGTACATCATTAAAATGGCTGTCTACTTCTTTTGCTTCGGCAGTATCGGTTACTGTTAATAAATTGGAGGCCATTAAAAAGCGACCAAAATCTCCACGGCCAAAACCATTGTAAAACATAGCATTCTTCTTTTTTAACAACCACCATGCAGGGACATCGGTAGGTATTATTTCTGTTGGCAGGTCAAGCAAATTTTTATCGCTCCATTCAAGCGTTTGTGGATTTCTGTGCGATACCAGTAATGCGGCCAGTGCATCAGCAAGGTTAACTCCTTTTGTAGTTGTAACAAGTGATGGCGCAATGGCTTTAATAGCTGTGATGAAATTTTTTGCAGCCTCATATTTTTTTGTATTCTCACCACTAAGGGTTTTTAAAAATTTTTCTGCAAACAATGCTGTTCCCTGGCGGTTGACGGTGTAATCAGTTAAGGAGTTGCCAAGCCCAACAATCAGTTTACCATCAAAAACCTGTGCATGGCATTGCAGGCAATTAGGTGCCACAATCAGTTCTCCGTTAGGGGCTTTTACGGCAGTAAAATCATGGGCCAGATTTTTATTGTTACCGGTGCGGTTTAAAAAATTGTTGGTGTCTTTGCCAGCACCCATAAAAAACAAACTGTAGGGAATACCACTTTTTAAATAGTCCCCGGTGGTTAAATAAGTATAGCCAATGGCAGCATTGCCGGTGCGTTGTTTGCTCGGATTAATGAACTCCGGATTTTCGCCTTCGTTAAATTTATTGGTGATGGTTACAAAGGCCATGCAGGTAACCACTATAGCAATTAAAGCAATTAACTTTTTCATATTTCAATGTACGTTATTATCCATTTAAGTGGCTGTAATGTTTATCATTTTTATAACCTTGTTTAGGCTAGAAACGCTAATTTGGCGAATTGATACCGACAAAGACTGATCTTGTTTTTAAAAGAAATTATCAGGAAGCATTTTGTTTTAAAATTGTTTAATCTAGTGGATTCCTTTTTTGTGAAAAATATTATCAGGCTTATAAAAAATCTGTCTTAACTGCTTTAAGCTGTTACATCAGTGTTTCTATCTTTTATAAAATTTGTGTACTCTTCATTTCACGTCATCCTCCATCTCCTTCCCCAACCTCATCCGTCCGCTGATGCGGACACCTTCTCCCCCGAGAAAAGGGAAAAGGATTTGATCTTATTAAAGGAGCGGTGCTTTTACAGCTTTAATAAATATTTATTCTTCCATTTCTTCATCCGATAGCTATCGGATTGTTCTTTACTGTAGAGGAGTCTTCTAACCGTAACAGATCTTTATCAAGTGAAGTTCAAAATTAATTCTCTTTGTTAGCCTTTTGCTGTTAAGTATTTTCTGCTTTTGTTCCCTTCAACAAATAGGGTATCCGGTCTTTATTCCCCTTCAGGGGATGGGGCATGAATCGGGGCATTATAGTTTTTTAACAACTCTTTCAAATCGTCCAGCGTGTTGATCTCGTCTGCTTTTTTATCCTGTCGCCAGCGGCTCATTCTTGGGAATCTTAGGGCCACACCACTTTTGTGCCGGTTGCTGGCTGCGATGCCTTCAAAGGCTATTTCAAAAACAAGTTCGGGTTTTACAGTGCGGACAGGGCCAAATTTTTCAATGGAATTTCTTTTTACAAAGGCATCTACCTGGGCAAATTCTTTGTTGGTCAAGCCGCTGTATGCTTTGGTAAAACTTACCAATTTGTCACCGTCTTTTACCGCAAAAGTGTAATCCGTGTACAAGTTGCTTCTGCGGCCATGGCCTTTCTGGGCGTAAATCATTACTGCATCAATGGTGAGGGGATCAATTTTCCATTTCCACCAGTCACCCCTTTTGCGGCCAGACTGGTAAGGAGAGTTTTTTCTTTTAATCATGATGCCCTCGCTGCTTATATCTCTTGATTTTGTCCTGACAGCTCCCAACGATTCCCAGGTATCAAATGCTATGATGGGGGAAATATGCAATGCAGGATGATTGGTTTGGGCAATTACCTGTTCCAGCAATTGCCTTCTTTCTGCCATTGATTTGTAACGAATGTCTTCGCTATTAAACTCCAGCAGATCGTATGCTATAAAACCAACCGGTGCTTCGGTAAGTTGTTTTTTTGTAATGTTCTTTCTGCCGATTCTTGTTTGCAAGGCAGCAAAGGGTAATGGTTTAAAAATATCTTCTTCGGCAGGCGTTGCCTGGCTGATTATTTCGCCATCAATCACTGTTCCTTCAGGCAACTGATCTTTAAAATGGTTGTATTCAGGAAATTTTTCTGTCATCAGTTCTTCTCCGCGGCTCCATACAAAAAAATCGTTGTTGCGTTTGATAAGCTGACCACGTATACCGTCCCATTTCCATTCTGCCTGCCACTCGTTTTCTGGGCCCAGTTTTTCCAGGTTTTCATCCGCCGCATACGCCAGGTAAAAAGGGTAAGGTTTTGAAAAATCGGTAGCTGCAGTGCCCTCACTCAACAGGTCTTCAAAAGAAGCTGTTGCAGGATTCCAGTTGCCCGAAATGCGGTGGGCAATTACAGAGGAAGTGGCATGGATTGTTTTTGCCAAGGCATTCACCATCATGGTTTGCGAAACACCGATCCTGAAACCACCGGTAATGAGCTTGTTAAAAACAAATTTTTCATTGCGGTCCATCTGTTGCCAGCTTTCTGTAATAAATTCCTTTTTAACGATCTCGTCTTCTTTTTCCAGGCGGATAAATGTTTCAAGGTAATATGATAAGGTATGCTCCGGGATAATGCCGGTTGGCGTTTCAGGCTCAGGCAACAGGAGAGAAATTGTTTCTGCAAGGTCACCCACGGTATGGTAACATTCATCAAATAACCATTGCGTAATGCCAATGATTTCTATGCACCAGCTTTGTAAAATAGTAGAGTTGATGATGCGTTTTGGGCGTCGTCCGCTAAAAATGGCGATGACCCAGATCTTATCCTTATCTGCGGCTATTGCAAAATAATCCTGCAAAGCCTGTAGTTTGTCATTTGTTTTGGTGCTGGTGCCCAGGATGTTTACTAATGTTGCGAATTGTTTCATTTTGTACCCCCATCCCCTAAAGGGGAATTATTGTTAGCCTTTTTTTGCTGTTTACTCGTTCAGGCTTTTTTTGTTTTTATAATTTTAATAGCCTTCCATTTTTCACCATTCACCATTCATATTTTCATTTCAAAGATTTCCAATTTGCCATGAACTATCAACTATGAACCATCAACAGCATTAACCTCCTCCTCACTGCCATATTCTGTTTTAACTTCGCCGGCTTCAATGCCCTGTTCATTAAGGTAACGGCTAAAGGCTGATTGAAAGCCATGTGTAGCATATACTTTTTGTGCGCCGGTGGCTTTCACTGCCTGTAATAAACCATCCCAGTCTGCATGATCACTGAGGGCAAAACCTGCATCGGTATTGCGCCTGCGGGCATTGCCCCTTACCTGCATCCAACCGCTGCAAACACCCACGCTGTAGGGGTAAAATTTTTTCATCCATGGTGTACCGTCTGCACTGGGTGGGGCAATTACAATATTGCCCGCCAGGTCTTCTTTGGGTGTATCGGGTTGTACTCTTTTTACTTCGGGCAAATCCCACCCACTGTTTACAAGGGCCTGGTGTACATTCCATACCGCTCCGTGAACATACACTGGTAAGCCCATTTCTGATAACGGTCTCAATACCCGTTGAGCTTTGCCCAGGCTGTAAGCGATCAGTACACTTGTTTTTTTGTTTTCTCTATTTTGCGCTACCCAGTTTTTAATGTCTTCAAAAATGGCGGCTTGTTTTTTCCATTTGTAAATGGGTAAGCCAAAGGTGGATTCGGTAATAAACGTGTTGCATTGTACAGGTTCAAAAGCACCACTGATGCCATCGTCTTCTGTTTTGTAATCACCACTGGCTACCCATACTTCACCATTGTATTCAACCCTTATTTGTGCCGAACCAATAATGTGGCCTGACGGATGCAGGGAAACCCTTACTCCATTTATAAATACAGGTTCATTCCAGTCTGCACTTTCATACACATGGTCTCCCAACCGCAATTGCAACAAAGGTTTGGTAAGATGGTGGCATAAATAATACCGGCTTCCGGCACGTGCATGGTCAGTGTGTGCATGGGTAATAATGGCTTTGTCCACCGGCGTCCAGGGATCAATGTAAAAATTACCCTGCCTGCAGTAAAGGCCTTTGTCTGAAAACTCTATTAGCGGCATTGTTGAATGGATAATTTTTTAATGGATAATTGATAATTAGGTGGCGGTGAATATTACTACTTTTTATTTTCTGCTATTTATATTTTAATATATTTTAACCTGCTTTTATCATTCGATAATTGATTATGTAGTTTCTTCAATGAGAAGGCTGAAGTTCCCAATTGATATAATGATAAATGGAGCGTCGCCAATGAAGTTCCACATTGCTTCTTAGCCCGGACAATATTCTTATTGTAATAATAATATTTTTGTCCTTTAATTGATTGCTTATTCCTATTTTTTTTAAAATGGTTCTTTATTATTGCTGAACTCTTTATTGCCTATTGCCTTTTTATTCCTGCATCTTTCACTGCAATACTTTACTTCCCCCCAATTTTTCTGCCACTTTTTGCGCCAGGTAAATGGAAGGTTACAAACAATACAGATTTTTGTTGGAAGGTGTAATTTTTTGTGGGCCATAACTTATAGTAATACTATTGTTATTATTACAATTAATTGCAGGAGAATGTTGCGGAGCAACAGAAAATAATAAGCAGAGAAAAAGCCTGTAATGCACAGGCTTTTAAATACATCGATATTACCAAAACCTACCAGCCTTTGGAAACAGTCCCGTTCATGAGTCTTATAAAATACAAGTGCTTGTTCTCAAAATAATCAGGAAACTGTGCATTTTTTTTAAGCAACACCGGCTTGAAATTATAATCAGAAAAAACTCTAAAACCTTTATCATTCAGGTGGTTTATTACATCCCCTGGATATTTTGTAACCAATTTGGTAAAGAGATAGGTACATTCAAACCCTTTAAATACTATATCAGTGGCTTTACCCTTGTATTTCTTTGTGTAGGCTGCATTAACCAGTTTGCTGTAGGCATCCCATTTTCCATTAAAGTAAGGCGTTGTAACATACAAAGGGAAGTCCTCATATATGTCCTTCTTCTGTAATGCTTTAAAATTATCCCAGTTTGGCATGCCCAATAAAGTAATGGGATAAGACTCATGTAATTCAAAACAGGCAGCTGTGAGATTGGTGGCAAAAGTCTCATCAAGAGAACCGCCAATAATTACTGTTTGCCGGTTACTGTCAAGCCTGTTTTTTAATAAACCCGGTGATACGATGCTATCAAAATTTAATGTTTGAATATCCAGTAAAGGTTTGCCCTCCTGGGCGTTGATCATTTTAAAATAAGCGGCTACTTTATCTTCCTGCACTCCTTTCTGGCGGCACAGAAAAATTTTATCTGTACCATGATTTTGAATCAGGTAGCTAAAAATTGCCTCGCAGTGGGCTTTTAGTGTTGAGTTTACAATTACCAAAAAGGGGTTGTTGGTAACACCGCCATCGTTTGGATAGGTAGCAGAGATAAAGGCAATATTTTTAGCCAAAGCAAAATCAGCCAGTTGTTTAAATTCAAAGTCTTTTACTGAACCGATGATGATATCGAGCTGCTCTAATTTTTTATCTTTTATTAACTGGGCAATGGGTTGTGTATAAGATTTGGTGTCGTAAATAAAGGCTTCTATATTTTCCTTTCCGAGTTTCATTGAATCCAGTGCAATTTGTGCACCATGCACAAATTCAAGTCCCGGTGTCATAAATTTAGGGATGGCATCCGTGTAGCGAATGGAGCCTGTAGTTGTAAATATGGAATCCAGGTACATCGGAGCAAAAATTCCGACCCTGTAAGTTTTATAAACAGGTACGGAATCTTTTTGCGCAATTGCTTTAATAGTAAATAAACTTAAAATAAGCACTATTATAAAATGCGATCTTCTGTGTATTGTAAAAATGGTTCTCATAATTTTATTGTTATCTCCAGGCTTTATTCCCATTCAATTGTGGCAGGTGGTTTACTGCTGATATCATATACCACCCTGTTTATTCCCTTTACATTGTTGATGATCTCGTTAGAGATATCTGCTAAAAATTCGTATGGTAAATGGGCCCAATCTGCCGTCATACCATCTACAGAAGTTACCGCCCTTAATGCAATGGTAAATTCATACGTTCTTTCATCGCCCATTACACCTACACTTTTTACCGGTAGTAAAATAGTACCTGCCTGCCAAACGCTGGAGTACAAACCTGTTTTTTTTAGGCCATTGGTATAAATAGCATCCGCATCTTGCAATAACCGTACCTTTTCTTCCGTAATATCTCCCAAAATTCTGATTCCCAAACCTGGCCCCGGGAATGGATGGCGAAAAAGCATGTGATGTGGTAAACCCAGTTCTACACCCACTTTTCTAACCTCATCTTTAAACAACGACCGCAAAGGTTCTACCAGGGATAGCTTCATTGTAGCAGGTAAACCACCCACATTGTGGTGCGATTTAATGGTAACAGATGGCCCATGTACAGAAGCTGATTCTATTACATCCGGGTAAATAGTACCCTGGCCTAAAAAATCAATATTTTCTATTCGCTTAGCTTCCTGATCAAATATTTCTATAAACCCTCCGCCGATGATCTTTCTCTTTTCTTCCGGATCTGTTTTGCCCGCAAGCCTTGTGTAAAAATGTTCTTTCGCATCTACGCCTTTTACATTCAGGCCTAACTGCTGGTACATGGCCAGCACTTCTTCAAATTCATTTTTACGCAGCACACCGTTATCTACAAAAATGCCAAATAAATTATTGCCAATTGCTTTATGAATTAATGTGGCAGCTACAGTGCTGTCTACGCCGCCACTCATGGCCATGATTACTCTTTTATCACCTATCTTTTCTTTAAGAGCTGCAACTGTATCACTTATAAAATGGGCGGGTGTCCAATCCTGTGAACAACCACAAATGGCTACCAAGAAATTATTGATGATGGTCTTGCCCTCTGTACTGTGGTATACTTCCGGGTGAAACTGCAAGCCGTACAACGGGCAGCCTGCAGTGGTACGTACAAATGCTGCTACGGGAATGCTTTCTGTTTTGCCGAGTATTTCAAACCCCTCCGGTAATTGCTTTACCGTATCGCTGTGGCTCATCCACACCTGGCTTTGTGGCAATACATTTTTTAATAAAACATTTTTTTTTAAAATTTCCAGTCTTGCACGGCCATATTCTCTTTTATCGCTTTTTTCTACCTTGCC
>JAYVUL010000184.1:0-14472 GCA_043787935.1 Chitinophagaceae bacterium | reverse complement strand
TATTGAATAAGGAACAGCACCAGTTGCATCCTGGTTGAGGTAAATTATCAGCAGTGGTAAAACGGTATCAATATTTTTCTTATGAATTTTTTCCGAATAGGGAATTACCGCAGGATCATTGGGTGTAAGCCTGATCTCAAAATTGATGCGTTTGCCGGCATGATGATAAATGGTTGATACATTTTTTTTGAATACTTCTTTTTTACCGGATAAGAATGCGTCAAAACACGCCAATGGTTTTCCACTATTATTTTTTAAAGCAGGGATACTGTTCTCAAAATAAACGGTGACAGTTACCGTCCTCGTTCCCTCGTTGAGAAATAACATATTGGAAGCAATGGCAAACCCTGCGGTGGCTGTTTTCGTGATCTTGTTATCTCCAAAAGTAAACCAGCTTTTATCTGCCGAAATTAATTTCGCTCCCTCCCCATCTTCAGAATTGGATACCGGGAATGCTTTTAATGCTGTATTATTTTTGAAATCGATCTGCTGAGACTGTATCTTAACGACAGCCGCTTTATTTAAAACCACATCATCCGTCAACCGGTACCTGATCTCTTTGCCCGTAATATCTTTTCCGCCTTTGAAAAGAATATCCTTTTTAAGCAACTGTTGAACTATCGTTTTTTGTAGTTCAAAAGTAAGATGGGCCGTATCAGGCAAAGGAGATTTATTCCTGAGCTGCAGGGTGTCTTTGAAATAAAAATCAAGATGACGTTGAGTATATTGGTTTAAATTATCCTGGGCTGTTTTAAAAAGTTTGGTGAAAGTAAGAAACAGCGCATAGTGAGGGGTATGCCGGGGGAAATCTACCAGCGTTTTTTCAAACAGGTCTTTTGCCCGTGAACTGATACTGGCCAGCGCTTTTATCAGCATATCAACTGCATCGGTGAAAAGATTATGATTGATAAGATAAATTATTTTTTCATAGCCGTCTGCAAGAGCGGGGATCGTTATGTTTAGCGCAGGCGTGGCCGATTGCCAAATTGAAGACAGGTTCACACGTTTAAAAGTACCGTCCGTTTCAATTTCAAACGGGGCTCCACTATCCAGCTCAGTTATGGTATAATCCAATAAATTTTCAGCAATACACTGATCAAATATCCTTTCCTGAAGGTTGGCAAGCGGGAGGCTTAGTTTTGTTTTAATAATATCTTCAATGATCTTTTTGTAGTCTTCGTCAGCCAGTAACTGCAACTGCTGATCAATAATCTTCACCAGGGAAAACAGTGTATCAAAAAGATATTTGAATTGTTGTTTGGCTTTTTTATCCCTGCCCGGTTGCGGAAGATCAGCAGCAAGTGCAATATTTTTATACAGCAGTTTTTTATAATCGTTGATACTTTCAATATTTATATTTGACAATATCGCAAGCGTTACGCTCACATCCATCGCCATCAATGGTTGCCAGTCGCCATCAGCAACATTGCTTTCGTTATAAAAATTCAGGCAGGCTGCATACCTTTTTGCAAACAGGATCAGGTCGGCAGGAGTACGTTCATCTACATCAGCATAGTGCACATCAAGAGCCGCAAGCACCCGGGTCAGCTGGCTTGTGCCTTCTCTTGTTAACGGATTTTTATCTGTACATGACATAGTTGATAACTCCGGGGTTAGGCTGATACAGGCATGATCGCCGGTTAAGTTTACATTGGTTTACTCTTTTCAACATGTGACAACTGGTAATTATTTTAAATTGTTTGCTTCATTTTTGTAAAAAGGAAATACAAAATTGAAGCGTGAATTTGTTGCACTCACCGTATAATCAATTGAAATTAATATCCTGCCATCCAGTTCGCCGGTATCATCCAGTTCAATTTTATTAATGTCAATACGTGGCTCGTAATAAAGAATAGCGGTGGCGATCAGATCTTTAATGTACGTTTTGAAGGTGGTGGTCAGCGGCTCAAATACCAGTTCGTCAAGGTTACATCCGTAATCAGGCCGCATTACACGTTCACCCTGCCGTGTGGTCAATAAAATTTCGAGGCTGCTTTGTATATCAACTTCATCGCTGATCATTTCAACATCAGCCTTTGCATTGCTGAACCTTGGCGGAAACCCCCACCCTGTGCCAAGAAATGATTTGATTATTTTACTCATTTTTTAACCTCCTAAATTTACTGTGGGACAGCCAATTATTATTACACCTCCATGGGCAGTATTGTCACCCATTCTTGCAGCCGGTGCGCCGCCAATGATCACCGTCGCTGATCCTCTTATAATAGTATCCGGTGGCCCTGCACAGGTACATATATCGCCAACACGGGCGGCAGGCAAACCGCCGATCAATACGGTGGGACATCCTGCAGGTAATATAGGCCCGCCTGCATGAGGAACCACACCGCTTATCAATGGGCAGATATGCATATCCGTTACTCTGGCTGCTAAAGGCATTGTTATAGATTTATTTTATTAAGAACCCCGAAATGGAACTCAACAATATTCCTCACCTCAATTAATATTTACAATACTTCCTTTTATATTCATGATCCCACTGCTGCTTAGTGTTGAGGCAGCACCACCTTCCAACTTTAATTCACCACTGGCATTCATTGATAGTTGAGGTGCCTCAATAGAAAGTGTTGCGCCTGCTTTTAAAGTAAGAATAGTAACTGCTTCAATGGTAACGCCACCGGGCTCCATTGTGATCTTGTTGCCGGTAACATCTGTAAGAGAAACTTTACTTTCCGTATCACTCATCTTAAACACATTACCGCCCTGCGTTTCGATGGTAATACTCAGTTCGCCATCATCAATCAATATTTTGATCTGTGAACGTGATACATAGCCTTTTTTATTGTTGGCTGATTCAGGCTGAATGGGTGCGGCTTTAGTGTTGCTGTGCAGCATTCCCAAAATAACAGGATGGCTTGCATCATTATTAATAAATCCTACAATTACTTCATCACTTATTTCGGGCCTGAAAAAAGTACCCCGGTTATCACCGGCGTCCAGCGTTGCCACCCGTGCATAAATTCCTTCTTCCTGGTCATTTACAGCCGGAAGTTTCACCTTCACCCTAAACTCTCCCTCGCTATCTTCTATATCGGTAACCACTGCACTTTGCAAACCTTGTATTGAAGAAAGCTGCCCGGTTGCAGAAGCAGCATTATTTGAATTGGTTTGTTCCGAAAAAAACTGTTCATTCCATCCCAGTGTTGCTTCCGTTGTCCAGTCACCACCGGCATATTCATGCTCCACAGCTGAGACAAAAATTTTGCCGGTGAAATTTGTTCCCACTCCTTCAATTGAAATAAAATCACCAGCCATAACTTTTTTTGTACCCTGGTATTTTACTTTTCCTTTTATTTTGGAAAGTTCCTGCTTTGTTTTTTTTGATTCGGAGATCGCTTTTATCTCTTCCTGGCTTAATGACACTGAAGACCTGATCTGGTATGGCTTATCGGCTACTTTTGCCAATTCGTCTATTGAAGCTTTGCTTTCGTCCTTTATGCCGCTGGTTTCACCATCTTCTTTAATTACTGATTGTGTCTTGAAATCCCAAACAAATGTTGTCACCTCGGCATTCTGAATGCGTGAGTCCATCTCGGTATGCAATTCCAGAATATCATGACCATAGGTGAGCTTTAATTTTGCATCTCCTTCTTTGTCCGGTTTCCTGATGGTCACTTTTGCATTGTCAATTACACAAAAAAGTCCGCACACATCAATACGGCCGACCAGGTAATCCCAGTCTGTAATATTGGATTGTACCAGTTGTGCATGTTTTGAAGCAACTGATTCCACATCTATATTGGTAATGCCATTTTGCTGTAAAAGGTCCTCCGCTATTTCAGAACTCGATCTGTCCGTAAAATAATTATTGCCTTTGTTGATGGTCATTTTGGTGGTCGCATCCTTTGCTTCGATGTTGAGCTCGGAACAATCATTATTTATCCTGATGGCATTTGAAATTATTATTCCTTCAAACAATTTTTCGTTGTCCAGTGAATAGCCCAGTTTAATTTCGATCTTCTTCCCGGGTTTGAAATCATCGCTGCTGCTGGCTGCAAAATCTTCCTTGTTCACTTCTCCATCTACTATCATTATCCGTGCAGCCGGAATTTTATTTATTTCCTGCTGAATGGTAATGCTGACAAACTGGTACGCATTGGATACATCTTTGCCATCCACCAGGACCTGCATGCTCACCAGGTTGGTATCCTTTATTGTTTGTGCCAATGTTGGAATTTCCGCCATAATTATTTTTCTATTGAAGGGAAATAAAGTGTTGTACCTGCTTTAATATTTCTAAATCCATCCAGGCTGTTAAATACAGCTACCTGCGAAATATACCGCTGGTTGTTGTAAATAGTATGGGTCATCAGGTCGAGCCTGTCACTGGCTTTCACGATCCGCTGGTGCGTTACATCCGGGCTGGATTTCTTTTCCGTCCTTAACAGGAGCGGTTCGTCAATGATCTCTTTAAACCCGCATTTTGCAATTGCCCTTATGGGTGCACCGTCAGTATTGAACAGTTTATATTCAATATCGATAGAAGTTAAAACACATTTCAATAGTAAGGTTCCCCAGTAAATTTTCAGGTAATAGGGCTTGTGCACTTCCCCTTCATATTGAAAAACCCGTTTTTTAAAATCAGCAAGCTGGTCTGTAACGGTGGCCGTTTTTGCAAATGGATTCAGGAACCCGATACCAGCGGCAGTTCCTGCTGTTATCACACCCGTACCATCAAACAAAAAATCGAAATTCATTTCCTGGGCAGGCATTTTATTGAACTTCAAAATTGGCTTGGACCTGCCCGGAGCCTGGGTATCGCAAAACTCTACTCTTTCCCTTGTGGAATACGTTTCAGGATTTATCAAAGCAATAAAAGTCCCCTGCACTTTTTTTGCTTTGGTCTCAAAAGCTGCATCTTCATAAGATTCAATCCGCAGCTTTTCAAAATTTCCAAATCCACTTATCATCGTTCATTTTTTTGTTGTAATGTTTTTAAAACTTTTTCTGTCACTTCTTTTACGATCTCCTTTTTCAGCTTTGCAATATCATCTGTTTTAAAGGAAGAAACTGGCTGCGGGTCTTTCCCTGCCGCAACAACAGCCTTTATGTGCAGTTCTTTAATTTCAATGGGCATAATAATAGGTTTTTGATTTTTAGAGAATACCTGCGACGGTACTTGCTATGCTTTCTACACTGATCACATTAAAAAACTGGTAGCTCAATGTGATCGATTCAATAACAACTGAATTTTCCTCTGCGTTAAAATTGCTGATGCTCCATTTTTTTGGAATGGCATTCACCACATACCATGCCTGTATCGGCACATGGGATTCATTGAGTAAAGCAACGGTGAGATTGACTGGTTCAAAAACAAAATTTTCCAATGCATTCCGGCACCACAGCACAATTCCTGACCCCATGAACATTCCCCGTTTCAGCACCAGGTCGCTGTACCGTGTACGTTTGGGCAATTGCCAGGTAAAGCGGTTTTGCCCGCCTTCGGTAAAAGACTCCATTTCCATTTCTACATCTAAACCACTTACTTCCTGGAAACGGAAATCATTAGGGGTTTGGGGAAAGAGTTGAAATGTTACTAAAAAATGAAAGCCAACGGGTGGATAAACAAAATCCATATTATTCGTTTTGAATGGTTAAACCTTCATGCGCCAGCTCCAGCGATTCAATGGCCACTTCATTGCCATCTGCTTTCAGATCTGTAGGAGTGATTTTCGTTGGCCACGCTCTTTTTACTTTCCATACAATTACCGGCTCGTGACTTTCATTCAGCAGCTTAATAACAATATCTCTTCTTTCAATCATATTTAATTGTACCATATTAAACCATTCATAAAACTGGTTATCGCCTCTGAAGGAGCCTCTCTTTAAAGTGATATTTGAAAATTTCCGTTGACCCGGCATTTTGATTTTAGAGTATTCCGGGCTTGCCCCATCACGGTACTCAATTACTTCAGTAGTAATATCAAGCCCGCTTACTTCGGTAAACCCGATTTTTACGCCACCCCATTCAACAGAGAAGTGGAATTTGGGAAGAGGATAACTTGCCATATCGATTAATTTTTATTTTTTGAATAAAATAATTTTACCTGGTGCAGATCATGATTCCTGCATCTTATGCATGAAACGAAGGATAATAAACTCTGCAGGACGCACAGCCGCCATTGCTATTTCCACGATCATTCTTCCTTCAAGAATATCCTGTGCGGTCATCGTTTGACCAAGGCCTACTTTTACAAAAAAGGCCTGTTCCGGCTTGGCTCCTGCCAGTGCACCTTCCCTCCATAAAAGTGTGAGGTAGTTCTCTATCATGGCCCTTACCTTTACCCAGGTGTTGGCATCATTTGGCTCAAACACAAACTGGGCGGTTGCTTTTTTCACACTTTCTTCTACCATAATAAACAAACGGCGGACAGGAACATACTTCCATTCATTATCGTTGCCGGCAAGTGTTCTTGCTCCCCAGACAAGTGTGCCTTTGCCGATAAAAGAGCGGATTACATTAATTGATTTGCCGCTGTTGCTGTCAATATTCAGATCGCCCTGGTCAGCATCGTTATAATTTATTTCCGGTTTTACCACACTGATAACATTTACGTTGGCAGGCGCTTTCCAAACACCTCTCGTTCCATCCACCCTTGCATAGATCCCGGCCATGGAACTTGCCGGCGCCATCGTAACCCTTTTCTTATTGATCTCTGTTATTAAAAGGTTATACAAATTATTATTGTTGGCTTTCAATGAACCCAGCGTTCCGGAAAGTGCGGTACCACCGTTATTTGAATGCGTGCCAATGGTAGCAGTGGTATCTGAATACACATAGTTTAATGTGGTCTCGATCCAGGGATGATAACAAGCCCCATATTTTACAAAATCTTTTTCGCTGCGAACAGTGCCTCTCATATTGGCGATCTGCGCAGCATCATTGGCACCATCTTTTGCTACATCCAGTATTGTAAAACGGTCGCCCAGTGAATTGCATTGATCCAGTGCAAGATTGATCAATCCATAATAGTCATCCTTACCCAGTTGCATGGCATCGGGAAAAACCAACAGTGTTGGCTCATCTTCTTTTTCAACAATTTTTAACCCTCCCTGCAGGCCGGAAGTATCACTGCCCACTTCAATGGTATCCGTGTAGCTTCCAACAGACACTATATAACAGGCACCACCACCATTGGCAAAATACATGCGCATGGCATAATGCATATAAAACTCAATTGGAGCTGTGTTGACACCAACAACAGTGATATTAGGGCTTGTGCCATCTATATCTACCGTTAAGGCCTCATCCTTAGCTTTTCCAAAATACTTTTCATACTCTACCATGGATGAAATGCGCTTTGGCTTTAGCAAAAGGTCATCATCAACAAACTCTTTGGCTGTTTTAGTGTAGCCGATGAAAGCAGGAATTGCAGTTGCCACCTGTGCTACTGAAGGTGGGAACAACGGGATCTCATAAACATATACGCCCGGGGTCTTAATGGCCGATTCTGTTACTTGTGACATAGACTTGATTTTATTTAGAAATTTTTAAAGCGTTGTTGACTTAAACCGGATATTAAAACCCGGGCTTTCCAGTTGACCACTTCCATCCAATAGGTTATAGCCAGCACCATTACCACCGGGAAAAATATCAATGACAGCAAAGCATTTTTCTTCCGGCTTTACTATATCCAATCCTTCAAGATCATCATCATTTACACCTTCCTCATGCATGGTTATAAATTTATTTATCCCTGTATGTGTTCTGTTGGTAAACAAAAATATATCCTGACTACCCGGAACTGATACATCCGTTTTGTTAATGAAATCAGTTGTACTATTGATAAGAAACCTTGGAACAAAATCATTTGCAAAATTTATATATGGCTTTTGTCCGTTGATCCTTACAAAACACATCAGTATGTTATTGCTGCAACGGTATTCTATTGAATAGCCAGCAAAAAATTCTCCTGTTGCTGTATCAGGCCTCACAAGGATATTGCTGAATATAGAGCTTTCAATAACTGTTTTTTTTACATTAGTAACTGGAACCCTATAAGTATGGTTTTTTTCAAATGCAGGATGAAGGAATGTAATAGTGAACAATTCTTTATAAGCAGTTTGTGTTGTATCTACAAGTAACATGTTGCTGTATTATTTTAAATAAAAATCGGTGTCAATTTCTTTTACCAGCTGTCCGTCTGCATCAGTAACACTATCTATAGTGACCATCCGCATTTTATACATCACCGATGGATGATATTTACCCCCCAGCATTGACCACAACTGCTGCAACTGTTCAAAACCCAGGCTCATCATTTCCAGTAATAATTTATCTATACCTGCGTCTAGGTTTGCAGAATTGGAATGATCAAATACAGATTTTTGCTGGAAAAATTCTATGACATGCTGAATATTTTTTAATGCAAATGGGTAAGCTGTTTCGTGTTTCACTGAAGTAAAAAGCAGAAAAAGATTTAAATGAACAGCCGGGTTTTTCATTTTAATATCCAACCCGTTTCTTATAAAATTCCGGGGATCACGTGATATCCTGTTTTCTTCAATATTAATAAGAGAGATAATAATATCCTGATCATCCCCGTGATTATTGGTGGCCAATATCTCGCCAATATTACCTATTTGAACGGAAAGATGAGAAGGAGGATTTGTATCAGCATCTGTGACATAAGCCTGCAGCTCTGATTTAATTTGGTCAATGGCCTGGTAGATCATATCAAAATATAATAATAGTTTAACAACTACGAGTAGGCGAATAAGTGGAGATTAATTTAGCAGGACTTTCAAAGGAGTTGAATAATGCAAGGAAGAACAAAATAGAAATTAATTTCAAAGATTCAAATGTTTTTTGAGTTATTTTTTAAAATCAGATCATTTGTACCAGGTTATAAAAAGATTGCAGGTGTCGTATGTCCGTATTGAAGAAAAGTATAGATCCGGTTTGTGATGATACACTTTCCCCTCAGCAAGCTGCTTAAAAGTTAGTGAGCCAAACCGGAAAGGATGCAACTACCGTAGATCGAGATATGCGGAAATACCAAAGAGCTGCATGAGGTCTACTGAATGAGATGAAAATAGATTATTGTTGGAGAGTTGTAAAAACTTTTAAAGAAAAAATATTCCTCAGTTAATCAGCAAAACCTACTTACAAATTAAAAATTATGCTAACGGATCTGTATTATTTTTGATTAATTGACGTGATTTCAATCAGTTTATTTATTGAAACCCTCCACCACAATCACAATCTCCCCCTTCACTGCTTTGGCAGCAAAATAATCATGCACTTCCTGCAAACTCCCCCTTTTATTCTCTTCAAACTTTTTGGTGAGTTCACGGCTTACGCAGCATTGTCTTTCAGCACCAAAGTATTGGATAAGATCATGGAGTGTTTTTACCAGGCGTACGGGGCTTTCATAAAATACCATCGTCCTTTCTTCTTCAGCCAGTTTTTTAAAAAAAGTTTGCCTCCCTTTTTTTAACGGGGGAAACCCTTCAAAGCAAAAACTGTTAATGGGCAGGCCGCTGTTGACCAATGCCGGCACAAAGGCGGTAGCGCCGGGGAGGCATTCTACCCGGATATTATTTTTCACACATTCCCTTACCAGTAAAAATGCAGGGTCACTGATACCCGGGGTACCTGCATCCGTTAGTAAGGCAATGGTTTTGCCGGCGGCCATTTGCTCTGTTAAATGGGTAACTATTTTATGTTCGTTGTGCTGGTGATAAGGCGAAATGGGTTTTTGAATTTGATAATGATGCAGCAGTACAGCAGAAGTCCTTGTGTCTTCGGCAAGGATCAGGTCAACTGCTTTCAACACTTCAATAGCCCTGAAAGTCATATCGGCTAAATTGCCTATGGGAGTTGGAACGATGTAAAGCATAATGGTAATGTGCTGATGTGCTGATTTGCTAATGTGCTAATTCCTTAACTACGTAACCCCATCAAAATTGCAGTAGATACCAATTCCAATAAATTAGCAGATTAGCACATTATCGAATTAGCTAATTGATGGTGATTTCAAACATTTCCATCACCGCATTGGCAAGCAATTTTTTTGCGGCCTCTTCGGCAATTTGTTTTGCACTGTCGGCAGAATCAGCTTCCACCTGCAGGGTGATATTTTTTCCGATGCGCACGTCTTTAATCCCGGCGAGCCCCAGGTTGGCCAGTCCACCCATCACGGCTTTTCCCTGCGGATCCAGCAATTCTTTGTGGGGCATTACTTTTACCTGTGCAGTATAGATCATGTAGTTGATTTGTTTTTATAGGCCAAAGATAAAATAATGTAGGCAATGAATACCACCGGAACCGCCAGCCATTGTAAAAAGACAGCTGCAACCAATGCGATCACCAGTAAAATTATTTTGGGCAAATTATTTTTTACCGAAAAATTGTTGAACTTCAGCGCCATCATCGGCAGGGTACTTACCATTAACCAGCTCAGCAGCAGGATGATCCCATAAAGAAACCATTTGTTTACCGTAAGATCATAAATAATATCAGAACTGCTGTACCAGTTAATTAAAGGTAAAGACGCGACCAGTATACCTGCGGCAGGAATGGGCAAGCCTTTAAAGCCGGTACTTGGGGTAGTATCTAAATTAAATCTTGCCAACCGGTAGGCCCCGGCACAACTGTATAAAAATGCAGGCAACAGCCAGATCAGATTGGCTTCTATTCCATCATTCTGCCTGATAAAACCCATCCTTAAAAATTGATAGAGGATAATGCCGGGTGCTGCACCAAAGCTCACCACATCTGCCAGCGAATCTAATTGCTTGCCCATTTCGGAAGATACTTTGCAAAGCCTTGCCACAAAGCCATCCAAAAAATCTATGATGGCAGCAATGCCAATAAAAACAGAAGCCATGCAAAGCCTTTCACTGAGTTTTACAAACTGGGCTCCGTCAGGGGTATTGATAATATCGATTCCATTTTGCAGCGCAAAAACAATGGCGGTGCAACCAAAGAAAAGATTAAGTAAAGTAAACAGGTTGGGTAAGTTTTTCATGGTGTTATTTTTTCTTTAGCCATTCTTCAAATTCTTTTTTAGTTATGCCTGCATTTTCTAATGTAGTGTGGATATGCAGTAATGGAATATCTTTGTATTTTGTCCTGATTACAACAGGCCTGGCCAGGGGATTTTTTGGATTATCAAAAATATCATGACTTGCAAGCGTTCGTATATAAACAATGCCAATACTTTTAAGAAACTGGATAAACACTTTTGTTGGAACAGGTTTTATGCCCATAAACAATATTTATAAAGGAAGGGCAATTTTTTCTTTAAACTTCAGCTTGCTCTTTTTGTAAGCCTCCGCATTGGGGAACACAGATAACCGGGGAGGCTTATAAAAAGCTTCAGGCTGCTGCTGCAGTGTCCATCCAAATTTCAGCAACTCTTTTTCTAAATTGCCTTTCTTATCTGTTTCTTCAATAAAAATATGGAGCGCCTCATCAAATGATTTCTTTGCATCCTGTTCCGAATCCCCGTAAGTGGAAATATTTAACGATGGGCAAAGGGCTACAAAAAATTCACCTTCTTTTATCAATACCACATCCACCTGAACTTCTACAGACTTTATTGATTTTTTTATGGCTTGTTTTTTCATAATTGTAAAAATAAAGAAATTACCTCTTCATCAACGCCTCAATAATTGTTAGACAACTGACCGCAGTCGACAGACAACTGACCGCAGTCGACAGAAAACTGACCACAGTCGACAGACAACTGACCACAGACGATTGACGACTGACCGCAGACGACAGACGATTTATTTGATTTTAAAGTGAATATTTTTATCAACTATTTATTTTTTATTGAATTTTTAAAGGCCTGTATTTTTGTAACCAATATTTCAAGTCTTTGATAAAACAAATCAAACTGAGCCTGGTCAATATAATTTCTTCTTATTGCCAGGTAAAGGCAATTTACTACTTCCAATGCGGAACGTTGTGAATAGCCAAAAAATTTTAATTGTTCCGGATCTGACTGACCTGTAGAACCTTCTGCGATATTAAGCGAAATAGAATCTGCTGCCTTTTTCATTTGCGAGATGAGAGAAAACAGCTCCTCTTTTGGAAAACGCCTGGTTAATTTATGTACGTCATCTGCCATCTCTATTGCCATTTTCCAAATTTCAAGCTTCTCAAACTTAAAAGGCATTTTCTAATATTTACTTCGATTCAAAAATAAAGCTACTATTCTAATACGCTGTCCGTCGTCCGTGGTCTATCATCCGTCGCCCGTGGTCCATCGTCTATGGTCCATCGTCATCGTCATTTCTTCATTAATGCTTCAATCTCCTCCACCGTAACCGGGATATTCTTCATCAGGTCTTTATTGCCATTCTTCGTTATCCAGAAATTATTTTCAATGCGGATACCGATTTTTTCTTCTTCAATATAAATACCCGGCTCGATGGTAAACACCATACCTGCTTTTATTGGCGCTGTTCGGGTACCCAGGTCATGCACATCAATTCCCAAATGATGAGAGATGCCATGGTATAAATATTTCCGGTATGCCCTGTTATCCGGGTCTTCATTTTTAATATCGCTTTTTTTCAACAAGCCGATCTTTTGAAAAATAATGGTGGCCTCATCCCCTACTTTTTCGGTGTAATCAACAATGCTGATACCGGGTTTTAATATACTGGCAGCAAAATGATGTAAATGCAGGCAGGCATTATAGATCGTTTTTTGCCTGCGGCCAAACTTACCATTTACAGGAATCGTCCTGGTAAGGTCAGCACAATAATTTCCATACTCCGCGCCAAAATCCATCAGTATCAATTCGCCGTCCTTGCACTCACGGCTGTTTTCAACATAGTGCAATGTTCTTGCCCTGTCGCCACTGGCAATGATGGAACCATAAGCCTGCCCGGTTGCCCTTTGTGATAAGAAGGAGTGCATGATCTCCGCCTCAATTTCATATTCCATCACGCCCGGTTGTATAAACTGAAGCAACCTTCTAAACGTATTTTCAGTAATATCAATTGCCTTTTGTATCACTTCTACCTCCACTGCAGTTTTCACTGCCCTTAATTCTTTTAAAATTTTAGCACTGCGTTTATAATGGTGCAACGGGTAACGCTGTTTCATCATTTCTGCAAAGCGGTAATCCCTTACCGGAACCAGGCTTGATTTACGGTCATTTTCATTGCTGTTCAAATAAATGGTATCCGCCAAATGTATCCATGGCTGCAGCAATCCTTCCAATGAATCAAGCCATACAATACTGCTGATACCGGAAATGGCAGTGGCTTCTTCCCTTCTCAACCTGTGCCCGTCCCATTTTTCTTTCATTTCGTTAGGGCGCACCAATACCAGCACTTCCCTGTATTTAGGATCTGGATTGTCCGGAAATATTACCAGCATACTATCCTCCTGCTCAATACCGGTTAACCAAAGCAGGTCGGAGTTCTGTTTAAATTTATGCTGGCCGTCGCCATTGGTAGGCAATTCATCATTGCTGTTAAAAATCGCGATGGAATTTTTATCCATCTGCTCAATAAAACGTTTCCTGTTCTGAATAAAGATTTCAGGGTTCAAAGGAAGGTATTTCATGCTTGATAGTTTATGAACTGCAATATACAGTTTATAAGCTTTGTACAAAAAAAGCCCTTATTTGTGTACGTGTTACACGAAGGCATTGAAAAATATGCAAACTATTCAAGCATTTTAATGCTTTTTTCAAACTTGTTCAATAATACCGGGAACGTTTGCAGGATAATCCATTTTTTAATCAAATGATAAAAATTACTCCAATTGAAGCAGTATTTTTAGAAAATTTATAAAAATTCTTACCCATATCTTCGTCCGCAAATAGATTGCTCATCAAATTGTAATTTGCTATGTCAGTTCCAACGATGCTTGCCTACCCTAAAAATGCCCTAATCAATGCCGGTTTAAAATTTACCAACAATATTCATTACCAATTATCGCCTGAAGAATTAACTGAACAAACTGTTGACCGTGGCGAAGGTTTGATCAATGATACCGGCGCATTGGTGATTAACACCGGCGAATTTACCGGCCGCAGCCCGGAAGATAAATTTACCGTAATTGATAATATTACCAGGAACACAGTGGATTGGAATAATTTTAATATCCCCATTGAGCCAGAATATTTTGATCGCTTATATAATAAGATGATGGCTTATTTAAGCGATAAGGAAATCTGGGTGCGTGACTGCTATGCCTGTGCCGATCCAACCTATCGCATTAACATCCGGGTGATCAATGAAAACCCCTGGAGCAACCTGTTTGCGTACAATATGTTTTTAAGGCCAAAAGAAGACGAACTGGAAAACTTTACTGCAGACTGGCAGATCATCCAGGCACCTTCCTTCCGGGCTGACCCCGCTACGGATGGCACCCGCCAGCATAATTTTGCCATGATCAGCTTTACAAAGAAAACCATATTGATCGGTGGCAGCGGCTATACCGGCGAAATGAAAAAAGGAATTTTTACGGTATTGAATTATATT
>JAYVUL010000183.1:0-2287 GCA_043787935.1 Chitinophagaceae bacterium | reverse complement strand
GATTCTGTGTCTTCAGTGGCAAACAAAAATTCCCGAAAGGAATTAAAAATAAATCAATGGCAACAATTACAAGCCAAAACTGGCATAAAATAGCCAATAATATTTCCGAAATAAATTTTAACGTCAATGGCCTTGCCGAAATTGACGTAAATGGCAAAACCCTCTGCATTGCCAAACACAGTAACCAGCTTTTTGCCTGCACTCAAAAATGTCCGCATGCCGGTGCCCTACTGGCGGGTGGCCACCTGGATGCGCTGGGAAACATGATTTGCCCCCTGCATAAATACAAATTCAGCCTGAAAAATGGTAGAAATGTAAGTGGAGAAGGATATTACCTGAAAACATTTCCCATACAAAATAGGGAAGATGGCATTTTTGTGAATGTTGAAAACGCCATTTTCACGATGTAAAAAACCTGAATATTTGAAATTTTACCCCTGGAAAAACAGTTCAATCAGCCATCTGTTTAAAACGATCATTATCTCATAAATAATTGATTTTATGTTGATAAGTTAATTATGCAAACGTTAAAAAAATCTTAAAGAAAACTTTTTTGTTAACAAAAAAGAAATATCTTCCCACATTCTTTTCAGGCGCAGAATTACCAAACACCATCTAAACTCTCCATTATGAAGAAAATTTACTTCTTGCTGCTTACTGTTTTGTTCGCAGCAATAACCAATGCACAAGTTTCTATTTATTCTTTCACTTCTACTGCCGGAACTTATACCACCATATCTGGCGGAACTTTTCTTTCTGCAGTAGGTGCTGTAAATGATGATAATGGCTATGCTGCCGTACCTATTGGTTTCAGCTTTGTGTATAATGGCACTGCTGTAACTACGCTTGGGGTAAGTTCAAATGGCTATGTTTCTTTTAGTGGAACTGCGCCGGGCAATTTCTATAATGGTACTTCCATTCAAAATCTTGCCAACGCTGCACATCCATTTAGTGAAGATCTTTATGGTAATGCTGCTACCTGTGAAATAGAGTACCTGGTTACCGGGGCAGTAGGAAGCAGGGTATTTACGCTGCAATGGAAGGACTGGGGATTTTTTAGTACGGGGGGTAATGAAATCAATTTCCAACTGAAGTTATTTGAAGGCACTAACGTTCTTCAGTTTGTGTATAAACCAGGCATCCCTGCAACAACACAAACCTGCCAGTCTGGACTTACTGGAGCCACAGTAGCTGATTTTTCCAGCCGCACTACAACTACTAACTGGTCTGCCACAACTGCAAGTGCAGCTAATACAGCTCAATTAACGTTTACTTCTGCTATTTTTCCAGCCAGTGGTTTAACGTATACATTTACACCACCCGGGCCATGTGCTGCTCCAGCAGCACAACCAACCGGGTTGGTTTTAACCCCTTTAACTGCCGCCCAAATCAACGGTTCATTTACAGCGGCCGTTCCACCATCCGATGGATACCTGGTAGTAAGATATCCAAACCTTGCTGTAACCACCGCACCTGTTAATGGCACAGCTTATACTGCAGGAGGATCATTAGGATCAGGAACTATTGTACAGTCTGGCGCAGCCACAACTTTTAGTGCAACAGGCCTTTCACCACTAACTACATACGATTTTTATGTTTATTCCATGAATAATTTGTGCGTTGGCGGCCCATTGTATCTGACTGCAGGGCCATTGACGGGTACTGCCTCCACACCCACACAAACCTCACCAAATTGTGCCACCACATTTACTCCTGCAAATGCAGCGGTAAATGTGCCGATCACACAGGTGCTGTCCTGGAGTGGTGCAACCGGTTCTCCGGCTGTAACAGGTTATAATGTTTATCTGGGTACAAGCCTTGCATTGGTTACCGCTGAGAGCCCATCAGTATTAGTTTCGGCTAACCAGGCCGGAACCACATATACACCAGCTTTTCCAGGGCTGTTGTACAGTACGACCTATTATTGGAAAATAGCGCCTATCAACGCAATTGGTACTACGTCAGGTTGTGTGGAAAACTCCTTTACAACCTATGTATCTGGAAATATTACTTCTACCGCTATGGGTGGCTTATGGAGCAGCACCGCCACATGGGTTGGTGGAATTGTTCCTGTTGCTGGTGATAATGTTACCATTGCTAATGGCTCTATTGTAACCGTGGACCAATTGGTAACAGGTATCAATAACCTCACCATTGGCCAGGGAACATCCGGTATTTTGCAATGGAATGGAATTTCAAATGCTATGACCTTATATGGTAACCTCACCGTGAGTGCGGGGGCCAGGTTTTTAACTTATACAACAGGCGGTACAGGACAAACTATTAA
>JAYVUL010000182.1:0-8152 GCA_043787935.1 Chitinophagaceae bacterium | reverse complement strand
GGGGCAAATTTGCGCCAATGGTATTGCAGAAATTGCTTCAGGTAATGATGTGTTTGGCAAAACGATGATATTGGCGGTGTTCCCCGAGTTGTATTCAATTCTTGCATTTGCTGCGGCATTTCTTATCAGTAATAAATTGTAATCAACCAAAATTATTTTATGTCAATTGAAACCTATTTAGATAACATTAAAATCAAAACCAATTTATGGTACAGGCACTCATAAAATTTGCATTACGAAACCGATTTATGGTTTTACTGATAGCAGCCGGGCTTTTTGTTTGGGGATTTTATTCGGTGAAAGAAAATCCGATTGATGCCATACCGGACTTGTCTGAAAACCAGGTCATCGTTTTTACGGAATGGATGGGACGCAGTCCACAGTTGATGGAAGATCAAATTACCTATCCACTCGTATCCAATCTACAGGGTATTCCCCGTATCAAAAATATAAGAGGTACATCTATGTTCGGGATGAGTTTTGTGTATGTAATTTTTGAAGATAATGTTGACATCTACTGGGCCCGTACCCGTGTATTAGAACGATTAAACTATGCA
Source organism: Chitinophagaceae bacterium (assembly GCA_043787935.1). GTDB lineage: Bacteria > Bacteroidota > Bacteroidia > Chitinophagales > Chitinophagaceae > Ferruginibacter. Next base: position 7,595 of record JAYVUL010000182.1, on the reverse strand, counting down.
CAGCGGTTATTACCTCCCGGAATTACACCTGCTTTAGGCCCTGACGGCACAGGTGTAGGCCACATTTTTTGGTATCATCTTGACGCACCCAAATTGGATTTAGGCGAACAACGTGCATTACAGGATTGGTATATAAAGTTTGCATTGCAGACAGTGCCTGGCGTTGCCGAAGTTGCATCATTTGGGGGTTTTGAAAAGCAATACCAGATTGTATTAGACCCAGTAAAGTTGCAGTTTTATAATATTTCCCTGATGGATGTAATGAATAAAGTAAAAGCAAACAATAATGATGTAGGTGGGCGAAAATTTGAAATGAGTGATATGGCCTATGTAATTCGTGGGCTGGGTTATATTAAAAACAAAGAAGACGTCGAGAATATTGCATTAGGTCAATATAATGGAATCCCGGTAAGAGTAAAGGATTTAGGTAGTGTACAAATGGGCGGAGACTTGCGTTTAGGAATTTTTGACGAGAATGGAAAAGGAGAAGTGGTGGGTGGAATTATAGTGATGCGGTATGGTCAAAATGCGGATAAAGTAATAAAAGCCGTTAAAGAAAAAATGAAAGAAGTGGAAAAGGGTCTTCCGCCTGGCGTATCATTTAAAACTTCTTATGACAGAAGTGGATTAATAGAAGCAGCCATTGAAACAGTAACTGGAAAGCTAAAGGAAGAAATGATTGTGGTTTCTTTAGTGGTGCTCCTTTTCCTTTTTCACTGGCGTAGCGCTGTAAGTATTATTATTCAAATTCCAATAACACTCGCCATAAGTTTTATACTGCTCAATGCTTTTGATCAGTCTTCAAATTTAATGTCTTTGACGGGTATCGCTATAGCCATTGGGGTTATAGTTGATAATGGAATAATTATGTCGGAAAATGCTTACCGAAGGCTTTCTGAATGGCAAAACAGTGATAACCCCGAAAATATTTAATATTATGAATTTCTGGAAAAAATTGAAACAGCGTTTAAGCAAAACAAAACCTTCTTACCGGAAAATTCCGGAAGATGTAAGAATGAAAATTGTAGAGTCTTCCTGCATACAGGTATCCCGGGGAGTATTTTTTTCTACCGTAATTATTATTACTTCTTTTCTGCCGGTATTTCTCTTAACGGGGCAGGAAGGAAAGTTGTTCCATCCCCTGGCATATACCAAAACTTTTATTATGGCAGTGGATGCCATATTGGTAGTAACACTGGCTCCGGTGCTTATTTCCTTTTTTATGAAAGGGAGATTTTTGCCGGAACATGTTAATCCTGTAAACCGTGTCTTAGAAAAAATTTATGAACCCGTTATACGGGCTTGTATAAAAAGAAGGTGGGTAACGCTTGGAGTTAATCTGGCTGCCTTGATAATTAGCATCCCTATGGTAATGAGCCTGGGCCGTGAGTTTATGCCCCCGCTGGATGAAGGTTCACTTTTATTTATGCCGGTGATGATGCCTGATGTTTCCAATTCAGAAGCTAAGCGTTTACTACAGGTTCAGGACAAAATTATTACTACTGTTCCGGAAGTAGCACATGTAATGGGTAAAGCTGGGAGAGCTTATACAGCTACCGATAATTCCCCTATCAGCATGGTAGAAACAATTATTATGCTGAAGCCAAGAAAAGAATGGAGAAAGGGATTTACCAAAGACAGTATCATCAATGAATTAAATAGAAAGCTTCAAATACCCGGTGTTGTAAATGGCTGGACGCAACCTATAATCAATCGTATCAACATGCTTTCTACGGGTATCCGCACGGATGTAGGCATTAAAGTGTTTGGACAGAATTTGGATACCATTTATGCCTTTGCACAACAAGTAAAAAAAGCACTGGAAGGAACTCCGGGCATAAAAGATTTATATGTGGAACCTATAAGTGGCGGAAAATATATAGACATTAAAATAAAGCGGGAGGAAATAGGACGATACGGATTGAGTATTGATGATGTAAATGCAGTTGTGGAAAGTGCGTTGGGCGGTATGCGGCTTACCACTACCATTGAAGGGAGGCAGCGTTTTTCAGTTAATGCCCGTTTTGCACAGGATTTTCGTAATAATATCCAGGCATTAAAAAGATTGCAGGTGCAAACTATGAGCTATGGCCCCATACCGCTGGAAGCAGTAGCAGATGTAAAAATTACCGAAGGCCCGCCGATGATTAATTCTGAAAATGCCATGCTAAGAGGAACGGTACTTTTTAATGTAAGGGAAAGAGATCTCGCCGGCACCGTTGAGGAAGCACAAAAAAAACTCAATGCCATGATTACAAAAATGCCCAAAGGTTATTACCTGAACTGGAGTGGTAATTATGAAAACCTGATTCGTGGCGAAAAAACATTAAAAATGATATTACCGGTAGTACTTGTCGTCATTTTCATGTGCATGTATTTTGCTTTTCATTCTGCCCGTGAATCCCTTTTTAGCCTTATCACTATACCATTTGCATTGATTGGCGGCGCCTATATAATTTATTTCTGGGGAGTGAATATTTCCATCGCAGTTGCCGTAGGCTTTATTGCTTTATTTGGGCTGGCGGTGGAAACAAACATTGTAATGGTTATTTACCTCAATGATGCCATGCAGCAATTAGTCGCAAAAAGAGGAAACTCCAGCGACACAATTACTAAAGCTGAGTTAAAAGAATATGTAATTGCAGGGGCTGCTAAAAGACTTAGGCCAAAGCTTATGACAGTCAGTGTATCATTATTTGGATTAGTTCCAATACTATGGAGCACCGGTGTAGGAAGTGATGTGATGATACCGATTGTACTGCCTATGGTTGGCGGTGTACTTACTTCATCCACATTTATACTACTGGTAACACCCCTGATATTTTTGATGAATAAGGAATATGAGTTAAGAAAACATGGGAAAATAGAAGTAATGGAAACACATCATTAAAATACTGAAATATGAAACTGAATACAAAATACAATAATAAGGAATTTGCCATTGCAGGTATTATTTTATTAGCAATTATGGGTTGCAGTAAAAAAATCTATAAAGATATACAAAGCAGCTACGACAAGTCTATTGATTTTAAACGGTACAATACTTTTGCATGGCTACCAGATAAGGATTCTGCAGATGCATCAACCATTTTTGGATTGATGCGGAATAATACAGTAAACTATTTTACGCATTGTATGGGTGAGCGGGGTTACAAAGTCAATGTGAACAATCCGGATGTTTTACTGCAACTGGTAATTAAAAGCGAAACAAAGGAAAAGGAAGACCCAACGCTACCAGCACCCTATAGTACAACAACGGTTACTACTTATGCAAACCCCTACCTGCATCCACTTACAAACCCGTTCAAGTACACTAAACCTTTTACTTATAAATATTTCAATTATCCACCGCAGAACCCAGTACCGAAAGAAACTTATTTAAAAAATTCAATTACACTAAATGTTATTGACAGGGCACAACAAAAAATAGTTTGGAGTGGAACAGCTAAAGCAGATTTATACGATACAGCTTACCTGAAAATGAACCTGCATCCTGTTGTATATGATATGCTGGAACAATACCCTGTAAAACCCTTTTATAAACATCGCAATAAAACAAGAGACAACCGATAAATGAAATTTGTAATAAAAAAGTAACTAATAAAATCAATTAAAGATGAAATCAAAAATTTATATAGGATTAGCCCTGGTCATTTCTCTGGTTACAGTTATGTCTTGTAATTCAGGTGGATCTTCTGAAAAAGATAATAAAAAAGCCATGGTTGGAGCTACTGTCATTTTCTCTGATACAGGAATTACAAAGCTTGTCAATAGCCAGGTATGTATGATTAATAACAGATTTATGAACTCGGAGCAGATTGCAGTTCCATTAAATAATAAAACATATTACGGCTGCTGCGAAGGTTGTGTAAAGGCTTTGAAAGATGATTCAGCTACACATTATATCTCTGACCCTCTTTCTGGCGAACAAGTTGACAAAGCAATAGCTTTTATTATTGGCAAACCTGGTTCTAAAGAAGATGTTTTATACTTCAAATCAGAAGCTAATGCCAGGGCATATTTCAAAAATGAATTTTCATCTAAAAAAAATTAAGATATGAAAACGCTAATTAAACCATTTTCGCAGATTGGCATGGGTGATATCCCAGCCGTAGGCGGAAAAAATGCATCACTCGGCGAAATGTATTCTAAACTTACTCCTAAAGGAATTAATGTGCCGGATGGATTTGCCATTACCGCAACAGCCTATTGGAGTTTTATTGAATTCAATAAACTGGAAAATCATCTTACTGATGTTCTTGCAACATTGGATGTAAATAGTTTTTCCAATTTGCATGATGTAGGCACAAAATGCCGCTCATTAATGATGACGGGCACTTTGCCGGATGAATTAAAAAATGCAATCATTAATGCATACAATGATTTGGTCGGTAAATATGGTAACGCTACTTCACTTGCTGTACGCAGTAGTGCCACGGCAGAAGATTTACCCAATGCAAGCTTTGCAGGGCAGCAGGAATCCTTCCTGAACGTTAAGGGTGTTGACAATCTTTTGCTGGCGTGTCATCGCTGCTTTGCTTCTCTATTTACAGACAGAGCTATAAAATACAGAGCAGACAAAGGATTTGACCACATGAAAGTGGCGCTATCAATTGGTGTGCAACTGATGGTTCGTTCTGACCTTTCAAGTGCCGGTGTAATGTTTACCCTGGAACCAGATACCGGTTTCGAAAACGTAGTGTTTATATCGGGGGCATGGGGCTTAGGTGAAAATGTTGTACAAGGCACTGTGAATACCGATGAGTTTATGGTCTTTAAACCCTTGCTGGGTAAAGTAAGCAGACCGATTATTTCAAAGAGATTGGGCAGTAAAGAAAAAATGATGATTTATTCTACGCAAAACGGCACAACATTAAGCAAACCTGAAGATGCCATAATCAATAATAATACACCACAGCAATTAGTAAACAGCTTTATATTAAGTGATGCTGATATTATAGAACTGGCTGAATGGGCAGTTATCATTGAAAAATATTATGGTAGACACATGGATATTGAATGGGCAAAAGACGGTAACACTGATGAACTGTTTATTGTTCAGGCCCGGCCCGAAACCGTACACAGCAACAAATTAAATAAGGATTTGCTGCAGGAGTATCACATTAAAAACACAACAAGCCCGGTTTGTTCAGGCATTGGCCTTGGTCATAGAATAGTGAGTGGAAAAGCAAGAGTGCTGCAATCTGCTTCGCAGATTGATTTATTGAATCAGGGCGAAATATTAGTAACCGGAAGAGCTGACCCAGATTGGGATCCGGTATTAAAAAAAGCGGCTGCTATTATTACAGAACAGGGTGGCCGTACTTCCCATGCAGCTATTGTTGCCAGAGAAATGGGGGCAGTTGCTGTAGTAGGCACAGGTAATGCCACACAGGTAATTAAAGATGGACAATACATAACCGTATCAACCGCCGAAGGAGACACTGGATATATTTATGATGGAAAGTTAGAATGGGAAGTAAAACAAATTGATTTGAGCCATCTGCGAAAACCGCATACAAAAATAATGCTTATACTGGCTCACCCGGACAAAGCATTTACCTATTCTTTCCTCCCCAATGATGGTGTTGGTTTGATGCGTATGGAATTTATTATCAGCAATGCCATTAGTGTTCACCCAATGGCATTAAAGCATTTTGAAAAAATAACCGATGAAAAAATAAAGACAAGAATTGAATGGCTTACCAGGGGCTATACTGATAAATCACAATACTTCATTGAACGCCTCGCCGGAGCAACTGCTACCATTGCTGCAGCATTTTACCCTAAAGATGTGATAGTAAGAATGAGTGATTTTAAATCCAATGAATATGCTAACCTGGTTGGTGGCAAATCCTTCGAGCCACATGAAGAGAATCCAATGATAGGGCTCCGGGGGGCTTCCCGCTATTATAATCCGCTATACAGAGATGCATTTGAACTTGAATGCAAGGCAATGAAAATGGTTCGGGAAGAAATGGGATTTACTAACGTTAAGCTAATGGTTCCATTCTGCCGCACATTATCAGAAGCGGACAAAGTATTGGAAACGATGAAGGAGTTTGGCCTGGAAAGAAAAGTAAATGGACTGGAGATATATGTAATGATTGAGATACCGAGTAATGCTTTGTTGGCTGATAAGTTTGCCAAACGATTTGATGGTTTTTCTATCGGCTCTAATGATTTGACGCAACTCACACTTGGTGCTGACAGGGACTCTGAGTTATTGGGGGACATTTTTAGTCCATTCGACCCCGCTGTTATGCAACTCATCGAAATGACTTTAGTAAAAGCGAAACTGGCTGGAGTGAAAACGGGTTTGTGTGGCCAGGCCCCAAGTGATTACCCGGAATATGCAAAATTTTTAGTGGAAAATGGAATCAATAGTATTTCGTTTAACCCGGATGCATTGATAAAAGGTATTGAGAATATTCTGGAAGCAGAAACCTTAATTGAAGAAAAAGACAAACAACTTATAGCACATGAATAAGATTAGCAACATAGGAATCTTTACTTCCGGCGGCGATTCACCGGGTATGAATGCAGCGGTTAGAGCGGCAGTGAAAGCAGCAAAAGTAAACAGCATAAAAACTACAGGCATCATTAAAGGATATGAAGGAATGATTGACGGAAGGTTTTTACAATTAGATGAACATGCTGTAAATAATATCGCTCATTGCGGTGGCACTATACTTAAAACGGCAAGGTGCTCTCGATTTCTTACCGTTGAAGGAAGACAACAGGCTTTGCGCAATCTTCAAAATGAAAAAATAGATGCGCTGATAGCCATTGGCGGCGATGGCACATTTAAAGGCCTGCTCGCTTTTTCGGAAATAAGCAATTTGCCGGTTATAGGCATACCTGGCACAATAGACAATGATCTTACCGGAACAGATTTTACGCTTGGCTTTGATACAGCCGTGAATACCGCACTGGAATCAATTGATAAAATAAGAGATACTGCAGATGCACATGAAAGGATATTTATTGTAGAAGTAATGGGCCATGACGCCGGTTACATAGCCATCAACAGCGGCATAGCAAGTGGTGCGGAAGGAATACTTATACCTGAATCAACTGCTGATATTGACCGGTTAATTGATATGGTTAAAAGAGGATGGAAAAAAGATCATTCATCGCTTATCATCATAGTATCAGAAGGCGATGAAACCGGTGCTGCCGAAGTCGCACATCAATTAAAGCAAATTGATGAAACATTTGACATACGCATAACTACATTAGGCCATGTGCAGCGGGGAGGGAATCCAAGTTATGCCGACCGCCTTCTTGGAGTTAAGATGGGGGTAACTGCCGTAAAAACTCTTTTAAATAATGAAACAAATAAAATGGTGGGCATCGTTCGTAATCAGATAATATTAACGCCATTTGAAAGCGTAGTAAAACAACATACCATTGATAAAGATATGTTTGAGCTAATGGAATTATTAACCTGTAACAAATAAAAGATGGAGACAGTAATATACAGCACACATAAATTTGAAAAAGAGAATCTGTTAAAAGCAAATAGCAGCAAACACAATCTCAGGTTACTGGATGTTCCCTTAACTGGCGAAACAGCTTATTTAGCTAAAAGT
>JAYVUL010000181.1:0-2597 GCA_043787935.1 Chitinophagaceae bacterium | reverse complement strand
TGATACTTTGTTTAACACATACTTACTCTGGTTACCCAATGGTAAAACAGGCAAGGGCCATGTGTGCAGAAGGAGTATTGGGTAAAATAAGAAAAGTGTGGGTAGAATACCCACAGGGATGGCTGAGTAAATTAAGTGAAAGGGAAGGCAATGCCCAGGCAGCCTGGAGAACCGACCCTACAAAAAGTGGCAAAAGCGGTGCCATGGGCGATATTGGTACACATGCTGCCCACCTTGCAGAGTATGTTAGTGGTTTGCAAATTACCCATATGTGTGCTGCTTTAAATATTTTGGTGGATGGCAGGGCACTGGATGATGATGGCAATGTATTGTTGAAATTTAATAATGGTGCAGCAGGTGTTTTAATGGCTTCGCAGGTTGCGGCCGGTGAAGAGAACGCCTTAAGAATAAGGGTATACGGCGAAAAAGGAGGCATTGAATGGGCACAACAGGAGCCTAATACCCTGTTGGTAAAATGGCTTGATCAGCCTGCACAAATATTAAGGGCAGGGACAAACTATCCCGGGCTTTCCAACTTTGCAAGAAACAGTTGCCGTACACCAGGGGGGCATCCGGAAGGTTACCTGGAAGCCTTTGGAAATATCTATAGAAATTTTGCGCAAACACTATCAGCAAGAATTGATGGCACTATTCCTTCAAAAGAAGCGCTTGATTTTCCTTCTGTTGAAGATGGGATAAGAGGAATGGCATTTATTGATAATGTGGTAGCATCTTCACAGTCGGATAAAAAATGGTTTGATCATACAGTTGGATAGGAACGCTGATGACACTGATTTAAACTGATTGCGACGGATTTTTATTTTACTGTTTGAGAAGTGAGTGTTCGATTGGGAAGTGTACCACAATGCTGAGAATGTACAAGTGAGTGACACAGCGATTTACCACATTGCATCTTAGCCCGGACAATAATTTATTTGATTTTACCATTAGTAAAAAATTTGCTCTCCGATGGTGATGCATAAAAACAATAACTAAATATTTATGACAACAGTAAAAGGGCCGGGAATTTTTCTTGCACAATTTATGGGAGATGATGCTCCCTTTAATTCGTTAAAAAGTATTTGTACATGGGCCAAAAGCATTGGGTTTGTTGGCGTACAAATTCCCAGCTGGGATGGCCGCCTGATAGACCTGCAAAAAGCTGCCGAAAGCAAAACTTATTGCGATGAATTGAAAGGGATTGTAAACAGCTGCGGATTGGAAATAACAGAACTGTCTACCCATTTACAGGGCCAATTGATAGCAGTAAACCCTGCCTATGATGCCTTGTTTGATGGCTTTGCACCAGAAGCTTTTCGCAACAACCCTATAGCAAGAACCCAATGGGCAATACAACAATTAAAGTACGCTGCTATAGCGTCAAAAAACCTAGGACTGAGCGCACACGCCACTTTTAGCGGTGCCTTATTATGGCATACCGTATATCCATGGCCACAACGGCCCGCAGGTTTAGTAGAAACAGGTTTTACTGAATTGGCAAAAAGATGGCTGCCGATATTGAATCATTTTGACGAACAGGGTGTTGATCTTTGTTATGAAATTCATCCCGGGGAAGATCTTCATGATGGGGTTAGTTACGAAATGTTTCTTGAAAAAGTAAACAACCATCCGAGGGCCTGTTTATTATACGACCCTTCGCATTTTGTATTGCAATGCCTTGATTACCTTACATACATAGACCATTACCATGAACGTATTAAAATGTTTCATGTTAAGGATGCTGAATTTAACCCAACAGGTAAACAGGGTGTGTATGGCGGTTATCAAAACTGGATAGACCGTGCAGGGCGTTTCCGTTCACTGGGTGATGGACAGGTTGATTTTAAAGCTATTTTTAGTAAACTGGCTGCCTACAATTATAAAGGCTGGGCAGTAATGGAATGGGAATGTGCCATCAAACATCCGGAAGATGGTGCCAAAGAAGGATCGGTATTTATTAAGGACCATATCATCCGGGTAACCGAAAAAGCATTTGACGATTTTGCCTCTACGGGCAGCAATGAAAAATTTAACCGTAGTGTTTTAGGATTAGATTAGTAATTTTATTAACCATAATTTTAAATAAAATAAAAAAACATAACTGACATGAAAAAAATTATCACCATCTGTTTATTAACTGCCGGCATGTATGCATGTAACAATGGCGCAAATGAAGCAAAAACAGAACCCAAAGCCAAAGAAAAAACAGAAGCCAAGCCCGAAGTAAAAGAAACCACTAAAGCTGATCCAACTGACAGTCCCGAATTTCAAAAAGGACTGGAGCTGGTGAAAAATTTAGATTGTAGTACCTGTCACAAAGTTGATGAAAAAGTTATAGGCCCCCCTTTTCGTGACATTGCCAATAAATACCCAAACAATGATGCTACTATAGACACTTTGGCTCACAAGATCATTAATGGCGGAAGTGGCAACTGGGGTGCAATTGCAATGGCTCCTCATAAAGATCTATCTGTTGAAGATGCAAAAGCGATTGCCAAATATGTTTTACTACTCAAAAACAATTAAAATTTATTTATATGAAAATTATCCCGATTGCCTTGTTGTATTTTTTTTGCAGTGCTGCCAGTCTAATTCAA